>JBAVQD010000222.1:0-5089 GCA_049693675.1 Candidatus Sulfotelmatobacter sp. | reverse complement strand
TCCAGGCGAGCATTCTGATTTATCTCGAGCGTGATTCCCCGGCGCACCGATCTCTTGAAGCCTTGCCGCTCGACGCTCACTTCGTAAGAACCGATCGGAATCGACGTAAATAGAAAATCTCCATTCTTGTCGGACTTGGAGACTCTAGTGATGTTGGTATCGGAGTTCTTCAGCGTGACCTTTGCATCCGAGACGACTGCCCCCGAGGAGTCCTTGACCGTTCCGGTCAGCAATGCAGTCGCTTGTTGAGCCGCGAGATTCTCTCCGGAAAACACCACGACGCAGAACGCGAGCAGCACAAGCGCAAAGGTGCGGGACACACACGACAACGAGTCGGTAGCCAACATTCAGTTCTCCTTTAGAATGGACCCGAGGTGAGCCAAGCAGAAATGCACGTGAGACCCTGGGGACCTGATGGGGCGCTATTGTGCAACTCCGAGGCCACAGTGTTCAAGCTTAATTTTCAGTATTTTTCACGCTTGTGAAACGTTTGAGTACGGCTTCTCACATACGGCGTACTAGATTCGGGAGCCTGTTTATGCGGATTTTCGCTCGTTGCCATGCGATTTACCGATGAATAGCGCGGCTGCGGCGACGATGAGCACGGGATAGCATTCCAGCGTGTAGCGGGGCTCGGGATTTTCCAGGGTGCCGAGAAAAAGCGAGCGCAGCAACAGGAAAAAAAACAGCAAGCCGAGGCCGTGACATTCATGGCCGCGCACGAACCCGGCGAATGCCGCAGCGACGTAGGCCAGATTCAGCAATCCGAAAACTGCACTCACGGCAAGCCACACGCCATCGTCATTGAACTCCCACCAGCGCGGGTCCGAAGGCAGAAGCTCGGTTCGCGGACGAAGCCACATGTCGGCAATACGCAGAGTCGGCAGCCAAACGTAGTAACGCAGGGGCGCCGCGTGAATTCGGGCCGCGGCCAGCGCGGCGAAGCGCGCGTCGAGTTCCGGTGATATATCGTGATCCTGATTGTAATCGGCGAAAAGTTGCGCGGTTTCCTGGCGCTGCTGTTCTGAATCGAAGGCGCGCCGGGGCAGGCGCGTGAAGTCAATGGCGTCACCGGGCACGTTCCAATAGATTTCTTCGACTGACGCGTACTCCACGATCCAGGTCTTGGTCCAGCGGTTGAATCCGCTCATCACGGGTTCGTCGGAATCGTTGGCATAACGCGGAGCCAGCGGTTCGAAGCGGTGCAAGGTATGCAGGTTTCGCACAGTCCAGGGAATCAGCGGAGCGAGCGAAGCGATGACAAGAATAATCCCAGAGCGGAGAATGGGAGCGAGATGAGGCGCGCCGGCGCGTTTTCTTCTCTTAATTATTTCGCTCGCAAAAAGCAAAAACAAATACGCGCCGATCGCGGCGAGCAGAATTCCGCCATCGGGGCGCAGCAGAATGCAAGCTGCAATCGAGAATCCGCAGCCGAACCACGGAGTCATGTTCGAGTTTGACGGTAGCGTACTTTGCGATTCGGACTCTGCCCGCAATTTGGCCATTGCGAAAATGGCGAAATCCAGGGCGAGGGTTGTGAAGAAGATTTCCAGAGTCTCGGTGAGAACCGCGGCCGAATAATTCGCGAGAAAGGGACAGAGAGCAGTGAGCATGAAAGCCGCTTTAGCAGCCCGGTCCGAAAAGATACGGCGCGCAATATCGCCAATCAACCAGCAGGTGCCGAGATCGAACAAGAGCTGAATCAGCAAAACCGCGCGGAAGTTACTCCAACCGAAGACGTAGAAAATGGCGGCGAGAAATGCAGGATACCCCGGCAAGCGGGAGAGTGTGGGCATAACATGGCCGGAGTTTGTAATGCCGTAGATGCCATATTGCAGCCAGTTCATGGCGATATCGGCGTAGAGACGGGAATCGTCGACGACTCCGGGGAAATGCAGCAGGAAGACGAGGCGCAGCGCAACCGCGACTAGGGTCGCGGCAAGAAAAAAGCGAACATCTTTTCGCAGCAGTTTCAGCACGCTGAGAATATAGCGCGTTGCAGTCAACTTGGCGCGCGCCAGGAGCATCTAATTGGCTAATTAGAGCTGGGCGTTCCTCGTCTTCTGCCTCCTCACGAATTGACCACTTGCCGTCCGCGGCATACGATAAGCGATTGACCATCCATGGCTGAACCCGTCTTTTATGATCCGCAACGCGCTCGCTGGAAGCGCCTGAGACGCTTGGTCGACATTGTCGTCGCAGCGCTCTCCGCACTCATTATTTTCTTTGTATACAGTGCCTTGCGGGACGAGCGGTTGCCGGAACTGCTGTTTTCCCCGCAGAAGCGCGCCTTCAGGGCATTGAAGGAAAATGAGAGAGACAAGGCGCGTGATCGCCTGAAGAAGCTGGCCAACCGCTCCCACCGTAAATCGAAGCTGCCAGCCTCTGAGGTAAAACTGAACCAGGAAGAGGGAATTCGGGCGGCGTTTTATGTCCCCTGGGATGCTGCTAGTTTTTCTTCGCTTCGCGATTTCGCCCGCCAGATCGATCTGCTTTATCCCGACTGGCTTCACGTGCTCACGCCCGACGGCCACCTGCAGGGAGTGGACGACCAGACCAATAGGTTTTTCGATGTCGTGCAAAACAATCGTGCGCGCTCGGTGGATGACCGCGTGATGCCATTCCTGAAGGCTGAAGACCCGAGCATGGAAGTCTTTCCCATGGTGAATAATTTCAACGGCACCGATTGGGTGGCAGATATAACCGGGTTTCTCAACAATCCGGATGCGCGGGCGGAATTTCGAAAGGAGGTTGGCATATTTCTTTCTTCGGACCACTTTCGTGGCTTGATGGTCGATTTCGAAGCGTTCCCCGCCTCTGGGCAGAAAGGCTATGTCGCGCTGTTGAATGAACTCTCGTCGGACCTGCATGCGCGAGGGATGAAGCTGTATGTAAGCGTGCCGGCGCACAATGAGGAGTTCGATTATGCTGCTATCTCCGCGCCCGCGGACGGCGTGATCGTAATGAATTACGACGAGCACTATCCGGGGGCCGCATCGGGGCCGGTGGCTTCGCAAGACTGGTTCGTCGACAATCTCAAGTTTGTTGAAAAAGTAGTTCCTCGGGAAAAACTGATCTGCGCCATCGCCAACTACGGCTATGACTGGGTGCTCAAGCCGAAGAAAGGGAAGCTTCCGCCAGATGTTCATGACAGTTCCGTCAGCGTGCAGGAGGCCTGGCTGGCCGCTCGCGATTCCGATGAGGACGTGACCTTCGATGACGACGCGCTGAATCCGCACTTCAGTTATCTGGATGAGCGCAGTCTTCGCCATGATGTGTGGTTTCTGGATGCGGTAACGGCGCTGAACCACATGCGGGCTGCACAGACGCTGGGCATTCAGACTTTTGCTTTGTGGCGGTTGGGCGGCGAGGACCGTTCGCTTTGGCGTATCTGGGACGTTCCTGGCGACGCGGGCGCCGCGGAAAAAATCCGAGACGTGCCTCCCGGTCAGGATGTCGACATGGAAGGCCAAGGCGAAATTCTCCGCATTGAGGAACTTCCAACTCACGGCATCCGCGACCTCACCATCGATCCGATGACAAAACTGATTACCGACGAGAATTTTCAGAACATGCCGGAACCGTTTCGTGTAGGGCGCTACGGCTACAGTCCGAATCAGGTTGCGATTACATTTGATGATGGCCCTGATCCCGAGTGGACACCGAAAGTTCTTGATGTTCTCAAGCGCGAGCACGCCACCGCCACATTTTTTCTAATCGGCATTCAGACTGATAAGTTCCCGAGCCTGGCCAAACGCATCTACAACGAAGGCCACACCATCGGTAATCACACGTTTACGCATCCGGACGTAAGCAACATTTCTTCGGGCTACATGAAGGTGGAGTTGAATCTCACCGAGCGGCTCTTCGCCAGCCTGATGGGGATTCGAGCTACGCTGCTGCGGCCGCCATATGCGATTGACGAAGAGCCTGACACTGCCGATCAGGTAAAGCCGCTCGAGTTTGCACAAGATATGGGATACATCACGGTGGGCAACCGGATCGATCCCAACGACTGGAATGACAAGCCGCGGCGGCACACTGCCGAGGAAATCTCTTCTTATGTACTGGCGCACTTGCCACCGTGCGCCGCCGGCGACCTGCGATGCGGCAACATCGTGCTGCTGCATGATGGCGGCGGGAATCGTGCGGAAACGGTTCGTGCGCTGCCCATGATCATCGATGGCATTCGGGCGCGGGGATATTCGGTGGTGCCGGTGTTTCAGTTGTTTGGCAAGACGCGGGCCGATGTGATGGCGCCCTTGAGCACGGGACAAAGATGGGCTGCGCGCCTGGATGGGCTGGGCTTCTGGCTGTTCGAGGCCGGCATCGTTTTAATCACGTGGATATTTTTTGTCGGTGACCTGCTCATGACCGGCCGGCTGCTTTTCATTGGCACCGCTGCCATCTATGACCGGCTGCGTGAAAAGATTTTCGGCAAGCCGGCGGAAGTCGCGTCTTATAAACCGAAAGTGGCTGTTCTCATACCAGCCTATAACGAAGAAAAAGTTATTGTGCGGACGATTCGCGCCGCGCTCAACTCCGATTACCGCAACCTACGCGTGATCGTGATCGACGATGGTTCCAAAGATCGCACTCTTGCGGTGGCGCGCGCTGCATTCCTGGCGGAGGAAGACGCCGGAAAAGTTCTTATTATCACGAAGCCCAATGCGGGCAAGGCTGAGGCTCTCAACTTTGGTATCGAACATATTGAAGATGCCGAACTATTCGTAGGCATCGACGCCGACACGATCATTGCGAGTGACGCTATATCGCGTCTGGTGCCGCATTTTGTTAATCCCAAGGTAGGTGCCATCGCGGGCAATGCCAAAGTTGGGAACCGCGTGAATCTGTGGACGCGCTGGCAGGCTCTGGAATACATCACCAGCCAAAACTTCGAACGCCGCGCCTTGGATGTTCTCGGCGCGGTCAGCGTAGTGCCGGGAGCTATCGGAGCGTGGAGAGTTTCGGCGGTGCGCGAGGCCGGCTGCTATCAGATCGACACCGTTGCCGAGGACGCCGATCTGACGATGGCTCTTCTGCGCCGCGGCTACCGCGTGGAATACGAAGACATGGCGTTGGCTTACAC
>JBAVQD010000221.1:0-2038 GCA_049693675.1 Candidatus Sulfotelmatobacter sp. | reverse complement strand
CTCCTATGCAGATCGCGATCTGCGCATAGTGACCAAACATTACAGTTGTCCGACAGCTAGCGAAACCTTGAAAGCCAGCTTGCCGTCATTCGCTGTCAACAAAGAGTAGACTTCTGCCACTATGCTTTTCAAGCGAACATTGCTGCGCGAATCTGATTTATCTAACCGCACCATCACAATTGAAGACGGCTCATCCTCTTGCAATTACATGGTAGTTGTCTACACCGCTAAGAGTTGGCCGCCGTCGCAATCTACCAGTTTCGGCGCTCCACAGATTGAACGATACCCATTTAAACAACAGTTTGAGGCGATACAGTGCGCGCAACAAAAGCTGGCTGACAGTAGAGCGAATGGATATGTTATTTGCCATGATTCGCCATCACAAGCCGAATAGAAGATCGGCTAACATCAGACCACCATCGGTGGGTGAAAACCGGCTCGGTCCAGCGCTGGCTAAAGAGTGATGGCAGTCGCGTCAGCGGCCACCGCAGCCATGTGCTTAGCATGCTCGGCACGTTGCCTAGCATCTCCTACCACCTGAAGTTCGAGTATCACCGTTTCGGGGCGGAGACTGACTTGAGAATGCCGAGCACTTCTTCCTCACGCATAATGAGGAATTCCTCGCCATCGATCTTGATTTCGGTGCCCGAATACTTTCCGAACAGAATGCGGTCTCCAGGCTTTACGTCGAGCGGGAAGACTTTGCCTTCATCTTGACCAGCACTTCTCTCTGCTCCTTGTAGTACTTCATCGCCACGTTCCAGTCTGGGGAGCTGAGTCACGCATTCACTACTACGCGTTTGACATCCTGATCCAGAAAGGGCGGTGCCTGACGGAACTTCCGCTGGGCCATCGGCTTCGGCATGGTGGCCAGAATGATGTATGCCTCAATCACAGCAATGACGCTGACGCCCCCGGCGCTTCCTACCGACGACAAGGCCTCGCCAGACGCGTCTTAAGCCGCATGATTACCCCTAACCCTAGCCGCGGTCGGAGGAGACGCCCCAAAAGTCCATGCGGGCCGCAGCGTAGTCTTTTAGAGAGGAGTAGACCAATGGAAAAGAAGGACGGTAGGCGACTGAGAGTGGCGCTCAGCCCTGAGCAGGAACAAATGCTGGAGCGGCTGATGGCGAGATGGGGCCTGGATAGGAATGCGACGGTGGCCCGGATCATTTCCGAGTCAGCCAGGGAGGCCCAGAAGGCTGGCGAGGGAAAAGGGGAGAAGTGAGGCTATCCGTTCCGGTATGAAGCTGGGCCGCGAGGTGCGATCCTGCTGCCTCTCTTGCTCCTCTAGTGTGAGGGTGGGGCGTATGGCCCCACTCCAACGAGATATTCGTTGTTCGCCATGCACGAATATGCCTACTATGTGATTTCCTGTGGCTCATTGGATGATGAGACGCGCCGATCGGGAACCGGAGCCGAGTAAGAATGGGAGGGGTTCTTTTCGTCCGCATTCGACCAGAACTCGAAAATATTGACTGCGGACTGCCTCGACCAACGTTCGGTCCTAGAGCCGCACTTCACTGGAAATTGCGAGCAATATTGACCATTCAGGGGGTTATCTGCGCGCTTATATCGGTATCGGAAACTCTCGGGGGCGAACCATCGATGGAGCGTCCCTCAGGAAGGCTACGAAGTGATGGAATGGATTGCAAGAGCCATGCGGAATCCCAATGCCAGGATAACTGGTGTCGTCTATTTGCTTTACTTTCTCACCGCAATTTCCGGCTCCCTGCTCGCTGGTTGGCCGCGGCTGAGTCTCACCGTCAACCTGATCTCAACCGCGCTCTATGTCGGATTGACTCTGCTCCTCTATTATTTGTTCAAGCCGGTGAACAAGAGCCTTTCCTTGCTGGCGGCCCTCGTCAGTCTCGCAGGATGCGCCATTACCGCTCTTGCGTTCGTTGATCGCGCTTCCTTTAACATCAGCCCGCTGACTTTCTTCGGGCCTTTTTGCCTACTGATCGGCTACCTCATTTTCCGATCGACATTCCTGCCTCGAATTCTGGCCGTGTTGATGGCGTTAGCAGGTTTGGGT
>JBAVQD010000220.1:0-3392 GCA_049693675.1 Candidatus Sulfotelmatobacter sp. | reverse complement strand
TTACCGATCTCAGCCTGCTCAAACAGCTCAAGCCATTCGCGGAGGATTCCAGTGCTCGCGAACGCTTCCTCAAGTCGAAGCGAGAGTCCAAAGTGCAGTTTGCCAATTGGCTCAAGTCAACGTCGGGACGTGTCGTCGACCCGGATACTATTTTCGACTGCCACATCAAGCGTATTCACGAATACAAAAGGCAATTGATGAATGCGCTGCGAATTGTGATTTGCTATAACCGGCTGCGGGAAAATCCCGGCATGAAGGTAGTGCCGCGGACATTTTTCTTCGCGGGTAAAGCAGCGCCGGCTTACACGCTGGCCAAGCTCATCATAAAGTTCATCAACAACCTGGCGAGCACGATTGACGGCGACCCGGTGGCGCGCGGCCGCCTCTGCGTCGTCTTCATCCCGGAGTACAACGTTTCGTTGGCGGAGCGGCTGATTCCAGCCAGCGACGTCTCCAACCAGATTTCGACCGCCGGCTACGAAGCCAGCGGAACCAGCAACATGAAATTTATGATGAACGGAGCGTTAACGGTCGGAACCCGCGACGGTGCGACCATCGAAATGGCCGAAGAAGCTGGAGAAGAAAACATGTTCCTGTTCGGGCTCACCGTAGAGCAAGTCGAGAACAGCCGCGCCTGGTACAACCCGAACTGGCATTATGAACATGAACCAGAGACGCGAGCCGCGCTGGACCTGATTTTCTCTGACTTCTTCAGTCGCAATGAACCCGGTATATTTGCTCCCTTGCGCGAGACGCTTCTGACCCAAGGCGATCACTACATGAATCTGGCGGATCTGACCTCATATTGCAACGCGCAAGACCGGGTCGGCGCGCTCTATGCCGATTCCGGCGCATGGGCGCACAAAGCGATCTTGAATGTCGCCAGCTCCGGAAAGTTTTCGAGCGATCGCTCAATTGCGGAATACGCGAGCCAGATCTGGAAGGTGGAACCATGCCCAGTACTTTAGAAACACAATCCCCGACAGGGGAACGCATTTCGCCGCTGGCCGGCAAACCAGCGCCGAAGGAGTTGCTGGTAGACGTGGCTCACCTGCAGAAGGAATATTTCGAGCGGCGTCCCGACCTGGATGACCCCAACCAGCTTGTCAGCTTCGGCACCAGCGGACACCGCGGCTCTCCCCTGTGTGGCACTTTTAACGAAGCGCACATCCTCGCCATTACACAGGCCATCTGCGAATACCGGCACGGGCAGGGTATCGACGGCCCGCTGTATATGGGCAAAGATACCCATGCAGTCTCGGAGCCCGCGCAGCGCACCGCCCTCGAAGTGCTGGCGGCAAACGGCGTGGAGACGATCATTCAGCAAGAGAACGGAATAACTCCGACGCCGGTGATCTCGCGAGCGATCCTGGTTTACAACCGTGAGCGCAAAGAGAAAGACCATCTTGCGGATGGCATCGTCGTCACGCCATCGCACAATCCGCCAGAAGATGGAGGCTTCAAGTACAACCCCCCCAACGGCGGCCCGGCTGATACCGACGTGACCCGGTGGGTAGAGAACCGCGCGAACGAATTGTTGCGAGCAGGGAATGCCGGTGTGAAGCGGATTCCGTTTACTAAAGCTATGAAGTCCGCAACCACGCACCAGGAAGATTTCATCCTGCCGTATGTTCACGATCTCAAAAATGTTGTGGACATGGATGCGATTCGCAGCGCTCACCTTAAACTTGGCGTTGATCCTCTGGGGGGAGCTTCGTTGCCTTACTGGGAGCCGATCAATTCCATTTACGGCCTGGAAATCGTCGTCACCAATAAAATAATTGACCCGACATTTTCGTTTATGACGGTCGACCATGACGGCAAAATTCGCATGGACTGTTCGAGTCCCTATGCGATGGCAAGGCTAGTCGCCTTAAACGATCAGTACCAGGTGGCGTTCGGGAACGATACCGACGCTGATCGGCACGGGATCGTGACTCCCGCTGCCGGTTTGATGAATCCGAATCATTATCTTGCCGTTGCCATCCGATATTTGCTGACGCACCGGCCCCAGTGGCGTGACACAGTCGCGGTGGGAAAGACGCTGGTGAGCAGCAGCATGATTGACCGGGTCGTTAAAAAACTTGGCCGCCAGCTCCGCGAAGTGCCGGTAGGTTTCAAGTGGTTTGTGCCGGGCCTGATCGATGGCTCGTATTGTTTCGGCGGAGAAGAAAGCGCTGGAGCGAGTTTTCTTCGTCTTGACGGCACCGTATGGACGACCGACAAGGACGGGCCGATCATGGATTTGCTGGCGGCGGAGATTACCGCGCGCACCGGCAAGGATCCTGGAGAACATTTCTGCGAACTGACGGCGGAGTTCGGCATCCCCTACTACACGCGCATCGACGCGCCCGCTACGCCCGAGCAGAAAGCAAAGTTGGAAAAACTCACGCCGGACGCGGTGAAGGAGTCAGACCTGGCGGGCGAGCCCATCGCCGCCAAGCTGACCAAAGCCCCGGGCAACGATGCGCCAATTGGCGGCTTGAAAGTTGTGGCGGAGAGTGGTTGGTTTGCAGCGCGACCCTCTGGTACCGAGAACATTTATAAAATCTACGCCGAGAGTTTCAAGAGCCAGACCCATCTGAACGCGATCCTTGGCGAGGCGGAGCAGATGGTGAACAATGCGCTGGGTTCGGGAGTGCGATGATGACCGATACCGACGGGCGCACGAGCGTTCCGCCGTTTCCGTCTGAATATCGGGCGTCCGGTTTGTTGATGCACGTCACGTCTTTGCCCTCGCCGTATGGCATCGGCGATGTGGGATCGCCCGCCTTCTCCTGGATTGATCGTCTCCACGATGCCGGCCAGAGGTGGTGGCAGGCGCTACCGCTCGGCCCGACGGGTTACGGAAACTCGCCTTACCAATCCATGTCGTCGTTTGCGGGCAACGAATTGCTGATCAGTCCCGACGCTTTGATTTCGGACGGACTATTACAGGCGAGCGACGCCCAGTCTCAGTTTTCCGCAGACGCGGTCGACTACGACTCGGTTATCCCGTTCAAACAGCGGCTGCTCGAAACCGTATGGGCAAACTTTAAGTCCGGGCAGCACAGTGACACGGATCTCCGTGACAGCGATCTCGCGGCTGCTTACGACGAGTTCTGCGCCAGCCAAGCGCATTGGCTGGAAGACTACGCTCTGTTCCGGGCGCTGAAAGAAAAGTATCAGGGCGCTTCTTATCTGGAGTGGCCAGCGGAGTTGGTTCAGCGCCGCCCGGATGCTCTCTCCGAGGCGCGGCGAGAGTTAGCAAGTAAAATCGATCAGATTCGCTTCGCGCAATTCCTGCTGTTCCGCCAGACCGATCAACTCAAGCAGCATGCCCATGCCAAGGGCGTGAGCTTGATCGGCGATCTGCCCTTTTTTGTTTCCCCGGATTCCAGTGACGTTTGGGC
>JBAVQD010000219.1:0-1575 GCA_049693675.1 Candidatus Sulfotelmatobacter sp. | reverse complement strand
ACGTCCGCTGGCAGGCTTTGGGCGTGCCTTTGGAGACGCGAGCGGCGATCAACCTGGCTGGGCCGCTGGCGGGATTTTTCGTGGCGCTTGCCTGCGCCGCTTTGTGGTGGCAGACGGGCAATCCTCTGTGGGCAGCATTGGCGCGGGTGGGAGCAGTATTGAATCTGCTGAATCTAGTTCCTCTCTGGATTCTGGATGGCGGCCAGGCCGTGCTCGCCTTAAGCAAGCTAGAGCGCGCAGTCCTGCTGGTGGCGTGTCTGGGTCTGTGGCTGGTGCTCGGCGAAAACATGTTTTTTCTGGTGGCGCTGGGCGCTGCCTATCAAGTTTTCTTCGCCAAAGACCTGCCGTCCCATTCCAGCCGTGGCATCACCGTTTATTACATCGCGGTGCTGACCGCGCTGGGTGTAATCATCCGCATGATGCCCGGAACCGGGCTGGGCGTACGGTAGTCTGATTTTTTCTTGCCGAACAGATTTGCTTCTGCCTCGTATCAGCTTTTTCGATTGTCGCCGGTCCTCACTCGCGATATTCTTTCCGGTACTCCCCAGCCATTTCAACTCCATGTTTCGCTGGCGTTACTTGCTGAAATCATTATCTGCAGATCACGAATAGGAGACTGAAGACCATCCATGCCTAATGAACTTCGCAATTTTCTGGCCCTTACTTATGACGAACTGGAAGAACTGAACCTCGAAGCCAAGGAGCAACGCAAGAATCGCGTCGCCATCGACAAGATCCAGGAGCATCGGCTGAAGTATTTGACCGACGAGAAGCGGATCAAAGCCGTCACCGTACTCTTCAGCGATCTCGAAGGCCGGCTGCACATGCTGGACTATGACAAAAAATTTCTCATCAAGAGCTGGGACAACCTTACTTTCGATGGATCATCGATTCGCGGCTTCACCGCACAGCGCGAGAGCGATCTTCGCCTCGGCATCGATTGGAGCGCATTTTACTGGGCTCCGGCGGATGTGTTCGGCTCAGGAAAAGTGCTGGTGTTCGGCGAAGTCATCGACAAGGGTGGGACGCCCTACAGCGCCGATATTCGCGGGGTATTAAAAAGCTTTGCCGGCGATCTGCACAAGAAAAAAGGCTATACGCTCAACGCTGCCAATGAGATTGAAGGTTTCTTGTTTAAAGGCGCGGATGCGGAGCGAAACTACCACGAAACCGGCAAGTTCGAGTACGTAAACACCGGCGGATATTATCACTCGCTCCCTGGCGATCCGCTGCGCACATTCATCGACACCACGGCCGAAGTGCAGCGCGCGATGGGCTTCCAGAATGAGAAGGACCATCCTGAAGTTGCGCCCTCGCAGTTCGAAATTAATTACGGGTACGGCGAAGTCGTCGCGGCTGCAGATCAGATTCAGCTTTATAAACTGATCTGCCGGCAGGTGGCGACCAACCTGGGATTCACAGCCTCGTTCCTGCCTAAGCCGGTAGTTGGAGTGAATGGCAGCGGCATGCACACAAATGTCTCCGTCAGCGATGACGGCAAGAATTTGTTCTGGGACGCGAAGGGCGAAGAGAAACTCAGCAAGACCGGGTGGGCCTTTATCGATCGCATCCTCA
>JBAVQD010000218.1:0-28050 GCA_049693675.1 Candidatus Sulfotelmatobacter sp. | reverse complement strand
GGCTCACCGCAGCTTTGTAAATCCTGCCTCGCAATAAGAAACCCTCCCGATGGGGCGGGAGGGTAGGGAAGTCGAAAACAGCAGGTTTAAGCGCGGACTACGTTGCCCGCTTGAAAGCCTTTGGGGCCTTTCAACAAATCGAACTCCACGGTCTCGCCCTCGTTGAGCGAGCGGTAGCCGTTCTCCTGAATCGCGGAGAAATGTACGAAAACGTCCTCCCCCGTGGAGCGCTGGATAAAACCATATCCTTTCGCCCCGTTGAACCACTTTACTGTTCCCTTCTCTCTCACGGAAAACTCCTTTCACTGTCGTGAAGAATTGGTTCCCCGAATCTCCTGTAATGTTGCTCCGGCGAACCGGAACGCCCCCTTCGGAGAAACGGTAGAACTCGGTCGCGTCATCAGTGCCGCGGAAATTGCCCCAAAGCAAAAGACTCCTCAAGTTCAACGCCACGCAAAGACATTGCGGCGAGAACCTTCGGAGCCCTGAACCATCGACGCTGTTTCTACGGCGCTACTCAAGACGTCAACCTGCCTTACAAACCCATCGCCCGGCATACACCGGGGAATGAGCAAACGATAATAAGCACTACTAAATCGTTTGACAAGAAGAATTAGAAGGGAAACGTAAAAAAAGGCAACCTGCCGTTTTTCGATTCTTTTAACGAGGTATAAGAAAAGCCGTTCCTCCACCGGAACTTTCGTTTGCTACGAAACACCGCCGCGGAGCCAAACCCTTGATAGGATTAGCCTGTACCGCCATGCCTGAACCGACCACAGCTCCGGTTGTAACCCCTCTGTTGACGGAGCGAACTACTACGCCCCCGCCACCGGAACGGCACAAACGATCCTCAGGGATAACGGTCTCCACCATTAAGTACCTGTTGCGGACCGATGTGCATACTTTTGCATTCTCGGTCGCCGCCAACGCGATATTGTCCTTTTTCCCTTTCGTCGTTCTGCTGATGACGCTCATCCGGCGCGTTTTCCATTCCCGCGTTATGTACGACGTGATTCTGGAGCTCTTGAGAGACTATCTGCCCGCAGGTCAGGAGTTCGTGATTCGCAACCTCAACGCCATGGTGAACAGCCGCCAACGGGTGCAGGTCGTTTCGCTCATTATTTTATTGGTCACATCTTCGGGCGTTTTCATGCCGCTGGAAGTTGCTCTGAACCGGATCTGGCGGTTTCCCAGCAACCGGTCGTATCTGGGGAATCAGTTGATCTCTTTGGGACTGGCATTCGGCTGCGGTGTGCTGACTTTGCTTTCGATTGCTATGACCGCCGGAAACATGGCCCTGTTGCAATTCGTACTGCGCGGCCACGGCACCGGCTCTATTCGATTGGCCGCCTTTGTGATGATGAAGGTATTTGCCATCGCTACCAGCGTCGCCGTCTTTTTTCTCATCTATTGGGTTTTACCCAATGGCAAAGTTCCGGCGCGAGCCGTGCTTCCGGCGGCCTTCATCATGGGATTGCTCTCGGAAGCTTTGAAGTACGGTTATATTCTGGCGCTGCCCTGGCTCAATTTCGGCGAGGTCTACGGACCTTTCTCTCTGTCGGTGAGCATGATGTTTTGGGCATTCCTGTCGGGATTGTTGCTGCTGGCCGGAGCGAATTTGAGCGCCGAAGAGCACCTGCGGCGCAGGCCATAAGCGGAATCTTTGCCAAGTAACCGCTCTCCCGAGTAACCGCGCGGGTGGCAAGACTCGCAAGGTTTCGTACAGACAATTCTATTTTTTGTTCAGCGGGATGCTGCTAAAAGCAATTCCCCGTTTGCGGTTAATCCGGCAAATCAAATTTTCCAGTATGGTGGGCAGTAAATTGACGCCAGGTTGCGGAGCGAGGGAGTTCTTTTCCACGTAATCTTCAGCCCCCGCTTCGATCAGCTTTTGCCGGTTTCTCTCCGTGAGGCTGCTTAGCACTACAACTGGAATGCCTGCCGTAGCAGTGTCATTTTTCAAGCGGGCGAGCACCTCTGGACCGCTCACCTTTGGAAGGATCATATCCAGCAGGATCAAGTCCGGCTTGTGCTCCCGCGCCAGTTTCAATGCACGCTCGCCGTCCTCGGCGCAAATCACTTCATACCCCGCCTTGTGGAGAACGCGTTCGTTTTCTCGCAGAATCGTTTTGCTGTCATCCACCAACAGGATTTTCACGCAGGTCGCCCTGACTGCAATATCGGCATTGCGAGCGAAAGGATTAGCCCGCGCCACCATTTGCAGCCATAGCTTTAGAAGGTAGGCCTCTTCCCGGCAATTCCTTTAGTTCTGGCGCGTTATTCCTGAGCGCCCGCGATCCACAGGCTCATTGTGATATCTGTCACTGCGCCTTTTCCCGAACTCCGCTTAACATGTGATCGGTTTCCCAAAACCTCCGAGCAGAGATTGGTTCCCCAGGGTGATTGCTATGACCGGGAGCTGCTGGCGTCTGCTCGCCTGTTCCTTACTGATTTTCTTAGCTTCGATCTTCTTCACTTCCCCACTGCGGGCACAGACCGCCGCTGAGGATCACTTCCGTATTCTCACGCCGATAACAGCGGGTCCGCCGGATACTCCTCACTTTTCCCCGTTTCCCCTTCCTGTGCCTATCGCTGAACCGTGGCGTATCCCGGTCGCCCCTTCCCCGATTCGCCTGCCGCAAATCGCTGGCGCAGCCGGAATCATATTTTCCGGCCGCGTTACTGCTGTGGGACGCGCTGGAGGCCGCCTGGCGTCAGCGTCCGGCGAAACCACGGCTTCCACCATGGTCACCTTTCAAGTGGAACATGCACTTCGCGGAACTACCACCGGCCAGAACTTAACCATCCACGAGTGGGCCGGCCTCTGGACTAGTAAAGAACATTACCGCGTAGGGGAGCGAGTCATGTTGTTTTTGTACCCGCTCAGCAGGCTGGGGCTCACCAGTCCCGTAGCTGGCCCCATGGGAAGATTCGCCATCGATCCCCAAGGCAGGATCAAGACGAATGTCCAGAATATTTCTGCGCTCTCGGCCGATCCAGTGATTGCTGGGAGAAAACTTGTTCCCTATACCGACTTCTTCCACGCAGTACGCCGTGCCAGTGGTGAGGAATAATGCGCCCGATTGCGCAGAAATCCACCGCATCCCTCGACCGCGTGTTGTTTCGGGTGGCTGCAGTGGTCGCTGTGGTTATGTCATTCGCGGCGATGGCCATCGCTGGCGGCCCCGAATATGTTGCCGGTTCCACCTTCTTCAACTCATCGGCGATGGGCCAGCCCCTTACCTGGTCGGAAGGCCAGGTGAATTACTACACAGACCAAGGAGACCTAAGTCCCATCCTGCCGAACACCGCTGCCAATGCCTTCGTCGCCAGCGCTTTCCTGCAATGGAGTTCGGTTTCCGTCGCGGCCATCACGGTCACCAACCCCGGCCAGCTTGCCGAAGATGTAAACGGCAGCAATATAGCCGTCAACTCGAATGGAACCGTAACCGCTCCCGCCGACATCACTCCCGCCGCCACTGAAACTCCGGTTGGGATTGTCTACGACTATGACGGCTCAGTGACTGACGCACTGCTGGGCGCGGGTGCTGGCGCTCCGTCACAATGCTTCTGGAACGCGGTTTATGGAGGCGCGGACAACTTCAACACCAGCGCAAATTTACTGCACGCGTTGGTCGTAATCAATGGACAATGCGCACTACAGCCAGCGCAACTTACCGACGTGGAATACCGCCTGGTGCGCGTGCTGGGAAATGTCCTCGGCCTCGGCTGGTCTCAGCTTAATTTAAACGTGAGCACCGGCAATCCGCACCCAACCGCCGACGATTATGCAGGCTTTCCTGTCATGCATTACATGGATTCGATAAATTGCGTACCGATTACCGTTTGCTATCCGAACCCTTACCAGCTCGCGCCCGATGACGTAGCCGCTCTTTCCCGTCTTTATCCCCCTGCCACATCCCCAGCGAACACTGCTCGAATCCACGGGTCCGTCTATTTTGTGGATCATTTCGGCGCCGAGGGTCAGCCCATGCAAGGCGTGAACGTGTTCGCCCGTTGGATTGATCCTTCCACGGGATTGCCCTCGCACCAATACTCAGTTTCCTCTGTTTCGGGATTTCTCTTCACCGGCAACGCCGGTAATCCTATTACAGGATTAATCGATTCCCTGGGAAATGCCTACAGTGAATTCGGTTCGACAAATCAAACCTCGGAGGGATTTTTCGATCTCGGCGGATTGCCCATTCCGAACGGAGAAGGCACAGCCCAATATCAGCTCTCGGTCGAGCCATTGGATCCGCTCTGGTCTAGCGGCGTCCGCCCCTACGACTTTTCGCAAGTGGCTCCATCCGGCAGTTTTACGCCGATTATCATCACCGTCAGCGCGAGCGGTGACTTTGAACAGGACATTCCCATGTCTGGCAGCACGTTGGCAGTTCCGCCATGGTCCGCTAGCGAGACATGGGCCGCCCCGGCGACCGTCCCCGCTCCCGGCGACTGGGTCGGCTCCCTCAGCGGCTATGGCAATGTTTCCTACTTCCAAATGACCGCCCAGGCCAATCGCACGCTGTCCGTAGCCGTGACTGCTCTGGACGAAACCGGCTCGCCGAGCGAGTCGAAAGCCGCTCCGGTAGTCGGCATGTGGAATTCGAGCGACCCTGAGGGCACGGCACCGCCAGTCCTTACCTCCGTGCCCTTCAATTCTCCTACCTTCGGTATGAGCCGGCCAGATGCGCAGGTACTGAATACGAGCAGCTTTATGATCGGAGTCTCTGATCTGCGGGGCGACGGGCGACCCGATTATACGTATCACGCCCATGTCCTGTACGGTGACTCAGTTAATCCGGCGCGCATCCCGATTAATGGCGGAGCTGTCGCCTTGCAAGGCATCGGATTCGCGCCCGGCCTCACCGTCAGCGTGGGGAGCCACGTGGTTCCGCTCCTGGCCACCAACAGCAGCCAGATCCTTCTGGCCGCCCCACCGCAAAGCGATGGCCCCCAGACCATCACTATCACCGACCCGGCGAGCGGCTCAATCTCCACTATGACCAACGCTCTCACCATGGGGGCAGCAGCGACCGATCAGATTGTCCTCTTACAGGGAAGCAATCCTCAAACACCTGTAGGTACCCAGGCCGCCAACGCACTGCGTGTGCGGGTTGTCGCCTCCGATGGCGTGACCGCCGTTAACGGCGCAACAGTCGCATGGAGCACCACCAACGGCGCTACACTCTCGGTCTGTGGTGGTGCTTCGAGCTGTTCTGCGGTCACCGATGAAAGCGGATTGGCTTCCACCGCGATCACTCCCGCCGCGATTGGAGTGGCAACCTTCACTGCTACTCTCGCTCCTGCAGTCTACAATCCGGCGCAATCGGTTTCGGGCACTCTCTCGGCAACGTCCACAGCATCGGATATCGGAATCACCACGCCTTACCTCTGGATCGCGCAGGGAGCCAGCCAAAGCGTACCGATCACGGCCCGGGTTGTGAGTACCGGAGCGCCGCAGGCCGGCGTGACTGTAGATTTCAGGATCGCTCAGGGAATCGGCTCTCTCAGCGCCGCCAGTGCCGTCACGAATAGCACGGGCTACGCGACGGTCACGCTCACGCTGACAACCTTCGCTGCCAATGTTCAAGTCGTTGCCTGCGTTGCCTCGGGCAGCCCCTGCCAGACCGCATATGGCAACGCCGTGGCGGCCTCAGCTTTGAAGCTGCAGGCCGTGGCCGGAGCTGCACAGGTCATCACCGCGCCGCCATTTCAGCCTTTAACCGTCCGCGTGACGGATTCGTCGACTCCGCCGAATCCCGTTCTCGGAGCCGGCGTGTTGTTTCAATCCACGGTGCTGCGACCGCCAGCCAACGATTTAACGGTGACCTCCGGGGACACGACGGTCAAACAAACAGGGATGCCCGTCATTTTGGCGGCGAGCCAGAGCAGCACCACGAGTGATGCCAACGGACTGGCAAATTTCCTCCCGAGCGTCGGATCGTTCTCTGGAATACTGGAAGTTGAGATTCAAGTCTCGGCCGGAACAAACGCGGCCCTCGAGGATGTGATGGAAAGCTTTCCTTAATTGGAGAACTACCGCAGGCGCCGTAGGTACCCCAGGTAGCGCAGGTCCCGGAGGGACCGTCGATTATAGCCCTCCAGTTTACTGGCGGGATTGCAGCGCCACAAAATCAATCTTGCGCCGGAGGCACAACTGAAAGCAGCGGCAAATTGCGGGATCATTTCAGCCGTCCCTAACGGGACGAACTCCACCGAAGGGTACATCTACCCGGCGTTGAAACGCCGGGCTATTTTCAGGCGTCCCACAGGGACGCCCGATCGATCATCCTCTGCGTAATCGCGCGCCGTTTTGCGCCGCAAGCCGAGGTCCGGCCTACTTCTTCGTCCACCGATCAACCCAATCGTTCACCGTTTTGTACCAGAGCTGCGAATTTTGCGGCTTCTGCACCCAATGGCCTTCGTCCGGAAAGTAAAGCATCTCCGACGGCAGGCCTTCCATTTGCAGCGTAGTGAAGAGGTCAAATCCCTGCGAAACATCAAGCCGGTAATCTTTTTGGCCGTGAATGACGAGCGTCGGCGTCTTGAAATTCTTGGCGTACTGGTGCGGCGACCACTTCTCATACATCGCGCGATTGTCGTAGGGAGTGCCTTTGAACTCCCAGTCGTTGAACCAGAGTTCCTCGGTGGTGCCCCAGGCGGATTCGGCGTTGAACATGCCGTCGTGCGAGACCAGGCACTTGAAGCGGTCGGTGTGACCGAGGATCCAGTTGATCATGTATCCGCCGTAGCTGGCGCCCAGCGCGCATTCCCGGGTCTTGTCAATAAATCCATAATGTTCTTCGGCGTAGTCGAGGCCCTTCATCAGGTCTTCAAACGGAGCGCCACCCCAGTCGCCATTGATGGCGTCGATAAATTTCTGCCCGTAACCGGTCGAGCCGTCGAAGTTGATCATGATGACCACGTATCCGCTGCTTGTCGATGCAGTCGGTGCCGCGAAGAGTTCGGGATTCCAGCGGTAGCTCCAGTCGTCTCCCCATGCTCCCTGCGGCCCGCCGTGGATGAGGAACTTCACGGGATATTTCTTGCTGGGGTCGAAGTTCGGCGGCTTGACCAGGAAGCCTTCGACCTTGTCGTCGTGAGCGCCTACAAACCAGAATGACTCTAATAGCGACATCGACACCTGCGAGAGGATGGAGTCGTTGAGATGAGTAAGCTGCTCGCCCTCAGGAAGATCGTAAGGATCAATCTTGGCTGGGATAACCAGCTTCTGAATTTCGGTCGGCCGCTGCACCGACATTCGGGTGAAGAAGAGGATTTTCCCGTCGGGCGAGAAGGCCAAATCGTCGTCGTAGCCGCGCGTAATCCCTTCATCGACGAAAACCCGAACGGGTATCAGAGATTTTCTGTCCGGTGATTTCTTGGGCGGATGCGACATCTTTCCCTCGACCGTAATGGCCGAAATGAGATTCTGTCCCTTGTCGCGCGCCTCATCGTCGGTCGACACGTAGTAAATCTTCGAAGAATCCGGTGACCAAGTAAACGTGCCAACCCAATCCCACAAGGCACTTCCTAAAAGATCTCTTCGGTCACCGGTCTTCCGGTCATAGAGCATCAGCCGAAACTGGTCGGCCTCGTATCCCGGGCGCTGCTGGGCGCGGTAGGCGATGTAGCGGCCATCGGGCGAATAGAGTGGCGTCGAGTCGCTGGCGGGATTGTCGGCGGTGATGTTTTTGGTGTGGGCTAAAACCTCGGCGGACGAGGCGTCCGCTGCTCCATTGACTGGGACGATCCACAGATCGTTGTTGGTGGAAGCGGCCGGATTCTTGTCGTGATTCGAGGTGTAGCAAACCTCTTGCCCGTCGGGCGAGAAGGCGTAGTTATCCTGCCCGCCAAGCGAGAATACCGGCGCATCGTAGTCGCCAGGCGTGAGGTCACGCGCAACGGGCATCAGCGCCCCGTTATATATATCGACCCCGTTGTTTGAGATGTTGTGATGAGGAAATGTCTCGGGCACCCGATTAACGAGGATGTGCGTGCGCTTTCCTTCCTTGTAGGCATTCCAGTGACGATAGAGTAGATGCGTGAAGATCTGAGCCTTGACCTTCGACTGGTGGGCCTCGAGGAGTTTCTTTTCGTTACACGGGATCTCTGCCTCGGGAGGGCCATCGCATTCGGGATAAACGTCCGAGGTGAAAAGCACGTTCTTGCCATCCGGGGACCACAGTTCTCCACTCGCTTCGGTTGCGATTGAAGTTAGTCTGTGCACTCCAGACACGGTTCCCGCACCACCATCGAAATCAGCAATCCAAACCTGCGAACCTTTTTCTTTGCTCGAGATAAATGCGAGCCGTTTCCCATCCGGCGCCCAGCGGGGGCGGTCGGCATCCTGGTCAGTGATGAGCATTCGTTCGGCTTGGGCGGACGAGGCGTCCGCCCCTCCACCCGCCGTTCGCACGATCCAGATATGCGGCGTCTTCGTATTCGCCGCGAGATCGACATCGACCACGCTGAAGATCACCCACCTGCCATCCGGCGAGACTTCCGGCTCGCCCACGCGCTTCAGCTTCATCATGTCTTCGAAAGTGAAGGGATGCTTGGCCTGGGCAATGGCTGAGAACGTAAGGGCGATGAGCGCAAGAGAAATTAGAAAAAGACGGCGCATGGGACCTCCTCGGCAAACCGATGAGTTTAGCAGGTTTAGTTGCGCGCGCGTTCCATCCGGCGACGCTTCAGACGGATCAGGCGTCCCTGACGGGACGCGCTTCTATTTTCTCGAGTTTACCCGGCGTTGAACGCCGGGCCATTTCAGGCGTCCTGCGGGCGCGGCTTCCTTTACGACCGAAGGCGTGCCCCTGACACGCGTCTCACTGCCAGGGATTCGCCAACCGCAGGCCGCAGCCTTCGAAGTCGGCGGTGTTGCGGGTGGCTAGGATGGCATCGCGAGAGCGGGCGATGGCAGCGATCTGCGCATCGAGGTCCGCGATCGGTTTACCTTGCGCGCGACGCCGGACAGCGATCTCTGGAAACGCGCGCGCGGCGTCCTCGTCGAAGGGCAGTACCCGCCCGACGAAGTCTTCTGCAAATGCCGCTTCAGCTTGTGCCAGCATCTGGTCGCGACGCTTCCCTCCAGGAAGCAGTTCGATCCCGAATAGAATCTCAGCCACTGTGATTGTTGTAACGAAGAGCAGGCCGCCTTCGTGACTCTCCGACAGCCAGTCCAGCACGGCGCGCGACGGGGACGGCCGCATCGGTTCGGAAACCACATTCGTGTCCAGAATCGTGATCACAGGATTCACTTGAATGGATTTTCGCGAACTGAAATACGGCGCGAAGGAATCTTCAAATCAACTCCGCCGAGCGGAGCAAAGCGACGGCGGATGGCTTCTCCGATATTGACTGGCTCGGGATCGGGCTGTGCCAGACTGGCTTCTAGCAGCTCGCGGGCTTCCTGTTCCATGGAACGTCCGTTACGGGCAGCGCGGATGCGCAGGCGGCGCTTCGTGTTTTCAGGCAGCCGGCGAATCGTAATGCTAGCCATGCAATCAATGATAGCATTGAATGCATTGATTGCACAATCGCATCCTGGCCACCGCGCCGAGCGAGACTTCGTTGTCGTTCAACCGGAGTGATGTTCTCTAGAATAAATCCCAAGAGCGGTGTCGAAACTTGTAACTGCGACTCAGATTCGCAGACGGCAACCCCTTGCCCAAGATGGCATCCAAGTAAGCGGCAGAACTGCAGCGCCCTACCCTCGGCCTCACTGAGCGGAGAGGGGTCGGGGGAGGGTCGCCGCGGTGTGCCGCTCAGCAACGAACTCCCAGATTCGGTAAACTAGTCAGTATGAAGCCGGTCTATCTCCGCGCTCTTGTTTGTGTGTTTTCCCTGATTACTGTGGCGATGGCCGCTCTGCCGGTCGTTGCACAGGAAGGCCCTCTCGACAGCAGCGCTCCCAAGGGCATTACACCCGAGGAAATCATCACGCGCTTTGCCGCGCGCGAAAAATTATTTAAGGAAGCGCGCGAGCATTACACCTACCGGCAAGACATCAAGGTCCAGACCCGTGACGGCAACACGGTTACCGGTGAGTATCACGAAGTTTTCGACGTACTCTACGACGACAAGGGACATCGCATTGAAAATGTCGTCTTCGCGCCGCAATCATCGCTGGAGCAAGGCGGCCTATCGCTCGACGAAGGCGACGTGCAGGATTTCCGCAATCGTCTGCCGTTCGTGCTTACGAGCGATGAAATCGCGGAATACAACATTCTCTATGTAGGCCAGCAGCAGGAAGACCAGTTGCACTGCTATGTTTTCGATATCGCGCCCAAACAGATCGTGGGGAAAAAACGGTACTTTCAGGGACGCATCTGGGTTGACGATCACGATATGCAGATCGTAAAAACTTACGGTCAAGCTGTTCCGGAGATCAAAGACACGAAGAAGAAGGGTAAAGAAGAACATCTCTACCCGAAGTTCACCACATGGCGGGAGCAGATCGATAACCAGTACTGGTTCCCCACCTACACGCGCGCCGACGATACCCTGCACTTCAACACTGGCGACATTCACATTCGCGAGATTGTGAAGTACGAAGACTACAAGCGCTTTGGATCGAATGTGAGGATTCTGTATAACGGCCAGGAAGTTCCCAAGGCGGATCAGAAAGATCAGAACGCGCCTGCGCCGGATCAGAATCCGAACCCAGATCAGAAGAAGCCGGAAGCAGCGCCGAATCCGCAACCGCCGCAGAAATAGCGTCGGCCAATACCAAGATCCCTCGTTTCACTCGGGATGACAATGCAGGAGTGGGATCAAGGGTATGACTCTGGCCGAGGATGATGACTCTGGCTGAAGCCTTACTGCTGATCTCTGGGGCTGAAGTCTTTAGTAGAAAAGATACTTCCTCCACTTATCGTCCGAGCGGCCCATCAGTCGCATGATGTGGCGGCTGGTGTGGAGATTAAAAGCCCGAGGCTCGCGCATCAGCTTCATTCCCGCTTCCAGCGGAAATTGATTTCCCTTGCGCCGGTTGCACGTGTGGCAGCAGGCGACAAGGTTCTCCCAGGTGGACGATCCTCCGCGCGAGCGCGGAATCACGTGGTCGAGAGTCAACTCGCCTGAGGAGAGCACAGTGGCGCAGTACTGACAGGTGTTGCGGTCGCGCAGCAGAATGTTCTTTCGCGATAACGCGCGGCTCTGGTGCGGAATGCGTCGATATTCCAGCAGCCGGATCACCGAAGGTACGCGCATGGCGATACGCGCCGCGTGCAGGAAGTGTCCGTTCTCCTCTTCCGTCATGGCCACGCCCTTCAGCACCAGAACCAGAGCACGTCGCGCGGCGCAGACATTGATCGGCTCATACGAGGCGTTCAGCACCAACACGGGCGCATGCAGCGCATGCCCGTTGCCGTCGTGGTGGACGGCCGTGGCTGCGAGCAGGTTGGCGGAGTGCCTTCCGCTGTGCCCCGCATCGGCTTCCATTCTCGCTGACATGATGCTCGATTCGTCCCTTTGAGCCCTTTTCTGCCGGCTCCCAATCTCGACCCTAATTAGATGCTACAAATGAAACCGCCATCCTCTCCATGCTAAAGGCCGGCTGCCCTAGCCAGCGGAATTTCCTGAGCCAACGCTTCCTCACCGCTCGCGATATCGTCCGAGAACTGAACCTCCACACGTTGCTCGGAATTCTTAAGTGTCCGCGCCACCGTTGCCACCCAAACTTTGGTTGCGCCAGCACGCCGCAGCACCCGCGCGCACTCGGACACGGTTGCTCCCGTAGTGTATACATCGTCCACCACCAGCACTTCATGACCTCTCACTACTTCGGAATGGGCCACTGCGAATGCTCCGCGCACATTCTCCCGCCGCTGGTGGCTGGTAAGGCCGGTTTGCGACAACGTTTCGCGCCTCCGCTCGAGCGCACCCGCGGACAGAGTGAAGCGCTCCGACGCGGCCATACGCTCTATCGCGAAGCGCGCGATTGTCTCCGCTTGGTTGAATTCGCGCTGACGAATCCTGCTACGGTGCAGAGGGACCGGAACTACCGTAACGGATTCGGGCTGAAATTCGGGTTCGAGTTCCTCAATCGCCTCAGCCAGCATTCGTCCTAAAACGTTGGCGGCTGGCCGCACTGATGCATACTTCAAAAGATGAATCAGCTCCCGCAAACCGCCCTCGTAGCTGCCGTAAGCCACTGCGCGCACAAAAGGAGGTTCGATGCGGCGGCACAACCCGCAACGGGACGCGCCGGCATCCGTTAACTGCGCATGAGAAGAAAAAAGGCGTTCGCCGCAAATCGCACAGGTTCCGCTCGCGATGCGGTGCATGCCATCCAGACACTCCCGGCACACGGGCAATCGAGACACTTTAACCAACGGTTCGCCGCATATCCGGCAATCGGAGGGAAAGAGAACTGCGAAAAGATTTTCTGCAAGTTGAAGCGGAAGTCGTCGGGCCCACGATCTCTGGGCTGCCGGAGCAATAGAAGGCCCTGCCGCTGTAGCTTTAGCCTGGATAGCCCGAATTCGGTCTCCACTACTGCTGAAGACGGCCTCCGTGATCCCCGCAAGGTATGCACACTTGCGCATTGCCTGCTTATCGCCAGTATAACGGCGTTCAGCCCTGCTAGGCAACGTTGCGCGTACTGCCGGATTTTTTAATGGCGGAAATAGGAGCTGGAGAATTCGGCAACTTTACCACCGCCTCGGAGAGCCGCTCCCTCACCGGCATAAAAATCAATCGGTAATCTCTCCGGAAGCATTCTGCGCAGCGCACGGGTTGCAACAGAAAAACCGGAAGCAGGTAGCGCTCGGAGAATGTGCGGCGGCGCGAACGAAAGCCGATATCGCTGCCGCAGTCGTCACAATGAAATTTCAAATAGCGCCGCAACCACAGCTGGTCGGGGGAATTCTTAGTCACGTTTGCACCTCGGAATGTTGAAACCGCGTAGAGGCGAACAGACAAGTATCACCATTTTACCTCAAGGCGGAAGGCAAACAAGAAGCAGTACTTCACACCATTGGCCATGATGGAACCCGCATCGCACTTGTAAATCAGGCTGCCCGCGTGCTAACGTGCGCCGTTCCGTGTTTAGAACAGGTTGCCAAATACTGTTGCCTTCATCCCATAACTTGCGAGGATTCCGCCGATGAGCAGTCCTGTTCCCACTGCCCCAGAAGCAGGCGCCAGGAAACACGTCCCTTTCGTTCCCGAACACATGCAGATGAAGGAATTTACTCTGCGCGCTGTACTGTTGGGACTCTTGATGACCGTGGTTCTGGGGGCAGCCAATGCATATCTTGGCCTGCGTGCCGGTATCACCATCGCCGCAACGTATCCCGCAGCAGTGATTGCGATGGCGGCCATGCGGGCCTGGAAGGGATCACTGCTCGAAGAAAACATTGCACGCACCGCAGGCTCGATCGGCGAGTCGGTAGCCGCCGGAGCCATTTTCACTCTGCCGGCGTTTCTTCTGGCTAAAGCGTGGCCATCGTTTCGCTTCGCCGACGCGTATTGGAAATCCACTGCGTTGATTATGGTCGGCAGCATTCTCGGCGTTCTTTTCATTTCCTTGGTGCGCCGCGCCATGGTGGAAGATCCAGAGTTGCCCTTCCCGGAATCTTTAGCGGCATCAGAAATTCACAAGGCCGGGCAGCGCGGCGCGCAAGCCGCCAAATATCTTTTCTGGAACATTGGCGTTGGCGGCGTAGTTTACATTCTGGGCAGGTTCGGTTTGTTCTCGGCTGATACGGATTTGCACGTTGGCGTCGGCAGCCTTGGACATAGTCAGGTCCGCCTCGGCGGCACGGGCAGCCCGCACATCCTGCCCACTGGCGGAACAACGGTATTCGCGGCACCCAGTGTGAGTCCAGCCTACCTTGGCGTTGGCTACATCATCGGTGTGAGGTTGGCATCGATTCAGTTTGCCGGCAGCGTGCTCGCCTGGGGACTACTCGTTCCCTTAATGGTTTTTTTTCTCGGCCCTCAACTTAAGTCCTACATTCCAGCCGACACTCCCGACAATTGGGCGACCATGGCGGATGCAGTTTGGAGATACATCGTCCGTCCCATCGCCGTCGGGGGAATGCTGGTGGGCGCGGCCTACACTCTGTTCAAAATGCGCGCGAGCCTTACCGCTGGAATCGGCAAAGCAATCGCGGACCTGCGGCAAACTGCGGAACAGCAGGCCAAGCTGGTGCGCACCGAACGATACATGAGTTCGAAAACAGTTTTCGGTTTAATCGCGGTAATGTTTGTGCTTATGTGTGTGCTGTACGTCAGGATTTCGGGACTGTTCTGGCCGGCGATTCTTGCTGCAGTCGTGATGATTCTCGTGGGATTTTTCTTTGCGACCGTCTCAGGGAATCTGGTGGGATTCATCGGCTCCTCCAATAATCCAATCTCCGGCTTGACTCTATCGACGCTTCTAATTGCGGCGCTACTCATGGTGGCCCTCGGAGTTTCGGGTACATCGGGAGTAGCCGCCGTTCTGGGCGTAGCGGCAGTGGTCTGCGTTTCTTCCGCCGTGGCCGGCGAACTGCTGCAGGATTTTAAAGTCGGTTACATTTTAGGAGGCACACCGCAGAAGATTCAGGCCGCTGAACTGATCGCGGTCGTGGTCGCTAGCCTGGTTATGTATTTCCCTCTCATGCTACTCCACGAAGGCAATATCAGAGCCGGCGGTGTGGGGTTCGGCGGCCCCGAACTGCCAGCGCCGCAAGCCGGCTTGATGGCCGCGCTGGCCTTGGGAATTGTCGGTCACGACATGGCATGGCCTCTGGTCGTGGTGGGAATTCTGTTTGGCATAGCGATGATCATGATGCAGGTAAAGAGTCCGATGCTAGTCGCAGTCGGAATGTATCTTCCGTTCGGCACCACATTCGCAATCTTTGTCGGCGGAGTAATTCGCTCGATCGGTGATTGGGTCGCAGAGCGGCGCGGCTTCAACGGCGCGCAAAAAGCCCGCGTGGAAAATGCCGGAGTGCTCGTAGCCTCGGGACTGATCGCCGGAGAAGCCCTACTGGGCTTGGTTTGGGCGGGATTGCAATTCGTCCCCCAGTGGGGCGCGCCGAATCATCCGCCACAAATCTTCAGCAATCCGTCCTATCTGGTGGGCGGAATGATCGTGCTGGCGGGCTTGGCGGCACTCATGATCTTCGCGCCCGTATCGGCCGCCGGCGATCCCAACGAGCCGGCGCCCCCAACCGCGATGATGTAATCAGGACGCATCCTCCTTCGTGCAACTTCCTTCGTGCAACTTCGTGTCCTTCGTGGTTTAGTGTTCTTAGTATGTCAATCTCCGAAAATATTGCCGAAGTGCGAGAGCGTCTCGATAAAGCTGCCCGGTTCGCCGGACGTCCAGCGGAAGAGATTGCTCTCATGGCCGTCACCAAAACTCATCCTCCGGAAAAAATTCACGAGGCTTACGACGCGGGTTTGCGGCTCTTCGGCGAAAATCGCATTCAGGAATTTTCAGCCAAAGCCGCCGCGCTCGCCGATCTGCACAACGCCGATTGGCACATGATCGGACATTTGCAAACGAACAAAGCTGCGAGGACTGTAGAACTGTTTCACACCGTCGATTCAGTGGACTCGCTGAAGCTCGCGGAAAAACTGGATGCATCTGCCCGCAAGCTCGGGAAGAAGCTGAATGTACTCATCGAAATCAACGTTGGCGGCGAAGCCGCGAAGAGCGGCGTTGCCTCTGATTCACCGGACCTTGAAGACCTGCTCGTGGCCGCGCCTCGGTTCGAAGCGCTCACGTTCCGCGGACTGATGACCGTGCCTCCATTTACCAACGATCCGGAGGATGCACGTCCGTATTTTCGCAAACTGCGCGAGCTGCGCGACAAGATTGCCGCTCGCGGATTGCCGGCGATCGATATAGCCCAGCTTTCCATGGGCATGTCGCACGATTTCGAAGTCGCAATTGAAGAAGGATCGACGTGCGTGCGGGTGGGCACCGCGATCTTTGGGCAGCGAGCAAAACCTTAAACACAGAGGTCACAGAGGAACGCAGAGACCATGAAGCTTCTTGACCGGCTTTGCGCAGGGACGCTTTTCATTCTCGCTATAGTGGATTGTCTGCTCGTGCCCAGAACTTATACCGGCAGGATTTGGATCCTGGGCACAGCCTTGTCCTTGCTCTTTACCGCGATGTTGAACTTGCTCCGCATCCGTAACGGATACGAGGTTCGAGGTTTGAAAATGTTCTGTATCGCCGCCAACATTCTGATGCTCACATTCGTTCTTGCGCTGATGCTGAGCATCGGAAAGGCACGTACGCTGCAACATCCGCAAATATCAGTCGCAGCGATCGTGATGTGCATGGAAACGATGTTTTCGCTGGGGAAGAACGCTTGATTCCAATTCAAGAGTCGAGCGGCAGCGTCACCTTCGCCGTTAAAATTCATCCTCGCGCCAGAAAGAACGCCATCACCGGCGAACTGGGAAACGCCTTAAAAGTTTCTCTGACCTCGCCTCCAGTCGATGGCCGCGCCAATAAAGCATGCATTGATTTCTTCGCAAAACTTTTGAAGCTGCCGCGATCTTCCATTACCATAGCCTCCGGCCACACCGGCCGTGCAAAAGTAATTCGTGTGGCAGGACTTTCAGCTGAGGAACTAAGGGACCGCATTGGCAAATAGAAACACACGCCTGTGCGATTGGCAGTAGTCGCCGGCGATTCATGCACCGCTATCACACAAGGGAGCCACTCTTGAGTTTTTCCGAACGCTTGCAGGAGATACGCACCGGGTTCGAACGCCCCTTCTGGATCGCAAATCTCAGCGAGATCTTCGAGCGCCTTTCCTATTACGGCGCTTTTGCTTCGCTCGCCCTTTACCTGCAGGAGAAGCTGAACTTTTCCACTGAGCAGACCGGAACGCTCACGGGAATCTTCGGTGGCATGGTGTGGTTTCTGGCAATCTTCGGCGGCGCCGCAGCCGATCGCTTGGGCTTCCGCCGCGCGCTCTCGATTGCATATCTCATTCTCGCCGCCGCGTATTTCCTGATCGGATCCATCGGAGCGTCGTGGCTGGCTCCAATTCGCAACGCCGTCCCGCTCGAATTATTTGTCGGCATCATCCTCATCCTTCCGGCTCTGGGCGTCGCGTTGGTAAAACCCTGCGTCGTGGGCACTACCGCTCGCGCTTCTAAACCGAACGTCCGCTCGATCGGCTATTCGATCTACTACACGCTGGTGAACATCGGTGGCGCGGCTGGACCTTTGTTCGCTTCGTGGGCGCATCCCCATCTGGGCGTTGAAAATGTTTACCGGCTCTCGGCACTCTTCGTCTTTGCCATGTTCTTCGTGGTCTTGTTCTTCTTCCGCGAACCGCGAAAGGAAGAAGACGCGCCTCCTCCTTCCATCGCTACCGTCGCCCGCAATTTTTGCGTGGTCGTGGGCAACTACCGGCTGGTTTTGCCGATACTGATGATCGCTCTGTTTCTCCGCATCGGACTCTGGATACGGCCCGCACTCACCATCCCCTGGTGGATTTGGGCCGGGCTTCTGGTCCTGGTGCTGGCCGGCATCAGCCGCTTCATGTGGTTTCTCGTGCTCTTCACCGGGTATTGGGTCGTGTTCTGGCAGCAGTACATCAGCTTGCCTGGCTACCTTCACGGCTACATCGATCCACATGCAAACGTCGAAAAAATTCTGGTTACTGACGGATTGACGGTGATCTGTCTGACTCTTGCAGTCAATTTCCTGACTCGCAAGATTCCGGCTTTTCAGGCCGTAATTCTGGGGACGCTGATCACATCGGTTTCGTGGTTGATCCTTGTCTTTCAGCCGACTGTCTGGGGAGCGATCCTCTCGCTGTTCGTGCTCGCGCTCGGCGAGATTATCCAGCAGCCCCGCTACTACGAATACATTGCCTTGCTCGCGCCTCCGGGACAGCAAGGAACTTATATGGGTTTCGCATTCTTGCCGATCGGGATCGGATCCCTCATCGGTGGCTGGTTCGGCGGAACACTCATGCATCACTTCGGTGAAGTCACGCATCAACCGGACCGCATCTGGTGGACGGTTGCAGCTGTCGGCACGGCCACGGCTGCTCTCTTGTGGCTCTATGACCGATACTTCAGAGTCGCTGCGGCTCCGACACAATTCTGACGCGACGCGCACTCATTCGATAGTCTTTACGTTGTTAATAGAAAGGTTTTGCCGAATATTGCAAAAATGAGGAGACACGTTCCGGCTCCGCCTTCGCACCCGCGAACCTGAAGCCGTTGTTCTAAAAATAACTAAGCCAGGCATCGCTGCGGCGCTGCTTCAAAGCCGCAAACCAACGGCACAGTGGATAAAGCGTGAGCACGACCGTCGCCCAGAGTAGATAAACGATCGGCAAAGAATATCCCCACCCGGGCGGCGGCGTAATCGGAAACTGACCGAGTCCCGGGGATTCGAACATCCAGTGCGCCTGCCCATAGCGCGCATAGCAGAATACGACGGCGATCAGATGGATGAGTGGTATATGCAGCAGATAATAAAACATCGGCACTTTGCCGACGATGAGAGCGGGCCGCAGCCATTGCGGCATTCCGGTGTCGACCCTTGAAAGAAAGACTATTGCTGGACCTAACGTCATCAAAAGGTACAGCAGCGACGGCGGATATTTGTTCGTATTCAGAAAAGAAAGCGCGGTAAACGCGGCGGATTTCTGATTGCTCCAGGGAAGCGGATCGCCATACATATTGATGCCCCGCAGGACAATAAAAGCAGAAGTCAGTCCCATTCCCAGACGCAGCAAAAATTTCCTTCTACGGGCTGATTCCCAGCGGAAGATCTGTCCCAGGCCGTAGCCTGCCGCTGTGACTCCGACCCACGGAATCAGCGCGTAAGCAACGAAGATAATACGCCCCGGCTCATTCAAGAGGAAACCGGGCGCGGAATGCAGGATCGTCCAAATCCGGCTAGTGGATTCGACGGAATCGAAAAGATTATGGGTTGCAATCATCATTACCCCAAATGCGGCAACGGCAGAAGCAGGCAGGAAAACCAGCGCTGAAAGCGTAATCATGGCCCAGCCCAGAGCCCACAAAACATTGAGCAGAGTCAGGTGATAGTCGAAATTAAACTGCCAGCCGAAACAGCGCACAACAACGACTTCCAGGAAGATTAGCCAGAGACCGCGCGTGAATAGAAATCGCGACAACTCCCGTTTGGTTTTCTTGCGCAGCGAAAGATATGCTCCCGTGCCGGTCAACAGGAAAAATACGGGCGCACAGAAATGCGTAATCCAGCGCGTGAAGAATAGCGGAATCGTTGTGGTAGCGGGGTCGGTGGGGCTTACGCCGGGAACACCGAAGAAGTCCCGCACGTGATCGAGCGCCATGAGAATCATAATGACGCCGCGCACCACATCAACCGCCTCGATGCGCACGCGTTTCGTGACCGCAGACGCAATCGCGGGATTGGTTATCGCAGGCATCTAGGGCCAGAGTGTAACAAGGATTTAAGTCCTAACGTACAGGCGTTTTCGACTTCGTATCGCAGCCGCGATTCGCTCAAATCCTTCCCATTGTTTACAATAAAAGTTTGCCCATGGAGCTGGCTGCCATCCAATCTGCGCTGCGCGAACGCAATATTGACGCGTGGTTATTTTACGATCACCACCATCGCGATCCCATTGCCTACCGCGTACTCGGTCTACCTGCGGGATTGATGGTCACGCGTCGCTGGTTCTACCTGATTCCGGCGCAGGGCGAGCCCGTGAAACTCGTCCACAAGATCGAAGCCGGACACCTTGATTCCCTGCCCGGAAGTAAACTCCAGTATTCCGGCTGGCAGGAATTGTTCGACAGTCTGAAATCGATGCTGGCTCCGTACCGTGACATTGCTATGCAGTATTCGCCGAACAATATTGTGTTCACGATTTCTCTGGTGGATGGGGGAACGATTGAATTGTTGCGCGGCCTGGGAAAAAATGTTGTGAGCTCGGCCGATCTAATCGCGCAGTTCGAGGCCACTTGGACACAAGAGCAAATCGCAACGCACTTCGCGGCCCGCGATAGTGTGGATTCAATCGTGGCAGCGGCCTTCAAGGAAATCGGCAAGCGCGTGCGCAATGGCGGAACCACGGAACATGAAATTCAGAACTGGTTCATGGAAGCATTTCAACGCGAGAATCTTTTCACCGACGATCCTCCGATCGTGGCCGTAAACGCCAATGCGGGCAATCCTCACTATGGGCCGAGCGCAGATCATCCCGTTCCCATTCGCAGAGGCGATCTGGTATTGCTCGACGTTTGGGGCAAGAAGAACATTCCGAATGCCGTTTACTATGACGTTACCTGGATGGGCTTTGTCGGTACGCCGCCATCCGGCCGCATGCTGGAGGTGTTCGAGATTGTGCGCGATGCCCGCGACGCGGGGGTGAAGGCCGTGACAGACGCAATCAGTGCGGGTCGGCGCATAGCCGGCTGGGAAGTGGATCGCGCCACCCGCAACCACATCAAGCAAAAAGGCTACGGCGAATATTTTATCCATCGCACCGGACATTCCATCGGCACCGACGTCCATTCCAATGGAGCCAACATGGACGATCTGGAGATCCACGACGAACGTCAGCTTCTCCCGAACTCCTGTTTTTCCATCGAGCCCGGTATTTATCTGCCAGAGTTCGGAGTGCGCAGCGAAGTTAATATGCTGGTGCGTCCGAAGTCGGCGGAAGTGACGGGAAACATCCAACGTGAGATCGTAACTATCTGATGGCAAATTCAACGACAGTCAAGACAAGAACGGTGGAACCGGCGCAGCCCTCCAGCACCATGGCTGTGATCGCTCCCGCGGTCGGCTGGCTCATCCCCGGTGCGGGCCACCTTATTCAGCGCCGCTGGATTCGCGGCCTGCTGCTTCTCGTTTCCATCAGTAGTTTGTTCGTGCTCGGCCTGCTGATGCAGGGCCACATTTACAAGGCCAACGGCGGCGACATTCTCGACATCCTCGGCTTCATCGGCGACCTGGGGGCCGGCGGATTATATATTGCGACTATAGCTCTGAACGCAGGCCGAGGGGCAATCGCATTCGCGATCGCGGATTACGGAACTAAGTTCATGATCGTCGCTGGCCTGCTGAATTTTATCGCGGTCGCTGACGCATACCACATCGCCATCGGGAAAAAGCAATGACCGTCCAGCTCACTCACTTCAGCGCGGCTTTTGTCTTCGCGCTTTTTGCGTCCATCGTTTTCGGCATTACGCACCGCGAAACCACTCGCGACATGATCCGCTACGGCCTTTATTGCTTTGTAATGTTCCTTGGTGGCGTTATCGTAGCCGGCTGGGCCATGTGGCTGGTTAGAAGGTAAATGAAGATTCCTCGCAACTACCTTCTGACTTTTATCTGAGAAGCAAAAGCTAATGGCTGAAAGCTTTCTTCTATCCCTGCCAGACAAACGCATCAAACACACGCTTCGATTCAAACTTCAAGCGCCGGTAGAGCGCGACCGCACCCGCGTTCGCCTCAGTCACGGTGAGAGAGAGCATGGAGAATCCGCGTTTACGCAGGTTTGCGGAGGTAGCCGCGAGCAGCGCTTCGCCGATTCCACGGGATCGGTATTCCGGAAGCACGCACACCTGGGTTACGTGACCTACGTCCCCGCGTACGCGCGAACACAGAATCAATCCGATCAGATTCTTGGCCTTGCGGTCCACCGCGATAAACGAAGATTCGATGTCGAACAATCCGCACCCTGGAAAGCGCACAATATTATTCAGAAAACGAAGCGATCCGCCCAGCGTATGGTACTGGTCGTTAATCTGAGCGTCGACATGGCCGCGATACGCAGCGGTAATCACCGCCGCCGCCGGCTGATAGTCCGCCTCCGTCCATCGCCGGATTTCAACTTCCGGATGCGTCGCTGGAATCTTGGGTGCAGGATCGCCCAGCCCCAGAACCATGAAGAGTCGCGGATGGCGCGAGAATCCCTGATCGAGAAATGGCTGCGCAACACTGCCCGTGTCGTGCGCCAGCAACTGGGCTTCAACACGGTGAATTCCTGGCGACTGCTGCAAGGTCTCAATCACGTGCGTGAGCAGCTTAATTTCCACTTCTCTTCGATTCGGAAGACGGCTGCCGTTTGTCACAAACAGATCGCCGACCACCCCCTTGCTGCCTTCATACACAAAGAACGTATAGCCGAAGATGCGGCCGCGCTCTATCGCTGCGTAGCCAGGAAGAATTTTTGCGTCCACATAGCGCAGAATCATCTCCGCCGATCCGCTGTAATCCCACGAAAGCAGATTCGCCCACACCCGAGCCTCGTCATCGAGCAGCGGGCGCACATCCACGGACGAAAAATGCCTGAGGTCCAGAATCTCCACGGGGCTCCTGCAAACTCGGCCAACAAATGTTGGTTCGGTTCGCGGCGGCAGAACTCCGAGTTTAGTGCCTTTCTCGGAGCTTAGGCAATCCGGCCGCATACAAGGCGGTAACAGTGCGGCTAGGGCAAGGAACGTGATGCGGCAGCAACCCAAAAATAATCCACGTGCTGCGGAGCATAATGGCCAAGATAAGAGACGCGGCGACCCGCTGCCAGTTTCGCAATCTCTACTTGCGAATTTTCCGGCGCAACAACCAGGTGCTCCTCCTTCGGAATGCTGCCCCAATCGTAATTAAAAGTTAACCGGTTACGATAAAACGTGAGGCCATATTCCAGTTCGCGACGAACGTGGTAGACGGCCAGCGGCAACTGATGCGTTTCCACGGCGGCGATTTCTTGCGCCAGCGGACGCGCCGATAGCGAAGCATCGATAGCTCCCGATCCTAGCTTGAGCACCGCGCCAACCACCAGCACAACCGGAATCAGAGTGACGAAGCGCAGCATGCGCAGACCATTCTTGCGCATAAGGGTGAGCGCAATTCCAACCGAAAGCACGAATGCAACGGAGAGCGCGACCAGCATCGGTTGCCCGCCCGGGAGACGATGCTGCGTGATTAGATATGCGATCAGCAACGCGGGAACAATGGGAGCCACCGCGAACAACGCGTGCAGAATCGCTAGCCAGAGCGGAGCCGTTTGGTTATCGTTTTGCGCCAGGCCAGGCCTCAGATAGTCGGCCAGCAAAAGCGCTCCAGCGGGAATCGCCGGGAGAATATAGCCAGGTAGTTTCGATTGCGAAATTGAGAAGAATATGACTGGCACGATCAGCCAGCAGCACAGGAAAATGCCAAATCGATACTCCGGCATGTCTTTCGACCGATCTGTCGAACTCCGTGCAATCCACCACTCTCGCAGCGATCGAACAAAAGCTGCAGTCACAAACATTATCCAGGGAACGAGCGCTAACGCCGTCACGGGCAGGTAATACCAGAACGGCTCCGTGTGGTGATAAATATTTTTCGAGAATCGCCCGAGATTGTGCTCGACGATGAACTCACGGAAGAACCCGGGATTGCTGGCCTGCACCGCGAAAAACCAAGGCAGGGCAATTACACAGAAGAGAAGAATCCCCGGCAGCCAGATTGTCTCGAGGACGGTCCTTTGCTCACCAACGGCGGAGGCATATACAACAATCACAATGCAAGCCAGAAACGGCGCCACCGGACCTTTGGCCAGTGTTCCTAACGCCATAAAGCCAAAAAAAGCCGCGAGATAAACTCTCTTGCCAGTCTCGTGCCAGGCCCACCAGCAAAGCATACCCACGCTGAAAGCCGCGGCTAGAGCCATGTCCATGGATGCGGCCCGGGCGTAACCTGTGATGCCCGCACAAGATGCTACGATCAACGCGCCATCCATCTCAGATCCGCGCCGGAATCGTCGCAGGAAAAAGTAGACCGCGAGCACCAGCAGCGTCGCATCGAACGCCGAAGGCAGCCGCGCTGCCCAGTCGCTTACGCCAACAATTCTGTACGCTGCCATGGCCTGCCAGTAATAAAGCGGGGGCTTTTCCAGCCAGGGCTTGCCCCCCAGCACAGGCGTTACAAAGTCATGACGCTCCAACATCTCGCGCGCCACCTGCGCGTAACGCGGCTCATCGGCCCCAATGAGACCAAAATGCCCCAGGCCATAAAAAAACAGAAATGCGCAAAAGCCCGCGAGCAACAACGCGTCAGTGCGAGTGCGATTCGTCATGCGGATGAAGATTCGAGACGTGCGGACGGTGGTGAATTGTTGATTGATGATTGATGATTACTGATTAGGAAGTCAGGCCATCAGCGGCATTCAATCAACAATCAACAATCATCAATCAACAATCAACAATTCGGCGGAAAGACGAATTTACAAGCTCACTGCACGGAAGAACCGCGCCGCAAACTCTCCAGAACTTGTTGCACCGCTTGCGCGAGCGGGCCCTGCACGGAGCAACCGCTGGCGCACTGGTGGCCACCGCCGCCGAAACTCTCGGCCACTTGTGCGACATCGAGCTGGCCTTTGCTGCGCAGGCTTACCCGGAAACGGCCTTCGGGGAGTTCGCGAAAGAACGCAGCAATCTCCACTTCTCCGATAGAAAGAACATAGTTCACCAGGCCTTCGCAGTCTTCCTCCCTGGCTCCGCACCGCTCCATTTGTTCCTGAGTCACCCATGTCCAGCCGATGTGCCCTTCGGTATTGAGGTTGCGCAAGGCCTCGCCCAGCAGCCGCATCTTGGCCACGGAGTGCGCAAAATAAATACTGCGCGCGCAGTGGGAAGGATCAGCCCCAGCCAGCACCAATTCGCGGGCCAGTGCAAATGTATGCTCGTTCGTCCCCTGGAACATGAACGACCCTGTGTCCGTCATCAGTGCGGTGTACAAGCAGGTTGCAATCTCCGGAGAGAACGGAGTCCCTGCCTCCCGCGCCAGGCGAAAGACCATTTCTCCCGTGGCCACCGCATGCGGATCGATCCAATTCACGTCCGCGAACGGCCTGCCGCTGACGTGATGATCAATGCTGATCAGAAAGCGGTGTTCCAAACCTTCCAGTCGAGTGCGATGGATGCTATCGCATTCCAGAATAATCGCGGCTTGGTAGTTTCCGGCGACTCGATCGGCTTGGAGCACTTGATCCGCGAATGGAAGGGAGCGATAAACGCGCGGCACTCCATCATGCAGCACTACATCGGCTTGCTTGCCCATGGCGCGCAAGATCTGGCAACAAGCCAACGCCGATCCAATGGCATCCCCATCCGGCCGCGCATGCGACGTGAGAACGAAACGGTCACGCTGCTCGATCTGATGGAGAACGTCCTGCACCATGGCTATGCCTTTTTCGCACCCGGATTTGTATGCGACTTCATCCTTTTTTTGGCCCGCGCCAACAATTCTTCCACTCGCGCTTTTTCCCTCTCCGAGCGGTCCAGGCGAAAATACAATTCTGGCGCGCGCCTCAACCGCAAACGCTCTACCAATTCGTGCCGGATATATTCTTTGGCGGCGAGCAGACCCTCGAGGCTTCGCTCCGCTTCTTCATCGTCACCATCTACATCCACGAGAACCTGCGCCGACCTGCCATCATCGGCCACATGTACCGCAGTCACCCTCACAAGTCCGATGCGCGGATCCGCCAGTTCGCCTTCCACCAGCGTCTCAATCTCTTCACGCAGGGCCTCCCCTAAACGGCCGCGATGATATTTCAGCCCGCGCTTCTCCATCACTTACCTCGAAGTAAAACGAAAGAGAATATCAGAAAATCGACCGCGCGTGTTGGCCCCCATGTGCCATTGTCTCGCACAAACGTGGCGGTCAGTTAAGTACAGAGGTAACAACGTTATAGCGGCACATTATTCGCCACGGTTCTTGGCGGTGGCTCCCTGGCAGGGAGTCTTCGATGTAAGTCTATGAATACTCCACGAACGAATCAGCCACTTGCGCGCCGTGATTGTTGGCGATGCGCGTCGCCTGCCGCTCCACGTTCTTCATCAATCCATCGAGATAATCTCGCGAATCAGAAATGCTGACCACGCCAATCGTAGCGCGGTTCCACACCGGACTTGCTTCGAGTTCAGCAACCGAGACGTTAAAGCTGGCGCGGAGACGGTCCTTCAAACTTCGAACAACCTGCCGTTTATCCTTCAGCGATTGCGCCGCTTCGATGTGAAGTTCAATGGTGAGGAAGGCGATCATTAGCTCTTAGCCTTTAGCAGTTAGCCATTAGCTAAATCAGACAGCTAATTGCTAAAGGCTAATTGCTGAGAGCCCCGGCTACGCAATTACTTCCGCGGCAATTCTCTCTGTCGCAAACGCCTCGATCACGTCGCCGACTTTGATATCGCCGTAGTTCGAGATCGAGATGCCGCACTCCATGCCGTTCGTAACCTGGCTGGCATCATCCTTGAATCGCCGCAACGATCCCACTTTGCCCTTGAAGACCTGAACGTTGTCGCGCAGCAAGCGGACTTCGGAGTCGCGCTTGATCAAACCGTCGCTCACGCGGCAACCCGCCACGGTGCCAACTTTCGGGATACGGAAAACGTTCAGCACTTCGGCGCGGCCCTGGTAGTGCTCCTTGAAAGTGGGTTCCAGCAAACCGCTCATGGCGCGCTTGATCTCATCCTGCAGTTCGTAAATGATGGAGTGCAGGCGGATGTCGACTTTCTCCTGCTCGGCAATTTCCTGCGCCTTGCGCTCCGGCCGAACGTTGAAGCCAATGATGATCGCATTCGACGCCGATGCCAGAAGAACGTCGGTCTCGGTAATCGCGCCCACGCCTGACCGCAAAAGTTTCAAACGAACTTTTTCGTTCGAGAGTTTCGTTAGCAGATCGGTGATCACTTCCACCGAGCCTTGGACATCGCCCTTGAGAATGACGTTCAATTCTTTCGTGCCCGCTGCCTTGATCTGCTCCGCCAAGCCTTCCAGCGACACGCGCGAACTCTTGGCCAGCGCAGCTTCGCGCGATTTCTGCTCGCGGTATTCTGAAATGCCGCGCGCCTTGTCGCGATCGGCCACCACCACAAACTGATCACCAGCCTGCGGCAATGCTTCCATACCGATAATTTCGACCGGGGTAGAAGGCGGAGCCGTTTTCAACTGCGCGCCGCGATCGTCAAACATGGCGCGCACTTTGCCGTAGACATTCCCCACCACAAAATTGTCGCCTGCGTTCAGCGTTCCATTTTGCACCAGCACCGTGGCCACAGGTCCGCGTCCGCGATCAAGCTTGGCCTCGAGCACCACGCCAGTCGCAGCACGCTCGGGAGTGGCTTTCAACTCGCCCAGATCGGCGACCAGACAGATCATTTCCATCAACAGATTCAGATTCGTTTTCTTCTTCGCCGACACGTCGACAAAAACTGTCTTGCCGCCCCACTCTTCCGGCATCAGACCGCGATCGGCAAGCTGTTTCTTTACGCGATCCGGCAAAGCATCCGGCTTGTCAATCTTGTTCACCGCCACAATGATCGGAACTTCAGCCGCGTGCGCGTGGTCGATCGCTTCCAGCGTCTGCGGCATCACGCCATCGTCAGCGGCCACAACTAACACAACGATGTCCGTAGCTTTTGCCCCACGAGACCGCATGCGGGTGAACGCTTCGTGGCCGGGCGTATCCAGGAAAACTATTTCGCGCCCGTAAGCCGGCGATTCCTTGTCGGTAATCCGCACTTTATAGGCGCCGATGTGCTGCGTGATTCCTCCCGCTTCACCCTCAGCAACATTCGTCAAACGAATCGAGTCGAGCAGCGTCGTCTTGCCGTGGTCTACGTGTCCCATGATCGTCACCACGGGCGGCCGAATACCAGTCTCAGGAGCGGACTCTTCGCTGGCAGCAGCGTCAATCTCTTTTGCCGTTTGCTCTTCGAACGTAATCACGTTCGTATCCGCGCCGAAGAACCGCGCCATCTCGCTGGCCAGTTCTGCATCCAGAGTCTGATTGATCGTCGCAAACACACCCTTCGACAACAAACGCGAGATCAGATCTTTGGCGCGAATGTCTAACTTCTCCGCGAGATCCTTAACGCTGATGCCTTCCGTGATCGTGATGCTGCGCGTGATTGGCTGCGGCTCATTCGACACCACCATGCGCGGTGGTGGCGTGTAGCCCTTCATCGGACCTTCCTTCACGCCGCGCGGAACATAGCGCTGACCGGGACGCCGCGCAGGTCCACCCGGACGGCTGCCGGGCCGGGTCGTGCCGGGGGGCGGAAGAGCCGGAC
>JBAVQD010000217.1:0-4742 GCA_049693675.1 Candidatus Sulfotelmatobacter sp. | reverse complement strand
AGAGGATTGCCCGTCTGCCACCACAAAGCGGCGCAGGCAAGCGCCACGAAAAATCCCGCCAGCGGCCCAGCCAGGTTGATCGCCGCTCGCGTCTCCAAAGGCACGCCCAAAGCCTGCCAGCGGACGTAGGCTCCCAGGCCGGGCAAAAATACCGGCATTTCCGCAGGCAAACCGCGGCGCTTGATGTCGATGAAGTGTCCCATCTCGTGAAGCAGAATCAGCATCGCGAAGCCGATGCCGAATTTCATTCCCCAAGCGGCCCAATAAATTCCGATGAAGGCGGCAAAGCTTAGCAGAAATTTCAACTTGGTAAGCGCGAGCAGAACCGTCTTGGCTTTGGCCAGCAAGATCGCTATCGGACCGACCGGTCCCAGACGCTTGGCCCATTTGTTTTCCGATGATTCAGGAGTCCGTGCCGGATTGGCTGCAACCTCAAGTGCGTGAGCGTGATCTCTGATCCACTGATATTGCTTCGAAGAACTCGGCAAAAGATTCAAGCCGGCAAGCCATCGCTCCCGTGCCTGTTGCAAGTCTCCTTTAGCTTCGAGTTCTTTTGCCTCGCTCGCCAGGCGATCCAGTTCCTGGGAATGGACGAGCGCGTGGCATTTGTCGCAGACCAGAGTCCCCGGCGCTAAATCGCTTCCGCAGTTGGTGCAGTTTCGGATGATCTCAGGACTGAGGGAAGGCACGATTCGTCATCTTAAACGTTTACGGTTCTCAACCGCTGCTATCGCTGCGACGCGAGTCAAGGTTGAGCGTAGTAGCCAGTACGGGTGCGCGCTTTTGTTCCTGGCTTGTCCACTTTTACTTCGATCGCGTGGTACTCATTGGCATGGTCTGCGTGCGCGGCCTCGAAGGAGAGAACATAAAACGCCTCGGCGTCGGCGGTGCACTTCGCGATTTCCGCCGTGATGTCATTGCTGGAATTGAGAACGCGTCCGCCACTTTGAACTGCCAGCACCTGCAGGCTAAGATCAGCGGCCTGCGCCCGGCTGGCAAACGGCACACCCTTTAAGAATTCTTGATAATAGGAAATACGTACGCCTCCAGCGTCTGCCAGACCGAGTGGATCGATGCTATACAGGGTTACGTCCGCCGCTCGCAGCTGGTTTGAGAGAGCCACGATCGAGTTGAAAAATCCCTCTTCGTCTTTGCGGGTGTATTCAATACTCGGTCCCGTGAGCAATGGCCATCCGGGACTGAACCAGATCATCAGCTTCCTGCCTGGCTGTTTTCCTTCGTACGATGCAAGAGAGGTGAGAGTGCGAAGCGACAATGTGAAACGATCGGCCGCACCGTAAAATCCTTGAGATCGATTAATAATGCGCAGTCCGGTTTCGTATTGGTCATACAGCGCGGCCAGGGCGTTGCCATCTCGAGAGGAACCTTGCTGCATCTTTGTCCCAGTGTCGGCAAAAACGACGAGCGATACTGGTTGGGAAAGCTTGCCGCCATTCTGCAGCAGAAATTTCTTCAACTCACTGCGCTCGTAAGTGACGGCTTGGAAAGAGGCATTGACCGCATCCACGACCAGAACGATCTCCACCGGCGGATTGGCGTTCTTGCCGCCTTGTTCATCTACAGCTTTGAACGAGAGGATGTTCTGCGGGCGCTTGTCGTCCAGAACGGTGAAGTCTTCCTTCTGCAATCCCCGAACCGGCGCATCAGATTTGTCGCTGACCTGAACCGTGAGCTCGATTTGTCGATTTGTCGGTGGAGGGGAAGGGATTTTCTCGGGCTCGGCCGGTCGAGGTTGAAGCTGGGGCGGGGGAGTATTTTGTGTCCACGAAAGAGAGCAAGAGATAACGGAAAGTGTCGCAAACAGGACTAAAAGCAATCTACGCATAGGCTCACCTTTAGTTAGGGAGTTCTTGCTTTCATCCCGGACACTTTAGCAGATTGGGAGATTGAGAAGCGGCTACTGACGGTGGGTTGAAGCTCCAGCGGCAATCTCACGCAGCGCGCTGACAAATTCCGCCGCCACATTCGGATCGGCTAACGCTGCCAGACTTACTGTAGCGGAAAACTGAGGCGATTCCGGGCGGAAGTGCACCTGCAGAATATCCTGCCGGCGTGCCGACATCAGTGCATTCAATTCCGCTGAAGGGTCCTCCTTCCAGTGTGTCCGAGTAGTGAGAATGACAGGGCCCGGTTCGTAAATGTCCCACTCGCGGTTGTCTTGCGCGCGAGAAGAAATGCCCCGGTTACGAGCGCACCACCGATGCCGAATCACTTCCAGGCGGAAGCTTGGCGAACCGTCCAGATCGGCTTCGAAAGTTAACGTTTCTTTCTGCTTGTGCCAGCAGCTGATCAACCACTGAATGGGCAGAGCGCGGGGCTGAAATTTTACGGTCACACAAGCATTCTCAAACCAACGGGAAGGGAAGTGCAGCCGAGCCTGCAGGCGCGAAGTTCCCAGCCAGCGCGATTCCAGGATTCGTCCTTTGCCGGCGCAAGCGGTTTGCACCCAGCGCAACGCCGTCGCGCCCTTCCTTCGGTTGTAACGGGAAAACACGACATACCACAGCCCCAGAATGGCGACCGAAGAGACAACGTCAATCAGCAGAAGGCGCCCCACAACGCTCCTCTAGATGCTCATGGTACGTCCGGGGTTGCGGACGAAGCAAGGGGCAATCGCCTGAATTTTCGTCCCGTGAAAATCAGGATGATGAACCTGTTGGAAATCCCGGAGCAAAAAAGCTCTGCGGGAACGGAATTGGTTTCGGGCATGCTGCTCGCAGCTACAATGGCTCGTGCCCTTCATCATTCGCGAGTTCCAGCCTTCCGACTTTGAGACTCTTTGGAAAATTGACCAAACTTGTTTTGCTGCAGGCATTTCCTATACGCGAACGGAACTAAGACTTTACATGCGGCGGCGCGCGTCCTTTACGCTAGTGGCGGCCAGCCAGGAATCTGTGAAGTCGGACGATTCGCCTTCGGCCACGGAAACGCGTCAGAATTTGCCGGCGTCTGGCCTGTCGGAGGGGGCAATCGCAGGCTTCCTTATCGCGGAAGCCGGTGCGCGCGCCCGCGGCCATATCATTACTATCGACGTAATTCCTTCCGCTCGCCGGGCCGGGGTTGGCTCTCTGCTGCTCCGCGCCGCGGAGGACCGCTTAATCTCGGTCGAATGCCGTTCGGTAGAGCTGGAGACTGCGGTCGATAATTTGTCCGCAATATCTTTTTACAAGCGGCACGGTTTCAGCGTGATAAAAACCTTCCCTCGCTACTATTCGAACGGGATGGATGCACTCGTTTTGGAAAAGACTCTGGTTTAGCGGAAGTCTTTACTGAATCGATTTGCCTTCCGCGCGCTCTCCAGCTACCTTGCCTTGATGAAACTTGCGGGCGTAAAAGTCGCGATCCAGGGTGAACTCGGGTCCTTCAGCCATGAAGCGGCGGAGCGGATGCTACCCGGCTGCAGGGTGGTTCCCTGCGCGCGCTCGGTGGAAGCGTTTGATCGTATCGAAAACGGTTCGGTAGCCGCCGCCGTGATTCCGATTGAAAACTCGCTGGCTGGCACCGTGGCCGAGCACGCCGACCTGCTGGTGGCTCGGGATGTATTTATTCAAGCCGAGTTTCCGTTGCGCATCGTTCACAATGTGATCGCGGCGCCGGGGGTGAAACTAAATGACGTGCGCCGGATTCTCTCTCATCCCGTCGCGCTGGATCAATGCCGCGATTTCTTTCGCCACCATCCCAAAATTGAGCCGGTTCCTTTCTACGATACGGCAGGCAGCGTGAAACACGTAGTCACGAACGGATTGAAGGATGCCGCGGGAATTGCGGGACACCACGCCGCTCGGGAATACTCCGGCAAGATTCTGCAGGCCGGCATCGAAGACGATAAGCGCAACTTCACGCGCTTCTTCCTGATTCGCAAAGCGAGGGCAAAATTGGGCAGTAGGGCGCCAAGCGCAAAAGGACGGTCCACAGCCGATCCTGGCTATCAACGATTGATTCCGTCTGGTGCGAATAAAACGTCCATTGCATATAAAGTGAAAAACCAACCTGGCGTGCTATTCAAATCGCTCAGCGTATTTGCGTTGCGCGATATCAGCCTGAGTAAGATTGAGTCACGTCCCCTGCGCGGCCGGCCTTGGGAATATGTCTTCTATGTGGATTTTCTCCGCGGGGACGACGAACCGGCCCGTAATGCGCTCCGCCATCTGTACGAGGTGGCGGAGTTCGTCAAAGTGCTGGGGATTTACCGGGCGGCGTGAACGATCGGTTAGGGCGTCGAAGCCGGTCGATCTTGCCTCCGCATTAGCCCCGGTACCTTGGGCATCATGTACTGCCACGAAGATTGCCGATAGAATCTAAGAACCCTCCGAACTCTGGGATGGTATGAAACCTTTCTGCCGGAGTATCATCTAAGCTTGAGTGAGTTACACTCAAGGAGAGCCAATGAGCCAACAACCGCTTTCCGAGCCACTCGTTAAGCATCGAGAATCCAATGACGTACGGGCTTTGCCCGTGCTCCCAGTGCGGGATACCGTTCTTTTCCCCCATGCCGTCCTGCCGCTTACGGTGGGCCGAGAAAGTTCCGTCCAGCTTATCAATTCGCTCGGAGAGGATAAGACGATCGTCGTCGTCGCGCAGCGCGAAGCGCGCGTCGACAACCCCCAACCCAGCGATCTTTATACCGTCGGCACTTCTGCGGTCGTTCATAAAGTCGTAAAAATGCCCAACCAGAGCCTGTTTGTGTTCGCCGAAGGCTTGGAGCGGGTGCGTTTAGGTGA
>JBAVQD010000216.1:0-96102 GCA_049693675.1 Candidatus Sulfotelmatobacter sp. | reverse complement strand
TGCGATAGGTATTAAAGAATGCCATGGACGCGCGATCACCCCTGATCTTTGTGAATTTTCGACTATCGAGGGTCGCGTCGCAATACGGGTTTCTCCGGAAGACGGAGTGCGGTTTCGCTCTAGTTCTCTAGCTCGTCTCACTGTAGAGCCGTCAGAATCAGCGAATCGGCCGCTAGCGGAACTCGTAACCAGGCTTCAATTCGCAACGGTAATTTTTGGATTGATCCCGGTCCACCACCATGTGGCAATCCGCCCAGCGCAAGAACAGATCGGGTCCCAAAGGAAAAACAATCGGTTCTCCTTGAACCTCAGCTTCGATGCTGGGCCCTTCTGCTGAGGCTGGCAAGCTGAAGTTCAATGCGCGTCCGAAAATTACCGGATAGGTCTCGCGCACCATGTCGCTGGTCATGGGGTGAACCACTTCAGCCTCCAGCAGGAACGTAACCGTGTCGGACCAATTCAGCACCGAGACATTGAAGCGCCGCCGATCTGGCGAGAAATTTTCCACTTCGATTTTAGTAAAGGGACAGGGACCGGCAATGCAGGAAACTCGGGCATTGCGAAACTCGTTTCCTTCTCCGGCATCCAGCGATAGCGAGCCAACGGTTGCTTTCCATTTACCGCCCGGCGCACAGGGAGGATGATTGTTGCACGGAGTATTCCCGGTATTGACGATCTGAAACGTTTTCACTGCGCTGCCAACGTCCGCGTCGGTGGTCGCCTTCACCGAATATCGTATCCGGGTATTGGAAATCGCCGACCCGGTGCGCGACTCCGCCACCGTATCCTGATGAAGCGGAATCATGCGCTCGATATAAATTTTGTCTCCGATAAAATCGTTCACATCCAGAGGGTGATAGCCTTCGTGCCGGAAAGCGAGGATGACCTCCTGACGGCGCCGCAGACCTTTAGGCAGTTTCAAAGTGAAAAAGCCTAAAGAATCGGACTTGGAACTGGCGCTTCCCAGAGTATTGACGGCCGTGATTTGCACATCCGCCAACGGCAATTGCCGGTTAGGATCGCGGTCCTGTCGCAGGACGGCGCCTCGCAGCGTCACGGGCTGCCGACGATGTAACAATGCAATCGCCGCCGCTGTTGCCAGAATGGCAAGTACCAAAACTGTCCATATTGCGATGGTCTTCCGTTTGCTCATTGCTGTCCCTTATGTTCTAACATTCTAGGACGCATTTTTCGCATAGCAAGTTTTCTGCCTGCCAACTCTATGAAATTCGAGTCGGCTTGCCTGGCAGGCGGTTCGCACCGGAACATTGAAGCATCTAAATTTAGCTGATGCGCATGGAAGAACAAAAATCTGTTACAAGCCGTCTTTCGCGAAGAGAACTGCTTTTTCAAGTGGGGGGCGTGAGTCTGTTGGGAGTCCTCGGCCGCCGCCAATTGTTTTCCCTGGCTTCGGAAACGCAGTCATCGAAAGCTTCCCAACCCCCGGCAGTCTCGCCTGGCCTTTCGCAAGAGGATGACGATTTCTTACAGGAGATGGAGAAGAGAAATTTCCAGTACTTTTGGGAACAGGCGAGCCCGCAAACCGGCTTGATCCGCGACCGGTGTAATGTTGCGAAGAACGATAATTCCATCGTCGCCAGTATCGCCGCCACGGGCTTTGGCTTGACCGGCATTTGCATCGCGCAACAGCGGAACTTCATTCCATTTTCTGACGCGCGGGATCGGGTCCTGGCCACCTTGCGCTTCCTTTGGAAAAAGATGCCCACGCATCGCGGCTTCTTCTACCACTTTGCCGACATTAACACCGGCGAGCGCGTCTGGGACTCCGAGGTCTCTTCCGTCGACACGGCTATTCTTCTCTGCGGTCTTCTCACTTGCCGCCGCCACTTCGAAGAGCATTCCGAAATCAGCCTGCTGGCTTTCGAGATATTCAACCGAGTCGATTGGAGTTGGCTCTCCGAGGACACTTCATTATTGCCGCATGGCTGGACACCGGAATTCGGCTTTCTTCCTTATCGCTGGGATTACTACAGCGAGATGATGATGATTTATCTGCTCGGTTTGGGATCGCTTCCTTATCCCCTGCCCGCGAGCGCCTGGAACGCCTGGAAGCGCACTCGGTTTGAATATGACGGGATTCGTTACATCGGTTCATTCGCGCCCTTATTCGTGCATCAATATTCGCAGGCTTGGTTTGATTTCCGCGGAAAGCGCGATCAGTACGCCGATTACTTTGAGAACTCAATGATGGCCACCGACGCGCATCGACACTTCTGCCTGGAACTCGGCAAACAATTTCCCGATTACAGCGACGATCTCTGGGGCATCACCGCCTCTGATTCGCAAAAGGGCTACGTGATTTGGGGAGGGCCGCCGATGATGGGACCGATTGACGGCACGATCGTTCCCAGCGCCTCCGCCGGTTCTTTGCCCTTCATGCCGCAGCCCATCATGCGCGTGTTGAGAAATATTAAAGATCGATACGGCCAGGCTTGGGGACGTTACGGATTCATCAATGCGTTTAATCCGCTCAAGAACTGGTACGACAGCGACACCATCGGCATCGATGTAGGCATCTCCATGCTCATGGCAGAAAACGTCCGGACCGGCTTTGTGTGGAATACTTTCATGAAGAACCAGGAAGCGCAGCGCGGCATGGACCGCGCCGGCTTCAAGAAATATCAACCGTAGTCGCGCGTATTCTTTACTTCAGGTCGATCACTGCCAGTCCGTGGCGCGGCAGCACGATCGTGAACTCGCCGCGCTCGATGCGATCGACTTCCGGCGCTGGAAGTTCTGCGGCCAGTCGGAGTTCTTGAATCTGCTTCTGTGTGGGATAGCGTGGGCTTCCCATTTTCTCGTAGACTCCGTGAACGTCTCCATGCGCAGCATCAACCCGCGATACGTAGGCATGCTTTGCATTCGAATTTTTAAGTCGTACGGTAATCGTTTTTGAAAAACCAGATTGCTCGGGCGGAGCATAGTTCCAAACCGCTAGCACTAACGTTCCATCCTTTCGCCGCGTGAGAAGTGCGGAGTCTGAGTCGAGCTGAATTCGCTCGTCACCGAGTTCGTGAAACAATTTGAACGCGTTGAATGCCGGCTTGGAAATGTCATCCTCGGCGATCAGGCCGTAGCCCCCGTAAAACGGCGTTTTCACCACGCCCTGTTCCTCAAATACGTCGGAGAAAGTCCAGTACGACATGATGTCCACTAAACCATCGCACTGCCTTATCGTATCGGCCATCCACGGCCCCATGAAAATCGAGTCGGTGACGTCAGTCTCATTCTTGTAGCTGGCGTTAAACTCGCTCCAGATCAGCGGAAGATTCGGCATGCTCGAAGATTTGATCTGCCCATGCACTTTATCGACCGCACGGCAGACCATTCGATCGCGCGGGATGTTTTCTTGCGTTCCGAAGACGTCCTGTGCCGTGTCATTGGCATAGACATGGGTCGATACATAATCTAGAGGAATCTGTTTTTCTGCGCAGTGCCGGATGAAAGCGTCAACCCACGCGGCCTGCGCCGTGGCAGGTCCGCCGACTCGCAATCGCGAACTCACTTTCTTAATCGTCGTCGCGGTGTGATCGTACAACTCCCAATAAGTTTCCTGCCTCGGTTGCCCTGCCCAGAAATCAAGATTGGGTTCGTTCCAAACCTCGAAGTACCATTGCGAAACTTCATCGATCCCGTACCGCTGCACCAGATGCTGAGCGAACGCGGCGACCAGATCATCCCAGCCGCTCCAATCTTTTGGAGGAGAAACATTCGGGTGATACCAAAAAGCTTGCAGCGTGTGGCTCGCCGCCAGTTGATTGGGCATAAAGCTGATCTCAACAAACGGACGCACCCCGGAGGCCAACAACCCGTCATAAATCTGATCGACGTAAGAGAAGTTATAGACCGCGTGCCCCTGCGCATCTTCGCTGTAGACACCGACTTCATCATCCAAAATGGCATGGAAGCGAACATAGTTGAAATCGGTAATCTTCTTCACCGCGCGCAAGTCGTCGCGATAGTCCTGGCGCAGGCTTAATATCGCGCGCCCCGACCCAAACATCTTTTCCCAAAAGTGCGGGAAGGGATGTGCCGCTGCTTTTGCATCCGCCACTATTACATCCGCACTGCCAAGCGCGGCTTGAGCGTGAAGCGGCTGGCCAATCACCAAGAAGAAGATCGGAGACACGGTCAAAAGAACTGCGAGAATGAGACCGCGGCAACTTTGCATCGAAGTAAGCCCCAGATGACGATTTTGCAGCATCGATCTTTCAGCAGGGTTCACGCCACTTCGGAGCGAGCTTTTGGCGCACTTATCCGGGCGGCCGGCTTTTCCTGCAGCAAGAGTTCCGTAGCCTGCACTCGCGGATGGCTGTGAAACCAATCTTGTACGACTTCATCGTGAAGAAAATTTGCCATGGCAAGCAGACTCATGCCTTGATGGTGCGCCATCCAGCAACGCACAATCTCAAATCCCCGGGAGTGAGACTTGCGACCCGACTTGCTGTAATCCAGCGACTCGTAGAAACCGTAAGAGCCCAAACATTGCTTGCGCTGCATGCCGCGCAGATTTCGCATCGCCGCGGCAGGCTCAACGTCCAGAGCCAGAAAAGTTGAATAGGGCGAGATCACCGGTCCTTCCTGCTCCGGTTTGAAAATCGCCAACTGCGGGACACCGAAGGCAAAATAAAAATAATTGCCCTCTGCATCCATCGTTGCCGATGCCGATTCAGAGATGCCCCACGGCACTTTTTTTCTGGCCGCATAAACCCGCTGGGCCCGTACAGCCACTTCGGCTGATCGTTCTAGAAGAGTGTTCGGATACAGGCGCATCCACAACGCGGGCATCAGGTATTCAAACATGGTTCCGGTCCACGAAAGCAGACCGGGCCCCCCCGCATCCACTATGGGAGGCCGGCCCAGCTGGAACCAGCTTTCCTGAGGGATATCGTCTTTGGCAATAGCAACAAAGTAAGCGATGCGGGCTTCGCTGGCCAGAAGATCATAACAAGCCGGATGGTTGCGCTCTTTCTCAACTTCGTATGCGACCGACAGCAGCTTCCTGCCGGGATTCAGCATAAAAGAAAAATCCATCTCGTCGGCCAGCGCCCCCACCTGATCGGCAATCGTCTGCAGGTCCTCAATCAGACGGACAGTGCGGGAGCGAACCTCAGGGAGTAAATCGAGCAATTCGCCGTACAGTTTGTTCGGCCCGCCGGCGCCCCTGGAATGAATTGCCGCTCCCAGTTGAAGTGCCAGACGATCGATGAAGAGCGGCATCTGTTCCAGCGCGGGAGTTCTCTTGCCATGCGGAAAAACTGTCGGATCATTTTTCACTACCGCATATTCCGGTAGCAGCCAGGGCGCATAAACTTGCGCCGCCCGGCAAACCTGCCGGATGCGTTCTTTCGCTTTCTCTCTCCACCACAGCATATCCTTCTCTTCTGAGCTGTCTTTCGAACTCGCATCCCGCTGCTGTAGGTCTTTGATATCTGCATCGGGAATGTCCAAAAGATATTGCAAACCGTCGCGCTGCTTCAGCGCAGTCTCCATGGCCGAGAATTTCTTTCGTGGCAAAGCTCCCAGGCTGCTCAATACGTAAAGATGATCCAGCAACCCCTGTGCCAAGTCTCGCGGGAACAGGCGCCGTTTCAGCAGATCGAGCGATCCCTGCTGCAGCGTCCAGAGTGAAGCGATCAAATTGCCGTTGTCTACGCTGGAGACGACGGGCGGAGTGAGTGGGGCCAGCGTATGCGTGTCATACCAGTTCAGCAAGTGCCCGCGATGCCGCGGCAATTTTAAAACTGTCTGCAGCGTACGAATGGTCTGATCTGCAAATTCCGGCACCGTGAGATAACCGAATTCACAAGCTGCCTGACGGGAATTAAGCAGAAGGCCCAGGTTTGTGGTTGAAATGCGTGCCGCCACCTTAGTGTTTTCTTCACGAACGTTATCCGGAATCAGCCAGTGGTTTTCCTCGGTGCTGAACTCATCGAAGTAGCGCCAGGTGCGAAGAGCGGCCTCATGCAATAACCAATAATCGCGATCGGACGTTTCTTTTCGCGTAGCCCGCGGTGGCCGGTTCAGCCACACTGACATTGGTTTGCTGATCGCCCATAGCAGAAGAATCGGCAGCGCTGCGGGAAGCGCTCCACGCCGCACCACCCAGACCAGCACAAGTACTCCCAGCGCCAGCACTGGCGTCCAGTTCAAGTAAACATCCAGAGTTGTGCGCTTGTCTCCCGCAAGCTCCGCCTCAGCAGCAGTTTCCCACTGCAACAATCTCTGTCGCGTAATCAGTCGGCGAACCATGGTTCGTACCACGGCGTCCAGCGATAACAATGCCTGGTGAGCGAGGAATGTAATCGTCAACACATTTGCAATGCTGGCGTTGAGAAATGAGTTGAGCGCGTCGCGGACGGTTGCATTTTTCCCCAGCGTCGTCGCCTTTACGAACTCAAATGCGAATTGGCATAGCGCTGGCAAAAATAAAATAGTAACGGTCGCTGTAGTCCATGCCCCGGCTTTGCCCGGAAGACACAACCACCCCAACAGGAACAGAGCGAAGGTGGCAGGTTCCACCAAACTTCGCCGCAGATTATCCAGAATCTTCCATCTCGAAACGACGGATAAAGGATTCGGCACGCGCCGTCCGGATTCTTCCGGAACCAGCGGAAGCAACCATCCTGCGATCTGCCAATCGCCCCGCATCCAGCGATGTTTCCGCCGATTGTGCGCGCTGTAATGCGAAGGATAATCTTCGATCACTTCGATATCGCTGACCAGCCCCGCGCGGGCATACGCGCCCTCGACCAGGTCATGGCTAAGCAGAGCGTTGCGCGGGAACCGGCGAGCAAGAACCCGCTGCAACGTGTCCACTTCATAGATCCCTTTGCCGACAAAAATGCCTTCGCCGTAGAGATCCTGATACACATCCGAGGTAGCGTGCGTATAAATGTCGAACCCAGTCTGTCCCGAATAAATGCTGGCCAATCTTGACCGCGCCGAACTCTGTACGCTCACTCCCACTCGAGGCTGCAAAATTCCATACCCCGCGACCACGATGCCTTTATCAGGATCAATGATCGCCTGATTCAATGGATGCGCCAGCGTCCCCGCCATCCGCGCCGCTGATCCTCGGGGAAGTTCAGTATCAGAATCCAGCGTGATCACAAAGCGAATATTGGGCAGGAGCGAGAGATTCCCCACCTTCACCGGGAAGCTGTCAAACTTGTCGCGCAACAGATTATTCAAGTCCATCAATTTGCCGCGCTTGCGCTCCCACCCCATCCACAGCCGTTCGCGCGGGTTATACACGCGATGGCGATGGAACAAAAAGAAAGAGCCCATTCCCTCGCCGGCGTATTTTTCGTTCAGCCGGAGCACCAGATCCGCGGCCAAATCCACCAGGATGTTATCTTCCCGCGGCTCAAACGGAGAGTCGGGAAGATCGGAGAGCAGCGCATAATGAATGTTGGCATCCTGATTTCCCAGATACCGAACTTCGAGATCGTCCACCAGCCTGCGGACCTGCTTTTCATTCATGAGAACCGTGGGAATTGACACCAAGGTCACGCAATCATTCGGAATGCCCTCGGAGAAATCCAGCTTGGGCAGAGTTTGCGCCGGTAGCAGCAGAGTCGCCAGGTAGTTCATGATCTGCACTGCGCTCTGCGAACCGGGCAACAATACAGCCAGAATCGCCAGCAAAACCAACCAGAGAGAAGTGGTCGGAGGCGTCAACAGCAGGACGACACCGGAAACAATCGCGAAAGTAAGAGCGGCAATTCCCGGCAGGTAAAGCTCATCCGGATGTTGAAGCAAGAAAGTTCGCAAGCGCACGGTAAAAGGAGGATGGAATCCCGTTCTCTGCCCAAGGACTCCCATTCCTTCCGCGACCAGATACGACCCCACATGGGAATCGCGCAAAGTAACTCGCGGATCCGAATGCGGCTGGGCTTGTGCCTCGCGCGCCAGCGCGAGCACTTCACTGGCAACTCGCATCTCCGAGCAATCGCTGCGGTCGGCGATCTTCACTACTTGCTTTCGGTACTGCTCCCGAGTTTCATAGTCCATGTGGGAATAAGCTCCCGCAGGGTCGTCGCGCAGAACGCGGTCGAACAGGATTAGCGGCTCAGTCACAACCTTCCATGGAGTTTGTTTAATCTCCTGCAATCCGCGGATCGCATCCCGAACAGCATAAGATCCCGAGGGATCTTCCAGCAGCCGGCGCCCCAGTTCCGCAATGTGTTCCATCAGCACCAGCTTCATCACTGGCACCAGCATCCAGATCTCCGCCATTTTGAGCACAGTGACTTGCTGGAAGGCTTGGATATATGCAGAGAAACTTTCCTGACTGAACTGATATTCCACAGCTGCGAGGTAATCCTCCGCCAGGGCCGCCACTCTCGGAATTATGGTGCCGTGCGCAGTGCGAACCTGAGGAAGCTTGTGGGGTTCGCTGAAGGTTGTGCAAGTTTCTCCAAGCTCTCCCGAGAGCAGGTAGATCTGCTCCTGCAGCGCTCGAAAATCGTCGGAAGAAGGTTTTACCGCCGGATTTTGCACCGAGGCGAGCACTGGCCGGAATGCTCGCGTCAGGGTCTCGCAGCGATCGCGAAAATTACGAGATTCCTGCTGCCCTGGGATCCATGCCAAATTGCGGGCAAGTTCCGCGGCGCTCAAGCTCAATTTGTCTGGCCCAGTTTCCATATCAACGGCAGTACTTACACGCAGGGCTTTCCCATCCGATCTCACGAGTTCCAGGTGGCCGCTCTGCGGCGTCATTCCGTATCCTTCCTAGCGATAGCTCGAGGCTTGCATCTCGAACATTTCCGCGTAACGACCCCCCAGCCGTGCCAGTTGGTCGTGGGTTCCTTCCTCTGCAATCCTGCCGTTTTCCAAGACTAGGATGCGGTCGGCTGAACGTACGGTTGAGAACCGGTGCGAAATAAAAAGAGCCATCTTCCCGGCGGTGAGTTCCGCGAAACGGTGAAACACCTCGAACTCGCTGCGCGCGTCCAGCGCGGCAGTCGGTTCGTCGAGAATCAATAACTGCGCGTCCCGCAGATAAGCTCGTGCCAGCGCGACTTTTTGCCACTCGCCCCCCGAAAGGTCTACTCCCTGCTCGAAGCGCCGGCCCAGCATCTGGTCGTAACCCCCAGGCAGGCGCCCTATTGTAAGGTCCGCCATGCTTTTTTGCGCTGCACTTTTCAGCAGTTCCAGATTGTTGATTTCATCGACTCGCCCCACCGCGATATTCTCTCGTGCGGTCATTTCATATCGCATGAAGTCCTGAAAGATGACACCGATTTCCCGATGCAGATCTTCCAGATCGTAGTCGCGAAGGTCGACCCCATCCAGCAGGATTTGTCCTTCAGTAGGATCATAGAGCCGGGTGATCAGCTTGACGATCGTCGTCTTCCCTTGTCCGTTCTCGCCGATCAGCGCGAGCCGCTCATTGGTATGCAACTGGAAATTGATCTTGTCCAAAACTCGACGCGAGTTTCCTGGATAGCTGAACGAAACATCCTTGAATTCGATTCCCTTCACGATCGGCCGCGGCGCGGGTAGAGCGTTCGGCTTGTTCTGGATGGTCGGCTTCATTTCGAAAAATGCCAGCAGGTCTGTCAGGAACAATGCCTGGTCGCCGATGCCGGCGAAGGTGGAGAAAATCTGCTCGATATTGCTGCTGGCCTGTTGAATCGCCCCTGCCAGCATGGTCAATGTGCCAATGCTAAGCGCGCCCGCAATCGTGCGCCAGATCACGAATACGTACGCCGAATAATAGCCCATGGTGCCGATAGTAGAGAGCAGCGCACCTGCAATCAGCTTGCGTCGCGAGAGACCGACGTTCTCTTCATAGATGTTTTCGGATATGCGAGTAAATCTCTCACGCAAAAAATCCCTCAGTCCGAATAGCTTCAACTCCTTCGCCGCTTCCTTGCTCCCGGCCAGGATCCGCAGATAGTCAAGTTGGCGCTTCATCGGCGTCTGGCGGAAATTCTTTGCGTATCCCAGGAATGCGAAATGGCTCTCCCCCAGAAACGCGGGCACCACCCCGGCCACCAGCAACAACATCAGCCAGGGAGAAAACAACATGATCGTGATCGACAGGGTGATGGTGGTAATTGCCTGCTGCACCAACCGGCCAATTTGCTGGATCATCACTAGCCGGTCGGTGGCCTGCACGCGAGCCCGCTCCAGGCGGTCGTAAAATACTGGATCTTCGTAGGTGATGAGATCAAGGCTTGCCGCATGATTCATCACCCGAATGCTGATGTATCTGGTGTACTTATCGCCTAGTAGCGAATCTGAGTAATCGATTGTGCGGAGGAGAATACTATTGACTACGGCCAGGGAAAATTCCGCGACCACCAACCACCAGAAGTCGTGAGCCACCGGCTGATGAGAGGAGACCGCATGCACGATGCGATCGATAATGAGCTTAGTAATCCACAGCAGCCCCACCGGCATCAGCGCAGCGAATAGGCGCGAAACCAGTCCAAAAATCACGACTCCGGGACCGGAGTCCCAGACGATCTTCAAAACAGCCGGCACGTTCCGGAGCGCTGAGATGCGTTCCTGCCAGCCTCCCCAGAAGTTTTGGCGTTCCGTCATGCGTTCTAGCTGCCGTCTTCAAGCGGATTCCAGTGCCGGATGCGATAATGTGCCTTGGAGTATGACAGTCTCGCCCCCAGGAACGCAACGGCCCACAGAAAAGATGCCGAAAGCTCCTCTAAGGTTTATAACGCGGGTTTTCGACGCGAGGTTAGCTCATGAAATCGATCAGTTTTGATGCCCGCGACGCTGGGCGCTTTCGCCAACCTCCCAGCCCAACCGGTCTACCAAGAAGTGTGTCCGGTTCCATTGTGAAAGCCGCTAACTTGCATCCATCGCTCGTCTTGCTGGTGCTGATCGTCGCGGCGTGCTTTTGCTCCGCGCAAAACAATCAGCAGGCCGCCAAGATGCGAAATGGTTCCAGCGTCAACCAGAACAGCACGAGCCAGGGTGCCGAAGGTCGAGGCCAGTACATTGTGGAGGATCTCTCGCGATGCGGCCAGTGCCACACGCCCCGCGATAGCAACGGCGTTCCCGACCGCAGCCGGTGGTTGCAGGGTGCGCCGGTATGGCTGAAATCCGCCGAACCCGTAGAGGATTGGCCGCTACAAGCCCCGAGAATTGCCGGAGCGCTACCCGGAACCGACGCGGAAATGGTGACGCTGCTCACGACCGGTATCTGGCGTACCGGAACCTATTTGCGCCCGCCGATGCCACAATTTCGCATGAGCCGGCAGGATGCGGAGTCCGTGATTGCCTATCTGAAGTCCGTCAAGACCGCTCCAAAATGAACTCATCTTCTTGAACGAGAAGCCCGTGCCTGACCATGCTAAAGCGGATGTGATCATCATTGGAGCGGGAGCCTCTGGAATCTCAGCAGCAACGGCTCTCGCAAATGCCGGGCTTTCGATCACGCTGCTGGAGGCGAGGGACCGCATTGGCGGCCGCATATGCACGCTGCAGGATCCCAAGTTGCATGCCCCCATTGAGCTTGGCGCGGAATTCATTCACGGGCGTCCTGCCGAAATTTTGGATCTGCTCAAAGCCCGTCACGTTCAAATCCGGGAAGTCGACGGTGACAACTGGTGTGTTGAAGAAGGCCGCGTGAGCCCCTGCGACTTCTTTTCAGACGTCGACCAGATTCTGCCAAAAATGAGGGAACACAAGGATCGCGATGAGTCGTTTGCCGATTTTTTGAAACACTCCACTTCCCAATTGGCGGACACTCCTGACCTGCGCCGAGCCAAACAGTGGGCCACTGGTTACGTCAGCGGATTCAATGCGGCCGATCCCGCCTCAGTAAGTGTGAACTGGCTGGTGCGGGGGATGCATGCGGAAGAGAAGATTGAAGGTTACCGGGCCTTTCGCGCGGAAGATGGATATGCGGATCTCATCGAAATCTTTCAACAGCAGGTGCGGAAGAGTGGCATCTCGCTACAAATAAACACGATCGTAGAGAGCATTCAATGGCGTAAGGGCCAGGTCGAGATAACCGCAAGCGGCGCAAACGAAACCGCCACGTTTTCTGCTCCGCGCGTGCTCATTACTGTACCGCTCGGTGTGTTGCAGGCCCAGGATGGCGATAAGGGCGCCATCAGCTTTGTCCCTGAGCTGCCGCAACAGAAACAGAATGCGATTCGCAATATCGCAATGGGAAAAGTGATCCGGGTTACTCTGCGATTTCGCGAGCGCTTCTGGAAAGATCTCCCGCATTCGCGCGAGCCCCGTTCCAAATCGATGGACGGAATGAGTTTTCTCTTCTCCCACGACGACTGGTTCCCCACCTGGTGGACAACCGCGCCCGTCGAACTGCCGTTGTTGACGGGTTGGGCGCCGTTCCATTGCGCCGCGCGCCTTTCGGGTCAGAGCGAATCTTTTGTGATTGAGCACAGTATCGCTGCCCTTCATCGTTTGCTCGGGGTCAGTATTCGAGAACTCGCGGGACTCCTCGAACACGCGTATTTCCGCGATTGGCAGACTGATCCATTCTCGCGAGGCGCGTACAGCTACGGAAAGGTTGGCGGAGATCAAGCGCCGAAAGCGCTGGCTATGCCCATCGACAACACCTTATTTTTCGCGGGCGAAGCCACAGATGCGAACGGCCTTAACGGAACCGTGCATGCCGCGATTGCCAGCGGCAGAAGGGCTGCGGTTGAGATCGCCAACTCTGCCAAAGTCAAAGTCGGTTGGAAGTCCGTCAAAGCTTCTTGATTGGCAGCTCAGCGCGGCTCGCGAAAAACTTCTTCGTGTGTAATGGTCCAGGCTACACAGGCGACAGGTATCGACAAAATGAACAGCCAGGCAAATTGGAGACCGGCGGACACGCTGGAATTGGATGCGAGATACCGGACGAGGGGCCGCTCCAAAGCAGAAAATTAAATGGTCTTGACCTGGCCGTAATTGATAAGACTGACCATTAATACGCCACCGCAAATGTTCCCCAGCGTTGCCGGGACGAGCCAGCGAAAATAATCCGTGAGCGGAATTGCCCCCGCCACGACGGTCGAGAGAATCTCCGCGCTGCCTGCGATGCAATGTGCGAAGTGCCCGACGCCGACTACGAATGTAAGCAAATACACCATAGCAATCTGGCCGATGGTCCAGTGGCTGGCTGTGACTGTCCACGCAACCAACGCGATCATCCATCCTCCAATAATTCCGCTCCAGAAGAAGTGAGAAGCGGATCCCGTAGACGCTTCTTGTCCCAGTTGCACCAACTGCGACAGTATGTCTGGCCGTAAAGCGGAAGTCTTGCCCGCCAGCAAAGCGAATAACAAAGCACCGAAAACATTGGAGGCGAAAACCACTCCCCACAAGCGCAGCGTTTCTACCACGTGCCTGCGCTCGTCGAGTACGAGGACCACCGGGTACAAAGTATTCTCCGTGAACAGTTGCGCCCGCCCGATAATGACGGCGATGAAACCAACCGGGTAAAGCAAAAAAGGTGCGATCTGGGCGCTGTGCCCCGTAATCGCCCGGATCGAGGCCACGGCGAGGCCAGTCAGCCCCATCGTGAGACCTCCGGCTACGCCGGAAAACGCCAGCTTCTGATTCGAACGGCGAAGTTCGTCGCGCGCATTCTCGATTGCCGCCTGAAAAATCTCGGCCGCCGTGAGCCTGCGAGTCTCCGGTGTCGAGTCTTCCGAAGGACCGCTTTTTGGAACTGTCTTAGCTTGGGCCATTCCACTCCAAATCTTGTCCAAAAATTTGCGACTGACAAAAACACCTAATGCCAAAAGCGCACGTTCACCCGTCCACCAGAGAGACGGATTTAAAGAAAATCGATGGCTCCGTTGGCAGCACTTTGATGCAGAAAAGGCGAACAAGGAGGGATAATCGCACAACTGATCGCCGCTATTCGCGAAAGCATCTCACCCGGGCAGGTGTCAAAGAAAAAGCTAAGGTGCTTGGAGTTTGAGTCACGCAGCCAAACGATTCGTGCAAGGAATGGAAGTTTAAATAGAACCGGGCGTTTGCCTAAGCAGCCACGGCCTGCACTTGCAGGCAACTTTGCAGCGCCCGCAACGCGTACAGAGCATCGTCCAATGCCTGGTCTTCTTCGATGGTGTCATTCCCGGCCGCGAAAAGTTCTCGTGCACGCGCTACGATCGCTTGTTCGGCATGGGCAATTCGTGCCGGGATCCGCTCCCGATCGGTTTCGAAAAGAGCGGCCGTGTAAAGCTCGCGCCAGCTTTCAGGATTACGGGGGGAGGGGAGTAGGTTCATGACGAAAACACCTCAGAAGCAGGGGCTGAGAGCCCACAGAAATTAAGGTTAGTTCGAGGCTATCTCTGGGTCCGTCCGGATGTCCATACGGGAAATCCTGTAGGTATTCGCGATTTTAGCTCTGCAAGCACAGCGCCAGCGGGAAATTGACCAAAACCTTCGAGAGCTCGATCGCTGAACCAGTGTCCGTTTTCTGCAGGGAAAGAGTCTCACCGGTAAATACATTGTGGTAAGTTCTGCTGCAAACGCACGTGGGTAATTCAACCAGAGTATCGTTCCACAGCTCCGGTCCGACCGGAGGACGCTCCGAGTCATTCAGTAAACCGCCTACCAGTCGCGGAACGATCACGAACAGGCTCGCGCTTTCGAACTTCCGGATAAATGCGACCACGTGATTCGCCTTCGTTCCCCGAGCTTCCAAAGGAATATAATCGCCCAGCCGAAAGAGCTCCTGATATTCTTTGCGCAAGCAGAGCGTTTTCCAAAGCACGTACAGTTTTAAACGGCTATCCTCGGGAGTCTCCAACAATTCCGCCGCCGATACCGAATTTGCCTCGCCACTCAATCTGCGAATGCTCTCAAAAACCTGCAACCGGCGGCCATAGTTGACCGGGCGTCGGTTGTCCGGGTCCACCAGGCTGAAATCCCACACATCGTTTCCCTGATAAATATCTGGAACCCCGGGGCACGTTATTTTGAGCAATGTTTGAGAGAGGCTATTCCACAAGCCAATACGCGCAATGCGCCGCTGGAAGGGGACAAAATCATTCAGAAAACGATTCTGTTCGTCTGGACTTAATAACGCCTTCACAAACGAAGAAACTGCAGCTTCGTACTCGGCATTGCGGTTGATCCAACTGGTATTCTGCTTGGCCTCGCGGGTCGCCTTGAGCATGTAGTTCTCAATCCGCTCCCTGAAGCTCTGCCAGTCGTGTTCAGACTGCAACGGTTCGAGCGGCCACGCGCCGATCAATGTTTGATAGAGCAAGTATTCGTCGTTCGGGGAAGGCGCGGCCTTGTCGTTAATCTTGCTTCGATGAACGCGATTAAATCTTCTCCAGTCCCGCACTCGAAGTCTCCACAATCCCGGCATCTCCGATAGCGCATCAATGCGAGTGCGCACGTCTTCCGAGCGTTTCGAATCATGCGTGCTGGTCGCCAGCATGGTATGGGGCCAGTCCCGCAGGCGCTCTTGATTCGCCTTGTGAAAATCCGCGATGGTGGTTCCAAACTGATGAAGATCAGCGCCCACGTCATTCAGTGAGACGAGCCGGTTGTAGCGATAAAAAGCTGTGTCCTCGAGACCTTTCGCCATCACCGGACTGCTGAACTGCTGGAATTTCATGGCGAACCTAGTGACGGCCTTCTGATAAGCAGGGTCTTGTCCATCCGCGATGCTGGTCAGAAGCACATCCCTGAGAAAATCAAACACGCTGGTATCGGCGGCAGGACTTCTCCACTTCGCTAGGGCAATTGCGCGCCGAATATACCCTGTATCATTCTCGGAGATTCCTGCGGCAGTCACATAAGTGCGATACACCGGAAAATTGGCAACTACTTCCATTAGCGCGTCGCGCAAACTGTTCAGAGTAAAGTCGCAGGTGTTTCGTTTGGAGAGAGCAATCCGCGTCAACTGATTTGCCAGCACATTTAATTCGCTGACCAGCGCTACTCGAACAATCAGTTTCCTGCAGCGGTAGGCGAGGTCGTCATAGCTGGCTTCAACGCCAGTAAAACTTCGGTAAAGGCTATCGAACCGTGCGACGGCCGCGGGGTCGACATACAAGCCGTTCACCAGGTTCGAAAAATCGTATCCGGTTGTGCCGCACACCGGCCACTCCTTCGGCAGCCGTTCCGAGCCGGTAAGAATTTTCTCGATGACCACATAGCGGGACTCATCTTCCGTAGCCTGAGAATCTTTCGTGGATTCGGATTTGTGCGCAGCTTCAACGATGCCCTTTTTCAATCGATTGAAATATTGTGCCGGATCGTAAAGCCCGTCGGGGTGATCCACGCGAAGACCGTCCACTTTGCCCTGCGCCACAAAATTCAGAATAAGACGATGAGTCGCCCGAAACACCGCCTCGTTTTCCATGCAAAGACCTGCAAGGTCATTGGTATCGAAAAAACGCCGGTAGTTTATGTCATCGGAAGCGACCCGCCAATTCGCCAGACGGAAGGCTTGAGCTTTAATGAGTTCATGGAGTTGCTCAAAGCTTGCCGCGTCACCCGGTGTTCCGTTAATCGACTCGATCGCTTGTAGGATGCAGGCTGCGATCTCCGGGGATCGTTCGCACAGAGCCGCCAGCCGGCGTTTGTGAATCTCTTTGTCGCGATTGCGCTCGGCGATTCGATCGCGGCTGGTTTCCTGCCGTGCGGGCAAGTGGCTGAAAGCTGTGATTAGACTCTGAAATTCCAGCAAGTCGAGATTTTCCTCGCCCAGTTTGCCAGCCGGAGAATCCGCGCACGTCTGCAAAATGCGCGGGTACTCTTTGGGATCGATGGGAAATCGGTGGTCGTGATACCGCACATCAAATTCGCCGCGATCCGCACGAAACGCAACTTTCAACTCGCCGCTCTCCAGCACCGCGCCGTAATGATCATGAAGAACAGGAACCAGCACTTTTCCGTGCAACTCCTCTTTCAGAGGATGCCAGTCGATATCGAAGAAACAGGCATAAGCGGAAGCCTCGCCGTTTTCCAGCACGTCCAGCCACCACGCATTGTCGCCACCCATGATTCCCATGTGATTGGGGACGATATCGACAATCAACCCCATATTGTGTTCCCGGAGAGTAGACACGAAGCGATCAAATTCTTCCGCAGTTCCGATCTCCGGGTTTAGCGAGCTGTGGTCCACGATGTCGTAGCCGTGCATGCTGCCCGGCCGCGCCTTCAGGAATGGCGAGATGTAGCAATGGCTGATGCCAAGAGTCGCGAGATAGGGAACGATTGCCGTTGCCTGAACGAAAGTAAAATCCCGATTCAGCTGCAGCCGATAGGTTGCGCGCGGTATGTTGGAGCGCACTGTCATGATGCCAAGAACCAGACTACCGACCAGGGCGGCAGGCTTCCTTGTTTTATCTCGTCCTCGCGAACTCCTTTACTGGAGTAGAGGATCGGAAAGTTCGGTGCCGTCGCTGCGCCGAGGGGATCGGCGCCAAGGTTCGCCAGCAGCGCAAGTTTCGAGCCATCCCCCAATTTCCATTCTGCAGTCAGCCCCAGATCTTCACGAGTGGTAAAGCAGGCTTTGATTTTGCAAGCGGAAGGAAGGCGGGGGGCAATGTGCTCTTTTCGCAATTTCAATAGCTGTCGATAAAATCGCAGCCAATCCTGATGCTTGGGCGCCTCAAGGTCATGCCAGTCAAGCCGAGAAGTCTCAAAAGTCGATTGCGCGTTTGGATCAGGTATGCCTTTGCGAGCCTCGGGATCGTTGAATCGTGTAAAACGCGCGAACTCGTTTCTTCGGCCGGCGGTAACCGCCGAAGCAAATCCTTTTCAAAATCGCAGAAGAAAAGAAATGGGGTTTGGGTTCCGAATTCTTCGCCCATGAAAAGCATGGGCGGAGAGGGAGCCAATAAAAGAATCTCGAGTGCTGCTCGGACCGGGCGCGCATCTGCAAGGGTAACGATCCTCTCCCCGAACGGACGGTTTCCAATCTGATCGTGATTCTGCAGAAAAGAGACGAACGCCGTCAGCGGCAATCCCTCTGTGGATTCACCACGCCTTTCACCATTCCTGTAAAGCGAGACATCGCCTTGATAGGCGAAACCACTTACCAGGCAGCGTCCCAATTGATCAAGCGGACGCTTTGCATAATCGAAATAGTAACCATCCTTCTCGCCCGTAATCAGTACGTGCAGCGCATGGTGAATATCGTCGTCCCATTGCGCGTTGTAGGTTCGCGGACGGCATTGTTCCGTCCGTCGAAGATACTTTGCCTGATTCCGCTCGTTTTCCAGAATCAGGTGCACCTGCCGACCAGGCTCGACCTCGCTCCGGACAACACTGGCCAATTCCGTCAGTATGTCAGGAGTGGAATCGTCAAGGATGGCATGCACAGCGTCCAACCGCAATCCGTCGAAATGATACTCAGTAAGCCAGTACAAGGCATTCTGGATAAAGAAGTCACGCACCACTCTGCTTTCCGCGCCATCGAAATTAATGCCCTTGCCCCAGGGAGTTTTGTGGCGGTCGGTAAAAAACTGCGGAGCATAAACCCCGAGATAATTTCCTTCCGGGCCAAAATGATTGTAGACAACATCGAGCAGGACCATGATTCCGCGCTGGTGGGCGGCCTGTACCAATTCCTTCAGATCCTCTGGCCGGCCATAGGTGCTCTCGGGAGCAAACAGGAAAACACCGTCGTAGCCCCAATTTCGGGCGCCGGGAAAATCAGATACCGGCATCAGTTCGATAGCCGTAACGCCCAACTCTGCCAGATAATCGAGCCGATTACGAATAGCGGAAAAATTTCCCGGCCGAGCAAATGCTCCGACATGCAATTCGTAAATAACGGCCTCATTCCAACCGCGTCCCCGCCACCCGTCATCCTTCCAATCGAACATCCTCGGGTCGATGACTTCGCTAGGGCCGTGCACATCCCGCGGTTGAAATCGCGAGGCTGGATCGGGAACTTCTTTTTCTCGATCGATTCGAAAACGGTACAGATCTCCCGCCTTCGCGATGTTCGTGACCAGCTCGAACCAGCCGTGCTCGCGCGGTTCAAGCGCAATCCGTTTGGAGTCTTTGGAACCTTCGAGCGAGATCTCCACCTGCTGCGCTGCTGGAGCCCACAATCGAAACCGAACCCTGCCATCCTCGCGGCACTCAGCGCCGAACGGCATGTTATGACGGCGCTTCATTCGATTCTTCCTTTTTGCCGTTCACATGACGCTCCATCAGCACCGCGATAGACCGTGCCTGCATGGGATAGGCGGCACCGGAATCGTACGTCTCAGTGGGCCGCAACCCGCCTTCCCGCGAAGTATCCATCCATCCGATCCAGCGCGACCCTTTGCGGAATGCCGGTAAAGTGAACGGCACATCTTCGTGATACGGGTTCAGCAGTACCAAAAAATCTGTGTCACTCACTTTGCGGCCGCGTTCGTCGGTTTCCTCAAGGCCCTGACCGGAAAGAAACATCCCTAGCGCGTGGACGGTGGAATTTCGCCACTCTTCTTCGTTCATCTCATGGCCGCTGGGATTGAGCCATAGCACATCCTTCACATTCGCGCCCTTGATCGGGCGGCCTTGAAAAAAATGGCGCCTTCGAAAAACGGGATGCCGTTTGCGCAGGTTGATCATGCGCTGAACGAAGGCGAGCAGGTCGCGATCCTCGGGTTTCAGATTCCAATTCAGCCAACTGATCTCGTTATCCTGGCAGTAAGCGTTGTTATTTCCGTTTTGCGTGTGCCCGATAGCATCGCCGGCATACATCATGGGAACACCCTGCGAGAGTAGCAACGTTGCCAGCAGATTCCGCTTCTGCTTGGCCCGCAGAGCGTGAATCTCAGGATCGTCCGTGGGACCTTCTACGCCGCAATTCCAACTGCGGTTATTGTTATTGCCATCGCGATTGCCTTCCCCATTTGCTTCATTGTGCTTTTCGTTGTAACTGACCAGATCCTGCAAGGTGAAGCCATCGTGGGCGGTAACAAAATTCACGCTGGCGTAAGGACGCCTTCCGCTATGCGCGTAAAGATCGCTGGAACCGGTGATGCGATAGGCCAAATCTCCCACCACTCCTTCATCACCCTTCCAGTAAGATCGCACCGTATCGCGGTAACGATCGTTCCACTCCGCCCATCCCACCGGGAAATTTCCCACCTGATACCCGCCTTCTCCCAAATCCCAAGGTTCGGCGATCAGCTTCACCTGCGAGAGAATCGGATCCTGATGGATAATGTCGAGGAAAGCCCCCAAGCGATTGACTTCGTGGAGTTCGCGCGCCAGAGTGGCAGCCAGGTCAAAACGAAATCCATCCACATGCATCTCGAGAACCCAGTACCTTAAGCTGTCCATAATCAGCTGCAGTACGCGTGGATGCTGCATGTTCAGCGTATTGCCGGTGCCTGTGTAATCCGTGTAAAAGCGTTGGTTATTCGGCTGCAGGCGGTAATATGTGCTGTTGTCGATGCCCTTCAACGACAATGTGGGGCCAAGATGATTGCCCTCGGCAGTGTGGTTGTAGACCACGTCCAGAATTACTTCCAGGCCCGCGGAATGCAAAGTCTTCACCATGGTCTTGAATTCGTGAATGGAGCTTGTCGCCAGGTAACGAGGTTCGAGGGCAAAAAAACCGATGGAGTTATAGCCCCAGTAATTTCGCAGACCTCGTTCCACCAATTGACGATCGTCGACGAAGCTATGCACCGGCATCAGTTCGATCGAAGTCACTCCCAGCCGGGTGAGATAGTCGATGATGGGCGCAGTGGCCAGCGCTGCATATGTCCCGCGTAAATTGGGCGGAACATCAGGATGGCACATCGTGAAACCTTTTACGTGAAGTTCATAAATCAAAGTTTTGTGCCAGGGAATACGCGGAGGAGAGTCCGTCCCCCAGGTAAAAGCAGAATCAATTACCCGGTTCTTCGGCATTCCCGCGGCGTTGTCACGGCGGTCGAAGGATAAATCTTCCTGTCTGTGGCCCACCTTGTAGGCAAAGTGCGAATCGCTCCAGTGAATCGTTCCCTGTATCTGCTTGCCGTAAGGATCGAGTAGAAGTTTGTTGGGATTAAAGCGCATGCCTTGTTCCGGAGCATATCGTCCGTACGCCCGGTAGCCGTACAACTGTCCGGGACGGACCTCCGGCAAGTAACCGTGCCATACCATGTCAGTTTGCTCAGGCAGCGCCACGCGCGTGGTCTCGCGCTTGCCTAAATTGTCAAACAGACACAACTCAACCTTCTCCGCGCGTTCGGAGTACAACGCGAAGTTCACGCCTTCGCCATCCCACGTTGCACCTAGCGGATAAGGCCGACCGGGCCAGACGATTGGTTGCGCAACACTAGCCATCGATTCGCTTCCCCTGAACCAGATTCGATCCTTTCAAGGAGGACCATGGATGAAGCTCAAACGCAAATCGCATCGGGGCTGACCTCCTCAAGAAGATAAGAGAGAATATCGTTGAAGATGGTACCCGGGCGGTCCCTGGATCGCTAAGCGTGCAGCGCGTTGCGTCCCCGGGCATAAGGTCACACTTTGATGCCGATTATGGCACCAGAGTTTGCCCCGGGGGCGAATAGTTGCAACGATGATCTTAAGCGGATACGCGGCCTTTAATCGCTCTCTTTCTCTCTTCCCAACTTATTTGCAAGTTTCCTTATCTCGTTTTCCCGCGCGATATTCACAACTCCTTTTGCATCGTCGAAGAGGCTGTCGCGCAGAAGAGTTGCCAGCCGGGCCTTTAGCTTTGCCCGGTCCACGAGCGGCAGAGGAACGCGGATGGTGGGGGCCGTCGATGTTTGGGAACATGCTAGAGTGCTCCCGACGAGGCTGGGCTGAATACCGGGATATGAAGCTTTGGACAGTTGGCCACTGACATGGGAGCAGATGAAAGCGAAAGCCAGGGCTGCAAGCAGCGTGAGTTGTTTCTTGCCTTGCACATCTCTACCTCTTTCATGTGGCGGAGTAAAGCCTTCCGATTCTTTCCACCGCGCTAACGGCAGATGAGAAGGTTCCCGTGTGTGGTTGCTCACTAAAGGAAGGTAATGGCAGAGCTACAGAGTCCGCCGTAGCAAAGCCGTTGCCCCAGTTGGCAGGATCTAAAGCGAGGCGAGAGAGACGAACACGAGGGATCGCATTAAGACTTTAATTCGGAAAGGCTAATCAGCGTTGAGGTTCACTTCGTCCAGCCAGACATTGTAGGGCCATTGCTCGTAGTTCCCGTCAAGTTGAAAGCCGCGGTCCTCTGAAATCCAAGCTTGCCGACCGTGGCTTGATGCTGAGTTGCAAATGGTAAAGCCAGAAGTTCTTGTCTGCTTGGGCGCGACCGCCGCTCAGGCGCTGTTGGGCAGGGAATTCAACGTAACTCGTCAGCGCGGCCAGCTAGTGGAATCCCCGCTGGCTCCTAGAGTTGACGCGACCGTGCACCCCTCATCGATACTCCGCGCTCCTGGCGCGGCTGCGCGACAGGCGCAAATGCAGGAGTTCGTGCGGGACCTTACCAGGATTGCCGCCTTGCTCTGAACGCAAGAAGGCCGTCAATGCGACGCAATTTCGAAAGCATCCGAGAATTCGTAAGCACAGGATTCGTAGGCCAGGACAAGCGTACGAATCGGCAAGCGCTAAGAGTCAGATGGATTTCATTCCAGGTTCAAATTCATCACCCCACGCTTGTCGACGGAAACTTGTAGCAGCTTCTCGCTTCCACCGGAAAAGTCTCCGGTCACCGATTGATCAGAAGAGTTATCTCCCGAAGTGACCTGCACACGAAGACGGTGGCTTCCTGCGGGAATCGGCATGGCATGAATTTCGTGGCCCTGAACATGATGGAACAGCGCTAGATGTTTCTTGTCAGTTCCTTCCAGAGTGCGCGTATAGCTCAACCTGTCATCTACCCAGATCGAGAGCTTGGCCTCGGCGAATTTGTGGTCCACTTCAATATCCAAAGTGGCTGAACCTGGATTCGTTGCCGCAGGCAATCCCGCAACGCTCGTGCTGGCTGGCTTTACAGTGGCCGAAGGATGCGAGACGGCCGCGGACTTCCTGATCTTTTTACTGACAACCTCGGGTTGAGTTGCGGCTTCTTGTCTTGTAGCCGTCTCCTCTACCACCGAGGGTGGAGACGTTTCGCTGCTGCTGGGCGCGACCGCTGCGGGCGCTGGATTTTGGATTGCAACCTGACCTGTGAGGACCGATGGTGCTTCGACACTTTTATCCGATAGCTTTTGGGTTGGAGTTTTGGGCCAAAGCACGCGATTAAGGCGAAGACCGAAAAGTAGCAGCCCCGCCAAAAACACCGCGCCGACAATCGAGGTCCTCCCCATCTTGTTCAGCAGTTTGTCCGCCAGGTTTTTTTGCTGGGATGGGAGACGCTTCGTTAGACGAGATTTTCCTCCAGCCCCGGCCTTCGCAGTCGCAGACAGCTTGTCTTTCTCTCCGGCAACCGGAGACGCGCCGCCAGCCGCACCAGGCTGTTTTGCCTTACTCCACAACTCGCGGCCTTCCCGCAAATCCTGAATATCCAACGCCATTTCCATTCCACGCTGGTAGCGCTGCGCTGGGTCTTTCGCCATAGCCCGAGAAATGATGTAATCCAACGCCGGCGGCAACTCTGTGTCGAGTACCGTCGCAGGAATCGGATCGCGGTTCACCACTTTGTACGAAACAGTGAGTGCGCTGTTTCCCTGGAATGGCCGGTAACCCGTCAGAACCGTGTACAGTACGACGCCCAAAGAGAACAAGTCCGATCGGCCATCTACCGCCTCCCCGTTTAATTGCTCGGGCGACATATACGCAGGAGTTCCCAACGCTCGTCCTGCCAGAGTGTGATTGGCGAGGTTAAGTTTCGCCACGCCGAAGTCGGCAATCTTGGCGCGTCCATCTTCCGTAAGCAGAATATTGGCGGGTTTTAAATCACGATGAACCACACCTTGGCCATGAGCGCAATCCAGCGCCTCCGCCAGTTCGTGGGTTAACTGCAGTGCAGTTTCCAGCGGCAACTTCCGGTCTTCCGCGGAGAGCAGTTTGTCCAGCGATTGGCCGCCTACAAATTCCATCACAATGTAGGGGGCACGGGTCTCTGGCTCCTCACCTACATCAAAGATTGTGACGATGCCGGGGTGAGAAAGCCGTCCTGCGGCTTCGGCTTCGCGGTAGAAACGCTCCCGATACTCCTGCTCCTCATCCGCTGGCTGCCCGGCCAGGGAGATGGTTTTTACCGCCACCACTCGGTTGATCTTGGGGTCCCGAGCCTTGTATACCACTCCCATGGCTCCCCGTCCCAGTTCGGACAGGATCTCGTACCGCCCAAAGCGTTCGCTTCTCCGTTCATCCATAAGTGACATTTGCAGCTTTTCAGGGTTTCACGGCAAAGTCATCGTCATTGCTGGTTGAATGTTCCCAGAATTCTCACGCCACCTGCGGCGCGGCGGAGAGCATTCCTGCGTGAGCGGTCGCAGGACAGCAGCGCTTGCCCATATTGTGTACCGGGACTGGATTGGCACCAAGTTACCGACGTGTTACCGATGGGGGAAGTCCAAAAAATAGAAGGGGAGTCGCTGGCATCCTCTTGCGCAAAAATCCGAATGCGAACCCGCTTTAACGGGTCCGCATCTTTTGTTTATATGCAGGGCTTTGCCGACAAGCCAATCAGCAAATCAACCTTATCCCTGGATACGCCCTATTCGTAAGAGAAGGTCAGATCGTCCAGATAGATGTTGTAGGAACTTTGCTTGTCATTCCCATCCTGCTGATAGTTGATGGTTACCCCATACCAACTGCCGGGTGCTGAGCCGTGGCCAAAGGTCCAATTCAAATCGTGAGTCTCGCCGTTGAGAGTAATGGACTGATATAAGAGCTCGTCGTTCGAGGTGCGTTGTACTTTGATCGTGAGATGGTTCCACGCATTGCTGTTGGGATGGCAGGGTATGCCTGTCGGAGTCCAGTGCGCCGATTGGTTATCCCAGACGTCCCATTCGTTCCCGCCGGCAATGCGGCACTCATGACCCCAAATGAAACCCATGCCGCCGAAGAACTGGTTCATGTCAAACTCCAGCGCCTGCGAAAGCCCCAGGTTGCTTCCGAAAAAGTAGACGTCGTAGGTGAAATCGTGAAGCGTAGGCACCAGTGTATGGTTTGAATCGGGCATCCCTTGCGACGATGCGGGGCCGATCAAATGGTTATTAAATAGTGCGTCGGAATAAGCTTTGCTGCCCCCTACATTAAACACAGCGTCGTCTCCGCTCAGGGCAGGCGACTTAACCCCTTGTGCAATCGAGAAAGAGATGCCATCGCACGGCGAAGGGGAGCAGTCCACAAAGTTTGGCGGTCCCTGCCCATATCTGCCCCATCCACCGGCGCGTTGAATGTTAGAAAAGCTTTTCCCGCTTCCGCCACCACTGCCCACTGTTACTTTGACCGGCGTCGTCGACGCTCCGCCGCAGTAGTCCCATGCTTCAACTACTGTGTCGTAAGTGCCCGAACCAAGTTCCAGGTTTGTGTTCAGTTTCGAGCCGTTCACAACATAGGTCAAAACGCCCGGCGCCGTATAGATTCCCATGGAAGACACGCCTTTGTCGCACGAACTCGTAGCCGAGGCTGCATAGGGAACAGATCCGGCGTATGTCGAACCGTTAGCGGGGGAACTGACCGTCACGCCGGCAAACAACGGCGAAGCGCCAACGGCCAACAGGCACACGATCTGCAACAGATACTTTGACATGCGATACTTCTCCAGATTTTTTTATTGACTTGCAGTCTTTCTGGACTCCCGTAAGGAACTGCCGCCTGTGCGCGAGCGGGGCGCATCAAGGCTCTGTACTCAAAAGCTTTCTAGAAGTGGCTTGATGTTGGCTCCGGTTTCGGAAACTGCCAGCTTGTAGTTTTAGTGATCCAGCAAATCTTGATTGAAACCTGCCCGAAACCGATCCAAACTTTCAAGACCATACCAGAAACGCTGTATTCCCTCCAAGCGGAAACCGTGGTTTTCAATACTCAGAAGTACTACCCTGCCAAACGTCTGTTGGAAAATAAATAACGCAGAAACGGCGGCGCGTGATCTCACGCGCTAAGTTCTGAACTGGTTCCATCGCTCGTCTCGTCCGGTCCCAGGCAGACCTCAAGCCAGCGGGTCAAAAAGTCAATTACCTCTCTATGAGGACGCAGCCAAAGCCGGGCCGCAGTCGGACGCCACTCCGGACGCACCAGTATGCTTAGCCCGGAGCCGTTAATCGTGGCAAACGCCGCTTCGTCGGTGATATCGTCTCCCAAATAAGCGGCAGGGACCGCAGACTTCATCTCACCCAGCAGTGTGCGAACTACCGCACCCTTATTTGCTTTCGTACTGCGAATTTCAATTCCACCGTCGAAGTGGAGCAGATCGAGAACGTACCGCTGCGCGATTTCTGCCCACCCCAGCATGACGCGATCATGGATATCCTGCGCTTGATTTTCACTCAGACCGCGCCAATGCACCGCGACGCTTCCGGTTTTAAATTCGGCCACATTCTGCAGTTCCTGAGAAACCAGCCATTCCTTCGCCACTAACAGAGCCTTCCCCGTCCGTTCGTCGAGCGCAGAAACTTTTACGCTGCCATCTACCTTTATTCGCTGAAGTCCATGACATCCCCAAACCTCAAGTTGAGGCTCAATCGCCAGCAGAGGAATAATCTCAGTTGCGTCTCTTCCAGAAACAATTACGATTCGCGTTTTTCCAGTCGCCCGAATTTCTTGTAGAAGGGAAGTGATGCCAGGATAAGGGAACGCCATCATCCGGTCCTTCCGGAATGGCGCCAGGGTTCCATCGAAATCAAGCATCAACAACGATTGCGGTGCCCGCGCTACATTCCGCAGGAAGGATTGAATCTCGGCTTGCGAATCCTCCACTTTCGAAATGGAAGATCGCTGGCTGTTCTTGCCTTCGCGGGGTATCACGCTGCGGTTGTGCTCCCACGAAATTTGCCGTGCGGCCGATCCGTTCCATCCAGCCGCAACTCGCACAATTCCGTGATCAGAGTTCCGGCCCACTTGTGAATGTTATTTTCCCTGATGATTCTACGCATTCGGTGTACTCGCATTTGTTTTTCTTCTGGCTCCATTTCCAGTGCCGCACGAATTGCTTCCGCCGTCTGGTCAATATCGTAAGGATTTACCAGCAAGGCGTCGCGCAATTCGCGAGCCGCTCCCGTGAACTGGCTCAGGATCAGCACCCCCCGTTCGTCGCGGCGGGCTGCCAGAAATTCCTTCGCTACCAGGTTCATCCCATCATGCAGCGACGTTACCAGGCACAGATCCGCCGCCCGGTAGTAGCGCTCAATCTCTTTGTGGCTGTGTTGCTGCTTCAGGAACAGAATGGGTCTCCACTTACCGGACTGAAACCGCCAGTTGATGCGTTCCGCTTCAGCTTCCAATTCCCCCATTAAGTCATGATAGCGTTTGATGTGGGAACGGCTCGGTGCCCCGATCTGGATGAAAGTGAACTGCCCCTGGTACTTCGGATACTTCTCCAAAAATCTTTCGATCGCGCGAAATCGCTCATGAATTCCCTTGGTGTAATCGACGCGATCAACCCCCACTCCTACGAACGCAGCTTCCACGCCCAGGCTGTGCATCAAGGTTGACCGTTCGAGATAATCCACTCCGTAGCTATCGGGTTCAATCTCCAGATCGTCTCCTAAGTCGACGCTGATAGGGAAAGGACGCACGATCGTCCGATGGCTCTGGCGCGTCACCGAAAAGTGTTCCCAATCCACGCGCGATTCGACTACGCGGTCCACGGTGTGCAGAAAATTATTGCAATGCGACTGCACATGAAATCCGATCAGATCGGCTCCCAGTAGTCCATCCACCAGTTGCCGTTGCCACGGGCAGATGCCGAAAGCTTCCGGATTGGGCCACGGAATATGCCAAAAAATGGCTACTCGCGCGTCCGGCCTCTTTTCCTTCAGCATGCGGGGCAATAACGCGAAATGATAATCCTGAACCAGAATGACAGGATTTTCCGTGTCGGCGATCTCTTCGATCACCGCCGCGGCAAACTTCCTGTTTACATCCTGATAGAACTGCCAATCCCCCGCGCGAAAAATGGGTCGCGTGTGCGCGATGTGAGAAAGTGGCCAAAGCCCTTCGTTGGCGAATCCGTAGTAGTATCCTTCTTCTTCCTCTTTGGTGAGCCACACTCGCCGCAACGTATAGCGAGGACTATCTGGAGGAACGCGCAGCCGGTCGTCCTTATCTACTACTTCAATATCAGCGTTCCCGCTGCCATGTGCGATCCACGTGCCATCGCAAGCGGTGAGTACAGGCTCTAAAGCAGTGACCAGTCCGCTGGCCGGGACGATCACTTCAAGAGACTTTCCATTACGCTGGTGAATATAAGGTTCTCGATTGGACACCACAAAAAGGCGTCCGCCGTGAAGCCGCTGCTGGATCTGCACCGCCAGCCGTTCCGGAGTCCAACTCGATTCTCCAGCCTCACGCAAGCGCGCCTCATTCTCTGCGGCGTTCCTCGCCTGGCTGAGGTTCTCGGCCATGGTGACCACTTCCCAGGCCAGTGGCTTGAACAAGTCCAGATCTGGCATCTGCTGATTCGAGGAAATCCTGCCCGTGCGTAAGGCGCGCATCCACTGCGCGGCTCTTGCGATCGGCCCCGCTATGCTCCAGCGCACGATCAAGACCGTGATGAAAACGATCAAGAACACCTGCACCAGAACGGTGAAGAATGCCTCACGCCAGGTGCGAAGGTTTTGGGCGCGAATGTAATCCACGTTGTGGATAACTGCGAGCCCACCGATCACGTCATCGTCCTTATGGAGCGGCAAGGCAAAAATGTGGATACGGTAATTGTCCAGACGGCCGAAGGAGCTTTGCTGGTGGTTTTCCGTGATGGCGTGAGTCACATCATCTGGAACGGCTCCGATGATGGGCTTCAGCTCGGGTGTGATCGCAATCAACTTGCCTTGCAGATCGTAAACCGCCACGCCAAGCAGGTGTTCGCGAGTCCCAAAACGCTGCACCGTTCGTTGTAACGTTCGTGCTGATTCCCAGGATTTCTCAGCATTGAGCGCAAAGCTCTCGCCCAGTTCTTCGGAGTTGCGCTCCAGTTGACTCCTGAGCACACGTTTTTCCCGCAGCACTTCGTAGTAGGAAAAGCCCAAGGAAACCAGCGTGATACCAACGATGAGAGAGACGATCAGCCTGACACTTAATAGGCGCATGATAATCCTCCCGCCTTGAACTCTATCACTAGGCCGCCAACCGCCGGTCCGGAAACGGACATTCGTAAGTACACGCAAACGCAAGTACAGGTATTGGATGCCGTTCCTTTAAGAGGCGTAGTCAATAACCGACGATCAAGCATGGGGAAATCGGTGTAGATCGCGGAAGGAAAAAAAATTGCATTCCGAAAACTCGTTCCGTCGCGTGCAAGTTGCTCAAATATTTAAGGATTGTTCAGCTGCATGACCTACAGTAAAAACCCTAGAGTCAACCCTGAGTTTTTCGTGTTATCTATCACTGTTTGGGACGGAAACTCCCCCTACGTCGCATCCTAACGATTAAAGATTAAAGATATGGTCCGGATTTCCCCGATCCCGGTAGCATCGGCTCCTCTCCCAACCTGCTTTATAGCCGGAGTTTGCCGGGCTCTCAGTCTAGCGACCGATGCTCGGGGAAAGCCGCCCGGGCAAACCGGAGTCCGGATGTCCAAACCTTGAGAGATCCTGAGAATCTTCGCGCAGTTATTTTTGGCTCAGTCATTCTTTGCCTCGTCCAGGAGCCTTGATTTATGAAGAGAAACAGCCGAGACGCAACCCCAGGCGTTGCCAATGGCGCCTTCGAAGAAGGCGAGAACAATAACAGCAAGAGCGACGGCGGATCGAAGAGCGGCAGCAATGGCGGATCGAAGAGGGGTAGCGGTTCGGTTGCAGTTGCCCAGCCCCCGGTCGCCGATCTCAGCGTAATTCTCGCCGGCCTGCAAACCATGCGGAATGGAGATTTCTCGGTTCGTCTCCCGGGGTCCTGGACTGGGATCGAAGGCAAGATTGCCGACACTTTTAATTCCATCGTCGCCGCCAACCAACAGATGGCGCAAGAATTAAAGCGCGTTGGCCAGGTCGTCGGAAAAGAAGGCCGCACTCGTGAGCGCACCCGCTTCCATGAATCCCGAGGAGCATGGGGCGACATGGAAGTATCGGTGAACACGCTGGTAGAAGACTTACTTCGACCCACCGCTGAAGTCACCCGCGCCATCGCCGCCGTCGCGCAAGGCAATCTGACCCAAACCGTTCGCCTCGACGTCGACGGCCGTCCTCTCGAAGGCGAGTTCCTTCGCTCCGCCAGCATCGTCAACACCATGATTCAGCAGCTCGGCGTTTTCACTGCCGAAGTAACGCGTGTCGCCCGCGAAGTCGGTACGGACGGAAAACTCGGCGGCCAGGCGCAAGTCCCAGGCGTCGCCGGAACATGGAAAGATCTCACGGATTCCGTCAATTCCATGGCCAGCAACCTCACCGGCCAAGTTCGAAACATCGCAGAAGTCGCGACCGCCGTGGCCAGTGGCGATCTCTCCCGCAAAATCACGGTTGATGTCCGCGGCGAAATTCTTCAGCTCAAAGAAGCCATCAATACGATGGTGGATCAGCTCCGCTCATTCGCTTCCGAAGTAACCCGCGTGGCTCGCGAAGTAGGTACGGACGGCAAGCTCGGCGGCCAGGCAGTCGTGGTCGGTGTCGCCGGAACCTGGAAAGATCTCACCGATTCCGTCAACGCTATGGCCGGCAACTTGACGGCCCAGGTTCGAAACATCGCCGAAGTGACCACCGCCGTGGCCCGCGGCGACTTGTCGCGCAAAATCACCGTAGACGTAAAAGGAGAAATTCTCGAACTCAAAGACACCATCAACACGATGGTTGATCAGCTCAACGCGTTCGCCGGAGAAGTCACCCGCGTAGCCCGAGAAGTAGGCACCGAAGGTAAATTGGGCGGACAAGCGCAAGTCCCCGGTGTCGGTGGAACCTGGAAAGATCTCACTGACAACGTGAACTTCATGGCCAGCAACCTCACCGGCCAGGTGCGGAACATCGCCGAAGTCGCAACCGCAATCGCCAATGGCGATCTTTCTCGCAAAATCACGGTCGACGTGCGCGGCGAGATTCTGCAGCTCAAAGAAACGCTGAACACAATGGTCGATCAGCTCAACCGTTTCGCCGGAGAAGTTACCCGTGTGGCCCGCGAGGTCGGTACCGAAGGCCGCCTTGGCGGACAAGCCAATGTTCCCGGCGTCGCCGGAACATGGAAGGATCTCACGGACTCAGTCAATTCGATGGGCGGAAACTTAACCGGACAGGTCCGTAACATCGCCGAAGTCACAACCGCTGTAGCGCGCGGCGACTTGTCGCGCAAGATCACGGTCGACGTAAAAGGCGAGATTCTCGAACTCAAAAACACCATCAACACCATGGTGGATCAGCTGAACGGCTTCGCAGGAGAAGTGACGCGCGTGGCTCGCGAAGTCGGCACCGAAGGAAAACTCGGCGGCCAGGCGCAAGTCCCGGGCGTCGCTGGAACCTGGAAGGATCTCACGGACAACGTGAACTTCATGGCCAGCAACCTGACCGGCCAGGTGCGAAACATCGCCGAAGTCGCGACCGCCGTCGCCCGCGGGGATTTGTCCCGCAAGATCACGGTCGATGTAAAAGGCGAAATTCTTGAACTCAAAGACACGCTGAACACGATGGTCGATCAGCTTCGCTCCTTCGCGTCGGAAGTTACCCGTGTGGCTCGCGAAGTCGGTACTGACGGCAAACTCGGCGGCCAAGCGCAAGTTCCCGGCGTCGGCGGCACCTGGAAAGATCTCACCGACTCCGTCAACTCCATGGCCAGCAACCTCACCGGCCAAGTCCGAAACATTGCCGAAGTGGCCACCGCCATCGCCAGCGGCGACTTGTCGAAAAAAATTACGGTCAACGTCAGCGGAGAAATTCTGCTGCTCAAAGAAACCATCAATACGATGGTCGACCAACTCAACGCCTTCGCCGGAGAAGTTACTCGTGTGGCCCGCGAAGTCGGCACCGAAGGCCGACTCGGCGGACAAGCCAACGTACCCGGCGTCGCCGGAACCTGGAAAGATCTCACCGACTCCGTCAACTCGATGGCCGGAAACCTCACCGGTCAAGTTCGAAACATCGCTGAAGTAACAACGGCCGTGGCCCGTGGCGATTTGTCGCGCAAAATCACGGTCGACGTGAAAGGAGAGATTCTCGAACTCAAAAACACTATCAACACCATGGTGGATCAGCTCAACGCGTTCGCCGGAGAAGTAACCCGCGTCGCGCGCGAAGTCGGTACGGACGGAAAACTCGGAGGACAAGCGCAGGTACCAGGTGTAGCCGGAACCTGGAAAGATCTCACGGACAACGTCAACTTCATGGCCAGCAACCTCACCGGCCAGGTGCGAAACATCGCCGAAGTCGCAACCGCCATCGCCAACGGCGATCTCTCGAAGAAGATCACAGTCGACGTGCGCGGCGAAATCCTGCAGCTGAAAGAAACGCTGAACACGATGGTCGAGCAGTTGCGCTCGTTCGCCGCCGAAGTCACCCGTGTCGCCCGCGAAGTCGGCAGCGAAGGCCGCCTGGGAGGACAGGCCAACGTCTCCGGCGTCGCCGGAACATGGAAAGATCTTACGGACTCTGTCAATGCAATGGCCGGAAACCTGACCGGTCAAGTCCGAAACATTGCAGAAGTCACTACAGCTGTAGCTCGCGGCGACTTGTCGCGTAAAATCACCGTCGACGTAAAAGGCGAAATTCTCGAACTCAAGAACACCATCAACACGATGGTCGATCAGCTCAATGCGTTCGCTGCTGAAGTAACGCGTGTGGCTCGCGAAGTAGGTACCGAAGGCAAACTTGGCGGACAGGCGCAAGTCCCGGGCGTCGCCGGCACCTGGAAGGATCTTACCGACAACGTGAACGTGATGGCCGCCAATCTCACTGAGCAAGTGCGCGGCATCGTAAAAGTGGTAACCGCCGTCGCCAACGGTGAACTCACGCAAAAGTTAACCGTGAATGCGAAAGGTGAAGTAGCCGCGCTCGCGGAAACCATCAACAACATGACGAACACTTTGGCCACCTTCGCCGATCAGGTGACCACCGTCGCCCGCGAAGTCGGCGTGGAAGGCCGTCTCGGCGGACAAGCCAACGTGCCCGGTGCCGCCGGCACCTGGAAGGATCTCACTGGGAACGTAAACCTTCTTGCCGACAATTTGACCAATCAGGTCCGCGCCATCGCTGAAGTCGCTACCGCCGTCACTAAAGGCGATCTCACCCGTTCGATTCAGGTGGAAGCCAGCGGCGAGGTTGCCGACTTGAAAGACAACCTCAACACCATGATCGACAACCTCCGTTTAACCACTGACCGCAACACCGAGCAGGATTGGCTGAAAACCAATCTCGCCCGCTTCACCGGAATGTTGCAAGGCCAGCGCGACCTGGCCACCGTAGGCCGCATGTTGCTCTCGGAACTGGCGCCGCTGGTGAGCGCGCAACAAGGTGTGATCTATCAAATGGGCGGCGAAGAGTCGGCCGAAATGGTTCTGCTCTCGGCCTTCGCGGGCGACGGTGAGGACGGTCACTTGCGCCGTCTGAAACTGGGCGAAGGCCTGGTCGGACAATGCGCGGCGGAAAAGCGCCGGATGCTTATCTCCGAGCTTCCTCCCAATACAATTTCGATTCGCTCGGGATTGTTCGAAGCCGTTCCGCGAAACGTGATTGTTCTTCCAGTTCTGTTTGAAGATCGTGTCAAAGCGGTCATCGAACTGGCCTCTCTGAGCAGCTTCACAACTTCGCATCTCGCTTTTCTTGAGCAGTTGACGGCCAGCATCGGCATCGTGCTGAACAGTATCGAAGCCACCATGCAGACGGAAGGCCTGTTGAAACAATCTCAGCAGTTGGCGACTGAACTCCAAATGCAGCAGAAAGAATTGCAGCAAACCAACGAGCAGCTGGCGCAAAAGGCGCAGCAGCTCGCCGAGCAGAACGTCGAGGTCGAACGGAAGAACCAGGAAATCGAACAGGCCCGGCGTGCTCTGGAAGACAAAGCCAAAGAGCTGGCGCTTACGTCGAAATACAAATCAGAATTCCTGGCCAACATGTCGCACGAGTTGCGCACCCCGCTCAACAGCATTCTGGTTCTTGGGCAGCAACTCAGCGATAATCCCGATGCGAACCTCACTCTCAAGCAAGTCGAATTCGCGCGCACCATTCATGGCGCCGGAACCGACTTACTCAACCTGATTACCGACATTCTCGATTTGTCCAAAATTGAATCCGGAACAGTCTCCGTCGAGGCCGAAGAAGTATTCTTCGCCAGCCTGCTGGACGCAGTGGGCCGTCCGTTCCGTCACGAGGCCGAGAATCGTCGTCTCAGCTTCGAGGTGCAAAGCGATCCGCATCTCGCACGCAGCGTGGTTACCGACTCGAAACGCCTGCAGCAGGTCTTAAAGAATTTGCTCTCGAACGCCTTCAAGTTCACCGAAATCGGAGGCGTTCGCATGTCGGTCTCCCTCGCCCGCAGCGGCTGGAGCGAAGATCATCCTATCCTCGGTAAAGCCGCTTCGGTCGTAGCGTTCGAAGTGTCTGATACCGGCATCGGCATTCCCTTCGAAAAACAGCGCATCATCTTCGAAGCCTTCCAGCAGGCAGATGCCGGAACCAGCCGTAAGTACGGTGGAACCGGTCTGGGTCTGGCCATCAGCCGTGAACTGGCTAGCTTGCTCGGTGGAGAAATCCAGTTGCGCAGCGCGCCCGGTCGAGGCAGCACCTTCACGCTGTACTTGCCGCAGACTTACGTAGGACCATCCACCTCGAACGCCGCTACGGTAGAAGCCCGCGTGTCCTCGGCCATCTCGCCGGCTCAACTGATGGTTGCCGGCATCACCGAGCACACGGTCGAAAAAATTGAAGATGATCGCGATAACCTGCAACCCGACGATGCCATATTGCTGATTGTCGAAGATGACGTGCACTACGCCCGCGTCTTGTGTGATTTGTCTCGCGACAAGGGTTTCAAAGTGCTCGTAGCCACGCGCGGAGCTGAGGCACTGGCGCTCGCTCATGAGTATCATCCGACAGCCGTCTCGCTCGATGTGTTTCTTCCCGACATGCTGGGCTGGACCGTGTTGAATCACTTGAAGCAGGATCCCGCCACGCGCCACATTCCTGTGCAGATGCTCACGCTCGACGAAGATCGCCATCACGGCCTGGCTCGCGGTGCGTTTGCTTTCGTCACTAAACCAACTACGCCGGAAGGTTTGGAGTCAGCGCTATCTCGCATCAAGGAATATGCCACTCCTCGCAGGAAGCGCCTGCTCGTGGTTGAAGATAATCCCGGCGAGCAACTCAGCATCAGGGAATTGCTCGGCTACAACGATATCGATGTCACGGTTGTTTCCACCGGCGCCGATGCGATTCAAGCTGTCACGGAAGAAGCGTTTGACTGCGTTGTTCTCGATCTGCGGCTTCCCGACATTTCCGGCTTCGATGTGCTGGAGCGATTCGGAAACACACCGTCCCTCGGTGACCTGCCAGTCGTAGTGTTCACCGGAAAAGAACTCTCCCCGGAAGAAGACGCTCGTCTCCACTCCCTGGCGCGCAGCGTTGTAGTCAAGGGTGTAGAGTCGCCCGAACGTTTGTTGGATGAGACCGCGTTATTCCTCCACCGAGTCGTGGCCGATCTTCCGGTCGAGAAACAGAGATTGCTCGATCGCCTGCATCGCTCTGACGATGCTCTGGTTGGCAAGAAAGTATTAGTCGTCGATGATGACGTACGCAACATCTTCGCTCTCAGCAGTGTGATCGAGCGCCGCGGTATGACCGTAGTCACCGCCGGAACCGGTCGCGAGGCCATCGCCAAACTCGAATCCACTCCTGACATCGCGATCGTGCTCATGGATATCATGATGCCCGAAATGGATGGCTACGAGACGATGCAAGTGATTCGGCAAAATGCTTCGTTCCGGCGACTACCAATTATTGCCCTTACAGCGAAGGCAATGAAAGGAGATCGTGAGAAATGTCTTGAGGCGGGGGCTTCCGAGTATCTGGCGAAACCTGTCAATACCGAGCAACTGCTCTCATCCCTGAGAATGTGGCTCCATCGCTAGAACGAGAACGCGGAGACTATGAATGGGCAATGACGAAAAAGTCAATATTCTGATGGTGGACGACCAGCCCGCCAAGCTTCTCAGCTACGAGGTCATGCTAGGCGAGCTCGGTGAGAACCTCATCAAAGCCATTTCGCCCAAGGAAGCCCTCGAAGTCCTGCTTAAAACCGAAATCGCTGTCGTGCTGATGGATGTAAGCATGCCGGAGCTCGATGGGTTCCAACTGGCGGCAATGATTCGTCAACACCCTCGTTTCCAGCGCACCGCCATCATTTTCGTCTCCGCCGTTCACCTCACCGACCTCGACCAGCTCAAAGGTTACGAGCACGGCGCGGTCGATTACATTTCTGTTCCGGTCATTCCTGAACTGCTGCGCGCCAAAGTCCGCGTGTTCGCCGACCTGCACCGCAAGACCCGGTTACTTGAGACTCTGAATCGCGATCTCGAGCAGCGTGTTCTGGAGCGCACCGAAGAGCTGGCGACAAAAGCTAATCTTCTTACCCGTTTAAACAGTGAGCTGACGGAACGAAATCAAGAACTCGACGCCATTTTCAGCACTGCCCCCGACATTATCTTCAGTCGCAGAGCCGATGGCTCCCGAGATTACGTCAGCGATCGCTTTTATGATTTCACAGGAGCGCCCGCAGGTTCGGCAAATGGTTTTGGGTGGTTGGACTACGTTCATCCCGACGACAAAAATCAGGCTATGGCCGACTGGATGCGCTGCGTCGAATCAGGCGCAGACTATGAAGCCGAGTATCGACTCCGTTCCAGGGATGGCAACTATCGTTGGTTCCGCGCTCGCGCCGTTCCTATACGTGACGATGGCAAGATTGCCAAATGGTACGGCACCTGCTCCGACATTCACGACAGCAAAATGCTGGAACAATCCATTCGCGACAATGCCGCTCAACTGGAAAAAATGGTGGATAACCGCACCGATGAACTGCGCCGCCTTTCCGTCCGCCTCATGACCTTGCAGGATCAGGAGCGCCGCCGCATCGCGCGCGACCTGCACGATGGCCTGGGACAGGAACTCGCCGTGGCCAAGATGGTGTTGGACAAAATGCTTCTCCAGAAATCGTCGCAACCCCCGGATGAAGCCTGGTCCCAGGCAAGTACCATCATTGACCGCGCCATTCAGCAAGTGCGCACCATGTCCCACCTTTTGCATCCGCCGTTGCTCGATGAAGTGGGCCTGCTCTCGGCTCTCGCGTGGTATACCGACGGTCTCACCAAACGCAGCGGCATCCAAACCTCTCTCGAGGTACAGCCCCGCGACTTTCCCCGGCTCGCCACCGAAGTTGAAACCGCCATCTTCCGCATTGTGCAGGAAGCTCTCACCAACGTGTTCCGCCATTCCGAAGCGCATCAGGTGTGGGTTACCCTGACCCAGAATAACGGAGCGATCTCGGTGGCCGTTCGCGACGACGGCAAAGGAATCGCTCAGAGAGTTGCCGATCTGCGGCCGGATAGCGTTGGCGTCGGCATCGGTGGTATGCGGCAACGGGCTCGAGAACTCGGTGGCGAACTAAAACTGTCCAACCTCGAACCCGGAACTCTTCTCGAACTTCAGATTCCTTACACTTTGGTCACCCGCGATTCGAGCGAGATTCTCAACGGATGTGCCTCAAGTTGAAGTCTTTGTTCTTCTCCACACCTACCCCGAAGCTGCATTCCTGCTAGAGAGTTTCCCCGGACGAGAGACATACTGCTTGGACTGTATGCGTCCAACTTAATTCCATTACGTCGCCGGGATGGATCGTAATCAGGACTCCAAACTCTCGGGCTCGCACCGGGTCGAATTTACATATTCGACCGGATGGAAGCACTACTGCTGGAAAGTTACGGTTAACCTGCGTACGAAAATAAAACAGTTGCTCGCTTCGAGCACGGAAGAGGTTCGGCTTATGGCAAGAATCAGTTCCACACTACCGAGATTTATCCTGGTGCTCGGCGTTAGTTTCCTACTACTCGTCAGCATGGCATGGTCGCAGGATGATAAAGATGAATCCAGTATTCAAAAACGTATTGTGGCGTCAGCCCATGTGCTCGACGAGATTATGGGTACGCCCGACAAAGCGATTCCAGACAAAGTAATGCACGACGCAAAGTGCATCGCAGTGATTCCTTCCATGGTGAAAATTGCGGTTGGTTTCGGCGGAAACCACGGCAAAGGGGTTGCTGTTTGCCGTTTGGAAAATGGCCGGTGGAGCGCTCCCGCACCGATCACGATCACTGGCGGAAGCTGGGGTTTGCAGCTCGGAGGTCAGGCTGTCGATCTCGTGTTGGTCATCATGAACCAGCAGGGAATGGATCATCTCCTATCCAGCAAATTCAAGATTGGCGCAGAAGCGTCGGCAGCAGCAGGTCCAGTAGGTCGTGACGCTGGCGCGGACACCGACTGGAAACTGAAAGCGGAAATGCTTACCTACTCGCGGGCGCGCGGACTCTTCGCCGGCGTCGACCTGAGTGGTGCGGCCGTCACGCAGGATAAAGACGAAACCCACCTTCTTTACGGTAAGTTTGTACCTTTCCAGGAGATTTTGACAGGCAAAGTTGCTCGCCCTGCTGGCAGCGGTCAGTTTGAAGCGACCGTGAGGAAATATGCCAACCAGGCCGACAATCACGCGCATGGCAAGCTGGAGTCGCCCAGCACCACCCAATCAGGCGGTCTCTGAATCATTCTTGAGCGGTCGGAAGCGCGGAACATTCCGCGCTTTCTTCCGCGCATTGGAAATTTAATACCTCCTCGCATTCGAGCATGATAAAGAGGGTTTCGTATGAAAGGAATCAACACCGCAATGCCGCGTTACATGATGATGATGTCTGCCAGTATCCTGCTTCTCGGCAGCCTTGCCTGGTGCGCGGACAGCCAGTCCGATGTCGATAAGCGCCTTGACGAGTCCGCCAAGGTTCTCAACGAAATCATGGGAGTTCCCGACAAAGCCATTCCCGACAAAGTCATGCATGACGCGAAGTGCATCGCGGTTATACCTTCCATGGTGAAAATCGCCGTAGGTTTCGGCGGCAGCCACGGTAAAGGCGTTGCCACCTGCCGCACCGAGAGCGGCGCCTGGAGCTCTCCCGCACCCATCACGATGACCGGGGGAAGCTGGGGTCTACAACTCGGCGGCCAGGCCGTTGACGTGGTGATGATCGTCACTAACGAGCAAGGCATGCAGCATCTCCTTGCCAGTAAATTCAAGCTCGGCGCAGACGCTTCGGCCGCCGCTGGCCCCGTGGGCCGCGACGCCGGAGCCGATACCGACTGGAAGATGAAAGCCGAAGTTTTGACCTACTCTCGAGCCCGTGGCGTATTCGCCGGAATCGATCTCAACGGCGCCGCCATCACCCAGGATAAGGATGAGACCCGGCTTCTTTACGGCAAGTTTGTGCCTTTCTCCGAAATCCTGGAGGGAAAAGTGCACGCCCAACAGAGCGGCGATGCGTTTATGAATGCGGTCAGAAAATACTCCGGCCAATCCAGCCAGCAGGGCTCACTCCGGGCTCCTGCGGCGAACACTGAGGCCGCGAGCCGATAACTGATCCAGATAATTTTAGGCCCGGTGGAACCCGTCAAGCCGGGCCAGTTTTTCAATGAAGTCAAACCAGATCCTCGGAGGTTAGTGATGTCAACAATTCTACTGATCATTTTGGTGCTGTTACTCGTCGGCGCATTGCCGGCGTGGCCCTACAGCCGGGGTTGGGGTTATTACCCCAGCGGTGGACTCGGACTGGTGGTTGTAGTGTTGCTCGTACTGCTTTTAGCCGGACGGTTATAAAGCGCAGAGTTTCTCTCTGAGGGAGGGCGATGCAATCTCCGGAGACCAACCGGACCAGTAGGGAGCGAGACCGAGGGCGGGAAGGCAAGAGGATTCGGGAAGGCAAGAGGGTGGCAAGAGGGTCGGGAAGGCAAGGGGGTCGGGAAGGGCACGGCTTTAGCCGTGCCGCCCAGAGCGCAGAAAGAATCCGGCTTTAGCCGCTGAGGTTCTTGCTCGCGCTGAATCGCGCGCGCAACGCATCATCCTCATCGGCTATTTGTTCGGGTTCTGATTTCCAGAACCATTACGCGCATTCTCGTGTGGCTGCGCGGATTGGGCCGTCGGCTCTGTCGGCTTTTGATTCGGTTCATTCCTGTGGTCCACGGGCTTCTGCTGCGGCCGCTCCACCGGTTGCGGCTTCTGTAATTCCGACCAGGCAATCAGTTGAGGTCCAACAATAACGTTAGAAGGAGGCACAGGATCCGGCTGGCCTTGCAGATCCTGCGCGAAAATCGGAGGGGCAATCGCTGAGAGTAAACCTAGGGTCAAAAAGAGGCTTGTCTCTCGTCTCATATTTGTACCTCGAAAGACGAAGCGGCCAGCGGCAGGTACTATCGGAGTTTCTTGCGGCTAACGATTAACTCACTAACCGCCTTAAACGCCGGTACAACGCTTTTTTACAGGCCCGCACCATCCTCGTCCATACATCGTTTCCTGTAAACAAAACCAGCCCTGAGGAGCCGCGGGCTGCAGAAGCTGTGGCCTGAAGATGAGGCGAACGAGGGAAAGTTTCCTGGCCAAATACAAACTTTACGGTATGGGCAGTGACGTTACCTCGGTTTAATCTGCGGTTCTACTCGACTGACGCCCCCATCGAGCAAGTGCCGGTTCTTGGAATCGGCACTTGCTCCCTCCTCGAACAATCTAAAACGTTTGCAGATTACAGTCACAGTCCCGTGCAAATACAGAGTCGAAGGGATTCGTGCTGCTCACTTTGAAGATTATGTTGGAGTGGCAGGATTCAACTTCAGGAGGAAGCTCATGCTTTACTGGACGATAGTATTCTTGGTGGTGGCGCTGATTGCCGGGGTTCTGGGCTTTACCGGCGTAGCGGTTGCAGCAGCGGGAATTGCGAAACTGATTTTCTTCATTTTCCTCGTGCTGTTTGTGATTTCCCTGGTAAGTCACCTCACGCGCCGCGGAAGTGTGTAACGCATTGTGAGTTGAAATGCGATTGCCGAAGGGGGGCACCAAGCGGTGCCTCCTTTTATCTTTTATATCTTTGGCTGCGTCTTATTTCGTCGGTGGCGCGGGTTTCATCGTTCGGATTCATCGTTCCATTTTGACGATTGCTGCACCATCGCCTGGTAGCATTCGCAGGCGGCCGCTTCCAGTCCTTTTGAATCCACGATATTCACCTGACCACGGGTGTAGTTAATCAGGTCCGCCTTCTGCAAAATCGAAGCGGCGACAGTCACGCTCGAACGCCGCGTGCCCAGCATGTGCGCCAGAAATTCCTGGGTTAAGGGCACCAGATCGGAGCCGATTCTGTCCCGGCTCATGAGCAGCCAGCGCGCCAATCTCTCATCTACTTCATGTAACCGGTTACACGCGGCGATCTGCGCCGCCTGCGCCGCCAATACCTGGGCAAACCGGTGTAATCGCTTTTCCAGAGTGCGACACTTAGGCAAAATGTCGATCAACGCGCTCGCACTGATGCGATACCCCGAGCCCGCAATCTGCACAATCACCTGCGACGGGCTGGTCTTGAAGCCGACGATCAGCGGCAATCCGACAAAGCCTTCCTTGCCAGTCAATCCCACTTCAACGCTTTTTCCGTCTTCCATTACATTCAGAACGGAAGCCAGCCCACTATTCATAAAGTAGGCATATTGAATCGCCGCTCCATCTTCGTTGAGAACGTCGTGCGTTCTCAAAGGAAGGAAAACCAGCTCGGAGTAAATGACGTGACACTCTTTATCCGGCAGGTTGAGAAGAAGCTCGTTCTCGAGTGCATTTCCGTCCACCTCCATGACACCTGCCTGGAGGCGGAAATTGCGCACCGTCTTGGCCATCAGCCAGCTCCTGCGAAACGCTTTCCGATGCCCCAGTGAATCGCCATTTTCGGCGCAAACCGGCGTTTCAGGAGGCGGACGCAGTTGCTTCCTTTTGCTCCGGAATCGGTAAGCGAACCCGCGATATTACGGCGTAAGCACCGATCTGTCTGTACGCTACGGTGCGTAAATGTGTGCTATATGGAACATACAGGCATTCCCGAAAAGTGTACGGTTGAATTGTCTCTTCTAGCACCTGTCCGTTATGCCGCAACAGGTTGACGGTTCCTGCGAAATCGGACGGCTTTATAGCTGTGTGATCGAAAGGAACCTATGGCCCAGCCATCTCGGGTCGGATTTAACAAGTTTGAAGCAGACGCTGGTAATGGAAATGGTGCTGTTGGGAACATCATTCTGCGCACTCTTCCTCGTTCCGAGAGCGCCCTAGTTTTTTCTTCGCTCGAGTTCGTGCGGCTCAGGCTTCATCAGGTATTGCATGAGACCGGCGAAGTCATCAAGTCGGGCTATTTCCTGAACGAGGGAATGTCTTCTGTGCTCACGGTGCAGCCGGATGGTGAGAGTGTGGAAGTTGGCCTGATCGGCAAAGAAGGCTTCGTTGGCCTGCCAGTAATTTTCGGTTTCAAAACCAGCGCTCTGAGAATCATCACGCAAGGGGACGGAACGGCCTATCGCATCGACGTGGGAATCCTGCGAAGCCTTCTCCCAGAATGTCCCGCGCTCGAGCGCCAACTGCAGCGCTATTCGATGATTCTTGGTATCCAATCCACCCAGCTTGCCGCTTGCAATCGCCTTCATGACGTGGAAGAACGGCTGGCGCGATGGCTGCTGATGAGCCACGAGCGCATCGGCGGCAAAACTCTTCCCTTAACTCAGGAGTTCCTGTCGCAGATGCTGGGAACCCGCCGCTCCACAGTCAGCGTGGCAGCCAGTCTCCTCCAAAAAGCGGGAATGATTTGCTACACTCGTGGCAACGTAACCATTCTCAACAAAACCAAGCTGGAAGCAGCTGCTTGCGATTGCTACGAAATAATTCGCCAGCAAAGAAATCGCTGGCAGTCTGAGAATCTATAGATTTTCTCCGCGCCCTGCCTGTAGCAACCGCCGCTGACGCCACTACTCGAAGCCTCCGGGCCTTCGTCGCTATCCCGTGTCTCGTGAAATTTTTTGTCCGTCAATTGTACCCGCATATTAAGAGGCAACACGCGTCTGGACCCGGGAATCAAAGCCTCACCATCAATCCGGTTGAGGACGAATTTATGAAACTCCCGCTTCTGATCGGACGCGCTGAAGCCGCTGAATGGGCGATCACCAATTCCGATCTGAGTGATCTGTTCACACCACTCCTGCATCTCTCTCAGCTGTAGCCAATCGGGTAAACCACGTAGAGCGGGCACGAATACTGCTTACAACATCACCAAACATCCCGCAGCTGTCGTTCTAATCTCCGCGCAGGTAAACCGCTACTTCCTTCGCGGCATCTATACGACGGTCGGAAAATTTGCCAGCACGCCACTTCTATTTCCGACAGACTTTAAGGAGCGTCAATGTCGAACGAGCACGGTACAAATCAAACTGCTCTTTCTCCACTCTCTTCATTCGACCCGCTCAATCGTCTGTATGTTGCTCCCCGATCCTACGATGGACGCGATCGCGCAGGCGGGTCTACGCAGAGGAGCACCCAGGTTCGAGAACAGAGCCGGCAGGGCCCGGACGCTATCTGGGGTCATTACAACAATTATCGATCGAATGGTCTCATCGGCTCGGCCATTGTGCATGCCGTGATCCTGGCTGCGGTTCTGGGCGGCACGCTGCTCGGCCACAAAGTTGTCGCGCAAATCCAGCAGCATGAAACCGTGACGCTGATCGCTCCCTCACCCGATTCCTACGCGCTTCCGGTAGCCAAGAAAGTGGTCAGCGGCGGCGGTGGTGGCGGCGAACACGACGTGTTAGAAGCGCCCAAGGGAAGATTGCCGAAAACGGCGATGCAACAAATCACTCCTCCTTCTATCATTCTTCGAAACCCGCATCCCAAGCTGGCTGTAGAGCCCACCGTTGTGGTGCCTCCGCAAGTTCACCTGGCTGAGAACCACATGCCAACTTTGGGCCTTCCCACCGCGGCAGCTCCTCTGCCGTCGGCTCCTCCGTCGAATGGCACGGGCTCCGGAGCTGGTATTGGTTCAGGCTCTGGTGGCGGCGTTGGCGTGGGTCATGGAGCCGGAGTGGGTGCTGGCAGCGGCGGCGGAATTGGTGGCGGAGTGTTCAAAGTGGGTGGCGGTATTTCCGCTCCTCAACCGGTTTCCACTCCTGATCCCGAATATACCGAGCAGGCACGCGTTGCCAAGACGCAAGGCACATGCATTCTGTGGTTGATCGTCGACGATCAAGGCCGTCCGCGTGATATTCGCGTCGTACGTGGCCTGGGTATGGGTCTCGACGCAAAAGCCATTGAGGCAGTCAAGCAGTGGAAGTTCCAGCCCGCTATGAAAGATGGCAGGCCGGTGAACGTGCAAATCAGCGTGGAAGTTGGTTTCAAGCTTTATTAGAAAATCTAATTTTTGAAAATTGCCGGCAAGCCCGCACCAGAATAGTTAGGGCTTGCCGGCAGCCTTTTGGCAGTAAGACTGCCACGAACTTTAAAGACGTTGGTAACACTGCTTGCGCAAAGAAGTTTCGCTACCTCACAGGAAACATTTCCTCATTCCGCGGTACAGCAAATCTCACATTCAATTACAGGAGCACCCTGATGGGACCGGAGGTGGGGGTCCGCTACTCTCACATTCGACGCTGCATGTTCTCTATCTACCCGGGAACGACAAATACAGCGCAGCTGATCGTAAGGAGACTAAAAGTGGCGACTTGCGTAATTTCCGCGACAGAAACAGATTTGATCCCCGCCCGGACCGAAACCCTGCGCGACGATTCTGAACGCAGTCTGGTTCAACGCGCTCAGCGCGGTGATCAGGAGGCCTTTGCCACGTTGTTCCAACTGCACAAGAAGCGCGTGTATTCCGTCTGTCTCCAAATGACCAAAGATGTGGCCGACGCGGAGGATCTAACCCAGGAAGCTTTTCTGCAGGTCTTTCGCAATGTCAATTCATTCCGTGGGGATTCCGCTTTCTCCACCTGGCTTTACCGAATTGCCGTCAACACGGTCTTGATGAAGTTGCGCCGGCGGAAGGCTCCTCCGCTACTGTCGTTGGATGAGCCGGTTTCGGCTGAGTCGCCATCGCTCAAACGGGACGTAGGCAAAGCTGACCCGAATCTCTCCGGAGCCGTCGATCGCATTGCGCTGCGCCGCGCGATCGAAGAACTGCCAGAAGGCTGCCGCCAAATCTTTGATCTCCATGAAGTACAGGGATTTCAGCATCACGAAATCGCGCGGCAGTTGCAATGCTCTATCGGAAACTCGAAATCGCAACTACACAAGGCCAAGATGAAAATGCGGGACTTGCTTTTTCCCAAGAACGGCCCTGCACGTCCATGCAAGTCTGGCGCAAGCGCCGTGACCGCGAGATCCTAAGCCAAGTTTCGTCGACGAAAGTTCGGCGGTGAAACATGAAAGACAGAAGATTGAAGCTTACGAACATAAGATTTCAGTAAGGCGACGCGCTTAGGAAATGTGGACGGTCCGTTTTTTGCTAGCGGCCGAGAGGGGAAGAAAGTCCGTGGGGCTAGGAGTTGTTTTAACCATTAGCGGGAAGAATCAGGAACGGGCTCAAGAAGTCACTGCCTCGATCGAACTCGCGGGTTCGGAATGGCCGGGCTTTCTTGATATCCCTCTGGAATTGATCGAGTTAGTAGGCTGTTCAGTTCTTGAACGCCTGGTCGAACGCTTCGTGGCCATCGAGGTCCAATGCATTTCGGTTCTTGCCGAGGCCAGCACGCTTACCCGCATGCCGCTACTTCGGGCGGCTTTTGGAAACGTCACCCTAAAGGCAGTGAAGGATCTCGATTCTGCGATCAGCCAGGAGCTTGCATCGTTTTCGCAAAAGGGAATCACCCACGCCTTTGTGAACTCGGCCAATATTTATACCGAAACCGATCTTCTCGACCTGTTCTGCTTTCATCGCGAGTCGCGCCAGCCTATCACTCGCACTTTCGACAACGAGGGGCCACTCGATTTATGGGTGGTCGATTGCTCCAAGCTACACCGCGTCGAGTTCGAGGCTTCCCTGAACCACGTTGGCCAGAACGGAGCGCCGAAGTATTTCATCCGCGAGTATGCAAATCGTTTGCTTCAGCCGCGGGATCTGCGCCGCCTTGCCGCCGACATTCTTCGCCGCAGCTGCGAGACGGCTCCCTGCGGCAGACAAGTCAGGCCCGGAGTCTGGATCGATGAGGGCGGTGAAGTGCATCGGCGCGCGCGCATCGTTGCCCCTGCCTACATCGGATGTGGATCCAAAATTCGAGCGGACGCTCTGGTCACCCGCTTCAGTGACATCGAAAGAGATTGCTGTGTCGACAGCGGCACTGTGATCGAAGACAGTTCCATCCTGGCAAACACCACTGTTGGTATCTGTCTTGATCTGTGCCACGCCGTCGCCAGCGGAAATCAGTTGTGGAACCTCGAGCGTGATGTAGCGGTCGAGATTGTCGATCCCAAAGTCATGCGTTTTACGACTGCACCTGGCCGCCATGTTGCGCACACGTTCACTTACATCAACGAACCAATCGAAATACAAGAAGATTCCATAGTTTCACAGACACCAACAATGCCAGACACATGGCAGTTCGGAAACAACTTTTCCCAGGAGTGACTTACATGTATACGCGGGGCCCCGTAATTGTAATGGAGTTACCAGAGCGGCTGAATCATCAGGAAGCAAGATCTTTCCTGGAGGAGTTGCAACCGTTTTTGGAGGGCGATCGTCCGAGCATTGTTCTGGATTGTTCGCAAATAAAGCACCTGGATAGCGCTGGAGTGGAAATGCTTCTCCAGTGCCTGGAACAGGCCATGAAGCGCGACGGGGACCTCAAGCTGGCAGCGGTTTCGCCAGCCTCGGCGGTGATTTTGGAACTGATGCGCGTGGATCGGCTTTTCGAAGTGTTCGCAACTTCCGAAGAAGCCGTTCGCAGCTTCCAGATTTTTGCCCCGGCAACAGTTCCTCAACCGCAGCCTTGGTATGCCGCACCCCAGGGGCTTACCGATCTGAAAGCCGCAAGTTAATGTCCTTCACTTGGGGTCGAGGGGTGTCCATGCAGCTATGGAGAAATCGAATCGCGCGCTTGGCTCGCAACATGGTCTTGCTCGGGTCCGTATGCGGGCTGGCTGCGTCGGTGGCCGGACAACAAATCGCGGGGGGAGAGTTGCCGGATAGTCCCGGCACGACTCTCGCGAAATCGCAATCACCCGCGTTTCCGCAAAGCGCTGCGTCAGAATCGCAGAGTTCGTCGGTTCCACCTTCGCCACAAGAGCAAGAGCAAACAGCTCCGCCTCCGCAAACTCAGGCGCAGCCGGCTGCACAAAAGCCGGTTGGAACCGCTGCCGCCGAGCCGACGCATGCCGGCGGAATCGCAGCCTCACAACCCGCGGGCGTGGCCATTGCGCCCGCCAAACAACGCCGGACCCGTACCATCGTGATCCGAACTGCCGCAATCATCGGAGCCGCAGTCGCCGTCGGAGTCGTTGTTGGCCTGACAGAAGCGACTGGCAGCAAACCTCCAGGGGCCCATTAGCCAGTAATTTGCGACTGTAGCGATCGAGGATTTTGGAGCGAATTTCCCGTGATGATCGTTAGCTTTTCTGGAATCGACGGTGCCGGCAAAAGCACGCAAATTTCTGCGCTCGAAACCTGGCTAAACGACTCCGGGTTGCGCACAACGCTTCTCACCTTCTGGGATAACGTTGTCTGTTTCTCCCGCAGCCGCGAGTTCATGAGCTTAAAAGCATTTAAAGGCGATGCCGGCGTCGGCAGCCCGGAAAAGCCTCTGCAGCGGCGCGATAAGAATGTAACCTCATGGCCAGTTACAGCGATGCGTTTCGGGCTCTACCTTGCCGACGCGATGAATCTCTGTATACGGGTTCGTCAGTCCAGAAAAAGTGGTGCGGACGTCGTCATCTTCGACCGCTATATCTACGATGAACTCGCGAATCTCCCTCTCGACCACAAGTCCACCGCAATTTTTGCTCGGCTTTTGCTGAAACTCGTGCCCAGGCCTGACCTCGCCTTGGTGATCGACGCCGATCCGGCCGCCGCGCACGCCCGCAAGCCCGAATACCCTTTGGAATTTGTCCGTCGCAACCGGGAGTCGTATCTTCGTCTGGCCACACTTTCTGGCACCATCACGGTTGTCGGGCCTGATTCGGTCGAGGCCATGAAAACCAGCGTCAGGAACAAGATGCTGGAAGCGCTCGAACAAAAGAGTCTTCATCTCGCGGAACGACATTCCGCAGTTTCACTTCCAAGTCCAGCCAACATCTCCCCCGGCGAACTCATCGAACCTTGATGGTCAAAGCTCCAATTGTCGGAGCTTTGAATTGTCGTTATTTAGATCGGCGACGGTTGATCGACGGAGCCCGATCGATGAATTTTGATCGACCCCAAGCCGGAGACTGAATGAAGATTTGTCTGGTTACAACCTTCCCGCCCAGCCAGGGCGGGCTCAGCGAGTACGGGCTTCACATCGCGCACGAACTGCAGCGCAATCCATTCATCCGCCTTACAGTTCTCGCCGACACACTTTCTTCTCCCGCTCCCGAATTGCCGGAATTTACGGTGGAGCGTTGCTGGTCTTTTAACGATGCCGCCAGTTCGGCCCGCATTTTGAACGTCATCCGCAAACAGAAGCCGGATGTCGTCTGGTTCAATCTGCTCTTCAGCACCTTCGGCCGCAATCCCCTGATTGCGTTTGCCGGACTCGTCACTCCACTGCTTTCCCGTCTCAGCGGTTGCTATACCCATGTCACGCTTCACCATCTCATTGACACCGTGAACCTGCAGGATGCCGGTGTGCGCTACGCGCGCACCTATCGCCTGGCCGGAGCCGTGGCCACCCGCATGCTTCTTCTCGCCAACTCCGTCTCCGTGCTCATGCCCGGATATCGCAAGATTCTCCACGAAAAATACGGTCGCGATAACGTGCATCTCCGTTCCCATGGAATTCTGTCTCGCGAGCCCCAATTCCCCGATTCGTCGCGGCGCGGAAATCCCGAACAGCGCATTCTGGCCTTTGGCAAATGGGGAACCTACAAGCGACTGGAGCTGATGATCGAGGCCTTTCAATATATTTCGGAAGCTCTGCCCAACGCGAAGTTAGTGGTAGCTGGGGGTAACCACCCGCAAGCAGCCGGCTATGTCGAATCGATGAAGAAGAAGTGTGCGGCGAATCCAAAAATCGAATTCACCGGCTACGTTGACGAAGACGATTTGCCCGATCTTTTCCAAAGCTCCTCAGTCGCGGTCATGCCTTACTCATCTTCCACGGGGTGCAGCGGAGTCGCGCACTTGGCCTGCGCCTACGGAGTCCCAATTGTTTGCGCAGATCTGGAAGATTTTCGCCAAATGTCTGATGGCGAGGGAATGGCGATTGAATTTTACAAGCCGGGTGACGCCAGAAATCTTGCGGATTGTCTGATCCGTTTTCTGTCGGATTCCACCAAACAACAGAACATGGCAGAGCAGAATTTTTCCGCCGCTCTGCGCATGACCATGCCAAACATCGTCCTGAAATATCTGCGCCACTTCGAACTGGAGCAGAGAACGGTGGCTCTGCGTCACATCACTCGATTCCGCAAGCTCCCCAGCTGGGTTCCGTCGAAATCGCTGCTGTTAAGACTGATGACCAGAAAGTCTCTCGGCTGGGTTCACCGCTCCGCGCTTCATCGTCCCGCAGCCAACGCTTCTAACAATGACCACTCAACCAACAATCACTCGTCTAATATGCACTTATTGGACGATAACGTTGACGGTCGTGGAAAGCTGGCTGGCACTCGAATTCCCATGAATGGTAACGGAGTAATGGACCGGAGTGGCAGCAGCGGCGGCGCTTTCAGTTCCCGCGCTCCTGGCGCTTCCGCACGAAGCACCCAGCATTCCCAGAGCGATGACGGCGCAGAGAGCGATCCCTTGTGCCCCGCGCTTACCCGCGCCCTTCCCCAGAAAACCAAAGCCCACGATCCCGAAGCTCAGTAACAAGCTGCCGTAAAGGTGAGTCGGGGGCCGCGGCGGAAGCGGACTTGTGCCCGTTTGCTGCCTTCGCGGAAATTGTAACTAAGGAAGTAGCCATGCCGGAACCAGGAGTAATGCTCGCCGGAGAAAAAGAGCAGCTCATCGTACTTGGCATGCCACTGCAACTCAGCGCGATTGCGTTATTGAACGATCCGGACTGCGGCTTCGCAGTCGCCGTAAGACTTCCAGTAGCCCCCGCCGAAATCGTAAGGGATGCGGGTGATGCGCTAAAGGACAGCGTCGGATTCGGCGTGGGAGGCGGAGCGGGAGAGGGTGGCGAAGTTGGTTGGGCCGCTGCACAAGTCGCCGTGAAACTCGTAGCCCCACTGATCTGGTTGGCGAGCGTCGGCTTGCCGACCGCCTGCACAAACATTTTGTAACCTCCATCAGGAATCGGGAATCCACATAGATTCAGCGAGTGGATTCCGCTGGCAATATCGGTCAATGGCATCAGGTTCTCGCCATCATTGCTGATGTATACCGCGCAGTGGTCCACCGTGTTCTCGTTGCCGTTGACGCTCCACTGCAAAGAGTTCGCAGCCGCGCTGGCCGAAACCGTCAAACACTTTGTCGGTCCCCGATTCTATTTCCGTAGCTTCTTCGCAATCGTTCCAGGTCACCAGCTAGCTAGCGCGAATTCACCGTCAACGTTCGCGCCACGTAGCGCGACCCATCAAACCGGGCCACCGTAGTAACGTTCGCTCCCGCATGCAACCCGTCGTCGACCGTAATCGCAGCGGGATCCAGATAGATCTCGTAAGTCTTCCGGTCCGTCTGCGAAGTCAGTACCAGAAGCCCAATGTGTAGATCCAGAGATGTGACCACACCCGCGAATGTAAAGTCAGTCCCGGGCACCGCCAGAATGGAAATTTTTTGCGCGTCCCGATCATCCTTCTGCGCGACGAAATCCACATCCACCAGAGTTCCGGGAACCAGTTGGTTCGCATAGGCCACGTGCCCATCCTGCACAATCTGCGTATTCGGCGTCACGCGCAATTTCACCGCCTCGGGTGAAAGCAGATCGCGCAACAGCAATTCATTTTTTCCTGATTGGTAACTGATCACAACCCCTTGGCTTTTTCCACCTGTTGTTTGCGTTGCCCGCCGAATATTGCGAGCAAAAATATTGCCCGCATCCAGAATCGTGTCCAGGTACACGCGATCCCCCACTCTCAAGTCGGGAGTCGCACCCAGCGCGCTTCCGTTATAAATGTGGGTGCGCGTATCGAAGAAGACCTTCATTTTTCCGCCGCCGAATACTTGCACCGTCAACTCATCGCGTACCCGGTCCACTCGCTGAATCGTTCCGCCGATCAAACTGGCCTTGGTTGGCGGAAGCGTCGGCAAATCGGGGAGCAAGCTGGCGGGATCAACCACAATGTCCGCATTCTCCGGCGTTACCGCAACCGGAGTGACGGAGGATCGAGTGGTTGCCGGCGCCGACGAAGCTGAGTCGGCAGAAACTACCGATTGCGATGCCGTTGCCTGCGCGTACGCCACTGACCCAAGAATCAGCCCGGTTAGAGCGCCACTGGATAATTTCGAGAAAAACGAACCCATCGCTGTCCCCACCCTCGATGCTACAGACACAGTAATTTCTGCGCGGTTATTCGATGCCGTTTTTGGCCTCTAAGGTAGTCAAAATCCCTACAAAAATCACCTGAGGAGCCGACAAACGTAGAGGAGTAATTGGCATCTCAATAACGCGTCATTTTGTACCAATTCTGTGTGCGAATTCTGCCCAAGAGGTTTCGTCGAATGTCCTGGAAAGCTTGCCTTGCTGCTGCAGTAGTCACCGTTTCGATCGTAGGAGCGGCACCGCAAGCCCGGGCTGGCGACATTAAAATCACTTTGCCCAAGCGCAGCCATCTGACCCCGGTCCAGCGCCTGAATCGCGAAGGCGTCGAAGCCGTGCGTAAGCACAACTACACCAAGGCGGAAGCATTTTTCTATAAGGCCTATCTACTCGATCCCGACGATCCATTTACGCTGAATAATCTCGGCTACGTTTCTGAACTGCAAGGGCAAGTGGACCGCGCCCAGCGTTTCTACACGCTCGCTGGACAGGAAGCCACGGATGCCGATATCGCTATAGCGAGCTCTCCGCGCATCGAGGGAAGCACTCTCAAAGCCGCCTTGGCCATTCCAGACGTCCCGCTGCAAATCAATCACGATAACGTAGAAGCGGTACGCCTGCTTTCGCAGGGGCGCGGCCCCGAGGCTGATCTTCTTCTGCAGAAGGCGCTCAAGACCGATCCCAACAATATTTTCACCCTCAACAACATGGGTGTCGCAAAAGAGATGGAAGGCGAATCACAGGAAGCCTTGCGCTACTACGATTCCGCCTCCGCCATCCACTCGGATGCCGCCGCCGTGGTCACTCTCGACCGTTCGTGGAGAGGAAAACCCGTCGCTCAGATGGCCGCCGAGAATGCCCGCAATCTGCGTAACCGTCTGCAGAACGAGATGACCCTCCAAGTTCGTCTTGCCGAGTTGAATACACGCGGAGTCTCGGCGCTGAACCGCAACGAACCTAAAGCCGCGGAACAAGATTTCCTCAAGGCCTATGCTCTCGATCCCAACAATGCATTCGCCAACAACAATATCGGGTACCTATCAGAACTCGAAGGCGATCGCGAGACAGCCCAATTTTTCTACGATCGAGCCCAGCAGCTTGGCGGCGCCAATACTCCCGTGGGATTAGCTACCCGAAGCTCTGCTGAAGGCAAACGACTCGGCGTAGTGGCCTCCGACAGCGATAACAAAGTAGAAGCGAAGGTCCAACAGGAGCGCAATATCCGTCGGCAGGAGAACGAACCGGTTCACCTGCTACGGCGCGATAATTCAGTAGTGCAGGAACCGACCACGCCCCCTGCAACCGTTCCACCGCCGCAATAACCTGGCAACAACAATTCCCGCAAAGAAATAAGGGCGGACAATAGTGTCCGCTTTTTCCTTCGCATGCCGAACTTTACCTACAGCCCGCGCTCCTGGAAGCGCCCAATATCCGTTTCCGGATCGTAAGAAAAATACCGCACAAAATTCTTCAGATACCGCAGCAGGGTGTTCACGTTTGTGTGGTACCAGCAGCAGCGGATCATCTGCGGCGAGAATCCGCAGATAAATCGGAAGCGGTCCAGCACCGGAGCCGAGTTCCTTAACATCGCCGCCGCCATCCGATGGTTCCCGTCCAGAATCGTCAGCGGCCCCGTACCATCCACCCCAATCAACAAAACCGTGGGATTGATCAGGTTCTGCTCGATCGACTGGCTCAACAACCGGAGCTTGCGAAAGAACTCGTCATTGGTGCTCTCTTCCACCTGCGGCCGCATTCGCTCCACTACTTCTTTCATGTGGAAGCTGCCTGCCGCTGCCCGCCGCCACTGTGCCCTGGGGAAAAAACGAATGCGGTCCAGATCGTCTAGCGTCAGTTCCACCTCATACCACTTCGTATCCACCGGCAACTCCCGCCACATGGGCCCTCGCCGCAAAAACAGCAGCGCTTGCCGCAACGCATTCTCCCGCGAACTGTTGAGATCCGGTTGCTTCACCAATCCTTCGAACTCGTGGCGATAATCATCGAACTCCGGATGATGAAACTCGCTCCGCAGAAATTCCGACATCACCTCTTCTTCCGTCAGCAATCGCCGAATGCTAAGACTGTTATAGACGCCGAGAGCTTTCGGTGTCAGCTGATGCCGCAGCAGCGGGATCATCAGCACGAAGAGCAGAATAATCATCAACACCAACTGGATCACGATCACTTCGCGCAGCGTATTGTGGAGCACATGAATCCCCAGGGCCATGGCGCCGCTGAAGGCCAGTTGCAGCCAGCTCGTGTTCGCGATCTTGCGTGACATTTCGTAAGTGATAATCACCGAACTCAAGGAATAAATACCCGCCGTGATGGCATACAGAATCAGCAGCGGAGCCAGCTTCCCGTAGCTACCCAACTCAAATTGCGCGCCAAAAAGCGTGCGCCACAAAAAGCTTGGCACCATCCAAATCCCAAAAATCAGCGCGGAAAGAATCAGAAACACCATCGACAGGGAAGTGAACAACACCTGGCTGGCCTCATGCTCATCGCCGCCCGCCCCTGCCGAGACCGGAAACATGGTGTTCACCACCGACCACGCACACATGTTGACCAGCCTGCCCACCAGCGCTACCGCCGCGTACAAGCCAGCTTCCACCGGAGGGAAGAAATGCTTCACCAGAACAATGTCGAAATTATTAATCACCGTTTGGCCTGAGAAAAAGACAATTGCCTGCAGGCCTTCGCGGAAGGAAATCGCGACTCCCTTAAATCGCAGAGAAGTAACACCGGGACTGGGCAGCGCGGCAAAGTAGCTGACAAAGACGGCTAACACACTCGCCAGAACCGCCCCTCTTACCCCCAACCCTACTTCAATCAATACAAAGGCACCGCCTAATCTCACCAGTCCTTCCAGCATGAAATTGATCGCCAGTGGACCGAAGGCGTGAATCCCTTGAATGTATCCGCGCCGAACTCCCAGCGGAACGTAGAAAGCTACTCCCAACGCCAGCAGCGAAATCAGCACTGGATCGGGCAAATTCAAATAGGCTGTCAGCGGGCCTTTGAACAAAAACAGCACTAAGCCAATTCCCAGTCCGGCCATCCAGGCACGCTGGTGCAGGCTGGCAAAAACCTGGGCTCGAGATCCCGTCGACTCAGTTCTGGCTATATATTTCGCGCACACTACCTGGAACGCCAGGGTAATGCACGACAGCAACATCAGCAGGGTATAGACCGCGGTGGCATGTGCGAATCCCGTGGGCCCCAGAAGACGCGCCGTTACCACGTTGTAGAGCAGGTTGGTTATTCCCACCAACCCCGATCCCGCAAGCAAGGTCAGGCTGCCGCCCAGCAATTGCGACTTCAGCGTCTTAGCCGGCACTCTCGCTGGCGCGGCGTTCGCACTCACTGGCGCAGCCACATCGCTTTTCGTTTTTTCCGCCATCGTCTCTGCCATCGGGTAAGTGCCAATCCAAATCTAGAAGAGAGTGAAGTGAATCACCGGAAGGATCGTGTTCCTGGAACCGCCGGCAAAGCTGTAGAAAGTCTGCTGCTGAACTCCGAACGAGAAGCGGAACGAGTGATTCATGAGCGCTCCAAATTTCCCCTCATCTCTCGAAGCCACGCGGTTCGTATGCGTGTAAGCCGCCACGAACTGGCTTTGCGCGTTGTCGTATTCGTGGTACCCTTCGCCACGCGACAGCAGGAACGACCCTTGAACTTCCCATCGCGGACTGGCGCGGAAGTCGAAGCGCCCTCCCGGCAAGAAGGCCTGTGCGATGGCATAGTTCGTGTTCTGCACTTGCCACGATCGCAGATCCTCAGCCAGCACCGCTGCGGTCAACCGGCTCCCGAACTTCTGCTGCAATCCGATGTAGGTCGAGGTATTGAAATATTCCTCGATTAAAGGACGGTACAAAAGATCGCGCACCATATATCCGGTCAGCAGGGAGGTGTGTCCCCACGGCCTTCCCACGGTAAATTCCGCGGTTGCGGCAAGATCCCGCGAATGCAAATTCTGATCTGTGAACGGTCCCGCTTCGCGGATGCCGCTGCCGTTGAACGAAACCCAATTCTTGAACGAACTCGTGGAAATATAAAGAAACTGCCGAAAAAGATTCTGGCTCAAGTACACCGGCGAAATCGTGTCGCGGCGGATATCGTATTGCAACCCGCCGTTGAAGGCGATCGAGTTCGCGCCCACATGAAGAACCGGTGTGATTCCACCGTTGAAATAAGTATCGTAAGTGTTGCGGTCCTCGATGACATTCTCACTGGGGAAAAGGAAACGACCAGTAGTGAAACTCTCTCCCACAAAACCCGAAATAACCGGAAATCCGCTGAGATGGATTCTGTAGTGAGTATCGGCTAAGTTCTCAAACGAATGCCGCGGCGGAGGCAAAAGCGCCGGACTGTTGGTGACGTGCAGAATTTCCGCGTCTAGCGTGTAGACGTTAATATCTTCCAGCGCTGGCGCGAACGACGCTTCCGGCGCAAGGCTTACATTCTGATTGATCTCATGCCCTTCCTCGATGGCCACTTCATTTTGCGCCGTCTGCGTCATGGCCTGATTGTCCTGGCCAGCAACCGTGTTGGCCTGCACGAACGAGGAAAGCGCATGCACCGTATCCTGCCGCTGTCGGTAAAGGTTAGCGGCAGCCAGCATGTAATCGTGATCGTCAGTAAAATCGCTGACCGGTCCCAGGCTGGCCAGCGCGTCCTCCGCTTTGTGCGTCTGCCCTTCCGCCACATAAGTATTGGCCAGTCCAATCTCCACCAATCGTGGATTGGCGCCCGCCAGCTTCGCCTTATCGAAATAGGTCTCAGCCAAATCGAAATCATGAATGCCAAGAAGAATATTGGCTGCTTCCAAAATGTCTTCCGGAGAGACAGGCGAATTGCCTTCGCGTGCTTCGGCAAAACCCAGCGCTAGTTGCCGGCGCACGTCATCGGGATGCCCCTGTCGCATGAACACCTGCGCAATCGCCAAACGTACTCCCAGCCGGTCTCCGTTCGGAACATCGAGCGCCCGCGCGAATCTCTGCATGGCCGCATCGCGGTCACCCATACTTAAAAGGGCATCTCCCGTTGCCATCAGGATGTCGATGTCATCCTTGCCGTATTGCTCGGCCAACTGAATATCTTGCATCGCCGCAGTCCGGTCATTCTCCTTTGCGTGAACCTGCGCTCGCAGCGCATACACTCGCGCATCCGTAGGCGCCAACTTCTGCGCGACGTCCAGAGCGTTCAGCGCCTGCTGCGGGCGCCGCAATCGGAACAACGTATCCGCGTACGCCAATTCCGTGCTCAGATCATTGGGATCTTCCTGCAGCGCAATTCTGTATTCCGGCTCCGCGTGGACGAAATCCTGCTCCTGCCGGTAAGCCTCAGCCCGCGCCAGATGCCACACATGCGATTTGCCCATTATTTTCTGGGTCACGTCCAACTGCGCCAATGCAGGTTTCGGCCGGTGCAACTGCAGATCGGAAAATGCCAAGCCCAAATGCGCTTCACCGTAATCTTTTTGCAATTGAATCGCGGTCTTGAAATCTTCTGCGGCTTTCGCGGGTTGCTTCAGGTCGTTCAATACAAAGCCGCGAGCTTCATAGCCTGCCGCCATCTTAGGGTCAAGGTCCAGCGCGCGAGTGTAGTTGGTAACCGCGTCCTGCAAATGCCTATCGTGCGCATTCACATTTCCCGCAACCAGCGGGAGATTCTTATCGTTCGGCAGGATTGGTTCGTACTTCTTCACCAGCGCCATCGCTTCGTCGTAACGGCTCAAGTAGTAAAGATCGTAGGCCAGGTAATCCACGCCTTCACGATCATGGGGAAGTTTTCCGAGAACGTAATATCCCAGCTTCGCCGACTCTGCGTAATCACCTTTCAGCGTAAGATAGCGCTCACGTTCGCGGTTTACCTGAGGATTGTCATTTATCTTGCCTTGCGCCCGATCCAGCCATTGCTTCGCCAAATCCCGGTTCTGCGCCTCGAGTGCCGCGTTCGTGCCGCCAGCAATGATCATCGCGTTCGTAGGCATGCGGCGGTAGGCCTCCTCATAATTGTGTTGCGCCGCCGGAAAGTCTCGCGAAGCCGTATACAAATCTCCTAAAGCAAGATACGGCTCGTAATCCTTTGGATGAGCGCTCACCGCCCGCTTAAAATAAGTCTCTGCTAGCTTTGTGTCTCCCTTATCGCGCGCCAGATATCCTAGCGAAGCCAGCGCCGTTCGATTGTTGTGATCGATTTCAAGAACCTTTTCAAAAGTGACCTGCGCCGCATCCTTTTGCCCGATCTTCCACTGCAAACTGGCGTAGTTCAAAAGAGAATTCATATTTCCCGGCGCCAGTGACAACGCTTCCTGCAGATCTTTGTTCGCCGCATCCGTATTTCCGGACCCCGCTTCAATGGCAGCTCGCAACCGCAACATTTCAGGACGCGAAGCCGGCGGAACGTTCACCTGCTGAATCGCGGCTGTCGCCGCATCCAGTTCTTTTTTCGCCGCCGCTTCATCATCCTGGCGCAAAGCCAGTTCATACAGATTCAATCGAAGTTCAATTGGATAAAGCGGCCCCTCCTGAACATTCGCAGGAAGATTGCTGATGGCGAGGTTATATTCCGCACTCGCATCGGCATAACGATTGTCCGCTTCGGCAATCGTTCCCTCAATCGCATGCAGCCGGTAGTTGTTGCTGTCGATCTTCTTCGCATCATCAAGAAACGCCTGCGCCGCATCCATCTGCCCCAATCCAACCAGTGCTTGCGCCGCGCTCAGATCCAATCCAATGTTGCCCTTCGCTGCCTTCGCCAGGCGTGTATACAAGTCCGCAGCTTCTTGTGGCTTTCCCGCGAGCTCGTACGTGTAGGCCAGTTCGGCTTCGATGTCGGTCGTTTTCTTGGGAATCGCCTTTAAAGTCGCGATCGCCTGATCGAACTGCCCTTGGTCGCGATACTCACCAGCCACTGCGCGCATCACTTCGGGATCATTGGGAGCGCGGCTTTTCGCTAGATTCAGATAGTGAGTGAATTCATCCGGCTGTCCGAGGCGTTCGTAAGCATGCGCGATCAGCAGATCAGTGTGCGCCGAAGCTCTCACCATGTCGGCGCGCTTCAGAAAGTCCAAAGCCTGCGTCGGATCCGAATTCAGCAAAAGCTCGCCCGCTAACTGCAAGCTGTTCGCATCTTTCGGATTAGCATCGGTGACCCGCTTGAGCAACGCCTCCGCGTCCGCCACCCGGCCCATTCTCGCCAGAGTCTGCGCCAAGCCCGCCATGCCGTTCGTCGAATTCGGTTTTAGTTTAAGCCCGTGATTGTAGGCGTCAACCGAAGCCTGGTAGTGCTCGTCCAACCGGTCAGCATAGCCCAGCAGGAACCATAACTCTGCATCTTGTGGAGCTGATTTCGCAGCGCGCTCCGCAAACGAGACCGCCGCCGCGTAATCGTTTCTCTTCAACGCTTCGTCCGCTGCTCGCGCCTGGCGTGCCACGTCAATGCTCGATCCCCAGCCAAATCCATTTCCATTCTGATCGGAGCTGCCCTGTTGCGTTGGCTGCAACGAGCTTGGTTGGCCCTTCTGGTCCTTAGGCGCACTACTCCCCTGGCCATTAATGTCATACGTTTGAGAGAGAGCCGTACTGAAAAGAAAAACGATGCAAAAGCTCGTGAGCGGAAATCGGCTTTTCACTGAATCACCACGCTAGGCGCAAGTCTTGATTTACCTCCCGCATCACAAAGTTCTGCGGCCACCATCAGATGCCAGTCTTCTCGCTAAGGCTGCTTTTCTAATCAAACCCCTACGGGAAAACCCGCAGAAAAAAGTAAACCCTGGCTTGGATTTCCGAATCCAAGCTGTTCGCTGCCAGGTATGGGCGCGCGCGATAGGAGCGCACAATAGTGAGCACCGTCCCAAGTAACTACGGTAACTACAGCAACTATTCTCGGCCGATTCCTCTTCTCGCAATCGTCTTGGTGGCACTCGCCGTTCACGGGCCGCTCCTGCTGATGGAGCTTCCCGCCGGCTCGTTCGACGCAAATTTTCACATGTTTTTTGCCTCGCACTACGCCCATCACTGGTTCAATCCCTGGAATGAAAAGTGGTTTGCCGGCTTCTCCCAAACTACTTATCCTCCGTTAACTCACCAGTGGATCGCCCTGCTGTCGAATGTCGTCGGATTGAAAATGGGCTACATGCTGGTGCAGTTGATCGCAGTCCTGCTGCTGCCCGTAGGAGTTTTTCGCTTCGCCAAGATCTGGATCGATGACCGCTCTGCCAGCTATGCCGCATTAGGCACCGTCTTTCTAGGTGCTCTGGCTTTCCTTGTGTACCAGGCTGGACAGTTGGCTACTGTTGCTTCCGCGGCGCTTTACTTGAACGCCTTGCCATATTTTTATGAATGGATGACGGAGGCTTCCGGCCGTTCTCTCATCAAAGGTGTCGCTGTCAGCCTTACCGCAGCCGCCGCCCATCACGTCACTTTGATTTTCGGCGTCGTACTGTTTGCCGGTCCTGTTCTCTGGACCGCCTATCTGGACGCACGTGACGAACGGGTTGCGGGATCAATCACTGGTGTTTTGTCGCGCGCAGCCGTCTTTGGAGTTCTTGTCGCGGGAGGAGTGGCGATCGTTCTCCTTCCATATTGGCTGGCCCTCATTCAACATCCCATTCACCAGATTCCAATTCCTCACGACAGCCGTGCTAACTTCCTGCTGAATTCCATTACGGCGGTTAATTATTTCCTCATTCCCTATGGCGCTTTAATTCTGGCTCTGCCGTTCATCGTGATTCGCGGCGCCTCCAATCCACGCTGGCGGCCGTTGCTGCTCGGCTTCTGGCTAACTTTTATCTTTGGACTGGGTGGCACCACTCCGTTGCCCCGCTGGTTGCTGGGACGCGCCTTCGAGATTCTGACCTTCGAGCGCTTCACCTTCTGGGCCACTCTGATGGCGATGCCCTTCGTCGGAGTTCTTGCCGTTGAACTCCTCGATCGTTTTCAGGTAAAAGCTGCGGTCGGACTTGCACTCGCGTCGGTGGCCACCATTGGCGCCGCCCTCTTCTGGCTCAACGCCAATCCTTTCCGTCCCGCCGGCACCATAAATGTTCAGCCCGTAATCGCTTTCCTTAACCGTGACGGCCACGACTCTTATCGCTACCTCACTTTAGGTTTCGGTAGTGAACTGGCCAAGGTTTCCACTTACACCGACGCTGGGAGTGTCGATGGCGACTACAACTCAGCTCGCCTGCTTCCCGAGATGACGCACTACGGATCGGCCCAGCTCACAAACTCCAAGTTCTACGGCACGGCCGGCATGTCCGCTCTGCGCGCCATGCTCGAGCACGCCAACCGCTACGGATTGAAATATATTTTTGTCCACGATCCCTATTACGAGCCGCTGCTCACTTTCGTGGGATGGCGAAAGATTGAGACCTTCAACAACGGCGAGATTACCGCTTGGTCCAAAGAAGACGTTCCGCCCGCCCATCAAATCCCTTCTGACGCCATACCGCCAGTCTGGCAGGGTTTGCTTTGGGGAATATTGCCCATTGGCGTGAGTTTCCTGGCCATCTTCTTTGAACTCTTCTTGCCCCGGACTCGACGCATCTCCGTTGGCGGCATCCCAGTTCATTCGCCCGGCCCTGAGCGGCAACAACAGGGACAAGGACAGCGACAAAGAGTGGCCTCTTAACTGGCCGTGAGGATTATCCAATGAAATATGCTGTGCCCATTATTCTCGTGGCGGTGACGGTCGGATTGATGGTCCTCGGCCTCTTCGTAACTACGCAGGCCGGAGTTCCGGTTGGTGTCACCAAAGGTTCAGCTCTGCACACCGCGAAAGCCACCACGCCGCAGCAGGCTGTCGATAACCTCTTGATGGACGTGCAACGTCGCAACTGGGACCGCGCTTTCGCCGACGTTTCTTCTTCCAGCGGAATCACGAAGCAGGCTTTCATCCAGGATTGGACGGGCTCCGATGGCAGCTTGCGCTCCTTCTCCAGTCTCGAAGGTTACGAATCACGCCCGCTACACGCCACCAATGACCAGGCCGAGATGCGTGTGCATCTCCATTTCTCCACGCCCGTCGGCCCGCTCGAAGACGTTCGTGATATTCACTTCATCCGCGAAGGTGACGTGTGGAAGGCCGTCTGGCCCAAGGTGCAAGTGGCCAACGTTCCTGCGGAAGTGATTCCAGTTACATTTCTTCGCTGGGATGTTGTAACCGGCAGCGCCGGCGATGAGTGGGGATCCCGGAACATCGACGCGCCCCACGTTCGCATCATTTCGATGAATGCCATCGACTCCGGCTCAGGCGCCGTGGTCATGGGCGAAGTCACTAACGACGATACTGTACCCGCCTTCGTCACCGTGAACGCCACGCTTATCGGTGAAAATGGCAACCCGATCGACGAAGAAAGCAGCTTCGACAAAATCGATCACATCCTGTTGCCCAAACAGGTTTCTCCCTACAGGATCGATTTTCCCGGTCTGCATCTGAAAAATGTAAAAAGCGTTCGCATGGACGAGAAAGCAACTTTAGTTCCCGCCTCCGCCGATCCTGTGATCGGCGTCATGAATCAGAGAATCGAAACTGATCCTCAGGGCAAAAGCGTTCTTCACGGGGACTTGCTGAATCAGGGCGGCCAGACCGTCAACATTCCCCATGTGATTGCCAGCTTCTATGACAACAATGGCAAGGTCGTCTGGGTCTCCGACGGCTACGTCGATCGAGCGCTGTTGCCGCAATCGTCTCAGCCTTTTGCGGTTGAGATTCCGAAGAATTTGGCGTCGGAAGTGCACAGCTTTCATATTGTGGTCAATCAATACAGTTTGAACAAGTCATAAATGTCGCGTCGATTTCAAATTTTCGCGTTGATCTGTTGCGCGGCCGCCTGGGCCGGAGTGGGTGCCGCGCAGGATTTCCACGTGCCTGCTTCCGCGACCGCCGGTGAAGAGACCACTATCTCGACCACTGGAAGTGGCAAAGGAACTTTTTATCTCGTGGGTCCCGGAGCCTCGCGCAAAAACGACGTCTCGCTGGGTGAAGACATCCATCTCAGTTCGCAGGATCTTCAGACCGCCGGCCGTTATGTCGCGATTCTCTGCGCCGACACTTGTCTCAGCTCAGCTTTCTATGTCAGCGCCGGAAAGCCCGCCAGCATAAGCTTTATTGTTCACCCGTCGCGCGTCCCCGTGGCGCTGAACAATGCAGTCAGCGGCGTGGCTTTTCCCTTCGATCAATATCGCAACCTGGTGTTGACCCCAGTGAACGTCAACTTCCAGTTGACCGCGAAAGACGCGTCGCTTTTTTCTCGTGCAGTCCGCACCCAGAACGGAATTGCATGGTTTCGCACCACATCCGGCAAATCCGCTGGCCCCGTGCGCATTACGGCCTCTCTGGATGATCTGACTGCGCAACGCGCGCTGCAGCAAGTCGCCTCCGATCCTTGCAATTTACGCATTACTGGCCAGCGTACGAAAACCGGAATCCTCGTTCAAACCGAACCAGTTCACGATTGTGCAGGGAATGTTTTACCCGACGGCACCATCGTCACTTTCACTGCCACTGGCCGCGATGGAAAAGATACGGTCGACGCCCCGATCAAACAGGGAATCGCTCGCGCGCAAATGGATTCCGCCGGGGCAACCACCATTTCTGCCGCCTCCGGTGTGGTCATCGGAAACGAAATCCGCATCGGAGCCCAGCCATGATTGCAAAAACGACGAACTCAGGAATGACCCGATCGAAGTTCGCTCCACGCTTCTACTTACTTTTCGCGGGCCTGTTATTTCTCGCTCCTGCGCTCAACTCGTTCGCGGCCGATGCTTCCGTACAAGTCCAACTCGACATAAAAAGAGCCAGCCCGCGCGCAGTTGAGAATCTAACCGAGAGTGGAATCCTACGCGACTATCGCCTGGCGTGGACGAGCATGGCGCAGGCATTCGAGTTCAATACCTTCGATCCCCTGGAAGGCCCTTTTACCGGCGAAGCGAAACACTGGCTGCGGCAAACCGTCACCAGCCAGCAGCAATCCGGCTTGAGTCGCCGTTATAGTAATCAGAATCACCGCCTGGATGCGGTCTTCTACTCGCCCGAGGGCGACGTCATCGAATTGCATGACACCGCGCAATATCACCTCCAAATTCTCGACGGCAGCAAAACCATCGACGATCAGGATGTCACCGTGCATTACGTTGTTCTCATTACCCCTGGCGCCGATCGCTGGACGATTCGGCAACTGCAGGCTGTTCCACAGTTTTGACCCGCTCCGAAGCTCCAGCTTCCAAAGCCTCTCCCCCTGCCAACCGCACCCTCTGCCAACGCATCTTAATCTAGCTTGGATAGGCCAGAAGAATGGAGTTCCCGTTTGCCGAAGTCGTTGCTCAGTCTAACAATGATCCTCTTCGTGATGGCGAGCGGTTGCACAACGCTCGGCGCCCATCGCATGCTGCAGCAGAACTCCATGGCGCCCGGGATTTCGCCCAAGCTGCTTGCGGTTTACATGCCATGGTTCGGTAACCATACCCACATTGATGTGGGTTACTCCAGCGACGATCCCGCGGTTTTGCGCAAGCAGATCCAGCGCGCTCGCCAGATGGGCATCTCCGCTTTTGTGGTGGATTGGTACGGCGAAAGCAATCCGTATTCCGATCACAACTTCGCTCTCTTGCAGCAAGTTGCCAGCGAGTCTCACTTCCAGGTCGCGCTGCTCTACAACGAAGCCCAAGATCAGGATGACGACGCGCAGACCACCGACGCTGAGGTCGCGTCCTTCGACGAGGCCTACAAGAATTATTTCGGCCCCACCGCAAAGTATCGCGACGCCTATCTCACCTACAACGGCCGACCCGTCGTCTTCATTTTTCCCAAAGGCGGCCACGTCGATTGGAACCGCGTTCGTGAGCACTTCAGCGGATGGGACAATCCACCCCTCCTGATTTACAAAGATCAGCCACCTGCAAAGTACGCCGATGATTTCGCAGGATCCTACGCCTGGGTGCAACCCGGTCCGGGCGGATGGGCCGCTGATGGCAGCAACTGGGGCCAGGCCTATCTTGAGAATTTCTACAAGACCATGCAGAAGCAGCCCGACAAAATCGCCGTCGGCGGCGCCTGGCCTGGCTTCGACGATTCCAAAGCTTCCTGGGGTCTTAACCGCCACATACAAAGCGCCTGCGGCAAGACTCTCGACGAAACCCTGAATTTTTATCAGCGCTATTACGACAATTCTAAGCCGCTCCCGTTTCTTTTGATCGAAACCTGGAACGACTATGAGGAGGGAACTGCCATCGAACGCCGCACGGAAACCAATTGCGGCGGTAACGACACCGCTCTTTCCAACTCGCATTAGCGGCTGACTTCAGCCTGGCGGACTAACAACCGCGCGGCCAGTTTCCTCATCGAAGAACGGCGGTTAAATTTCGCCGCCGACAGAAGCACGAGCACAGTAGCTCATAAACTTGCAGCAAAAAACTATGGACAGCGCCAAAAACTTCAATAAGAGTTTAGCCCTGCTCTCCCAGTTACTCCTGGGAGCCACCGACAGTAGCCTCACCGATTCCGTGCGAAACGCAGATGTTTCCACGATCGTTTCCACTTTCACTGCTGAGGATTTCGATGAGCTCTGGAGCCTGGCAAATTCCCACCACGTAATCGCCCGCACTTTTCCGCCCCTGCATCAAGCTATGGTCGCAGCCGGGCACGAACGCGCAGAGTGGGTGGATCAGGCAATCGTCAAAGAGCGCGAGCGCATCCAGCACGCGCTATCCTTTCTCGCTCCCATCTGCGGCGCCCTGAAAGAAGTCGGCGACGTGATCGTGATCAAGTCTCTCGATCACTGGCCCGACCTGGGCAACGACCTCGATCTCTACGCCAATGCCGAACCCTCCGACGTGGTCGCCGTCATGTCGAAGCATTTCAAAGCTCAGTCCGATGCACGCAGTTGGGGCGACCGCCTCGCCAACAAATGGAATTTCGTGATCCCCGGCTTACCCGAATTGGTCGAAGTCCACATCTCGCGCCTGGGCCAGACCGGCGAACAAGTCGCCATCACCAATTCCCTGGTCTCGCGCTCCAGCCTCGCGCAGTTCGATGGAAAATCTTTTCGTGTGCCCGCTCCGGAAGATCGCCTCATGATCAGCACTCTGCAACGCATGTATCGTCACTTCTACTTGCGTCTTTGTGACGTTGCCGATAACGCCCGATTGGTTGAGTCTGGTGCCATTGATTATGCATACCTCAGGAAACTGGCCCAGTCCGCCGGTCTTTGGGATGGTCTCGCGACTTATCTTGTCACGGTCTCCGGCTACGTCAAAGCCTATCGCGGAACCGATCTGCCCCTGCCATCGCTGGTCACTGACGCAGCGCATTTTGGTAATGAACTGGTTTATTTCAAAAGAAAGTTCCTGCGGATCCCGATTTTTCCCCAGGCTGCCCGCTTCTATGCCGCAGAGTGGAAACGCCTGCTGCTGAACGGCGATCTGCAAAGCACGTTCCGCCTCAGCCTGCTTCCCCCGTTGGCCGCGGCGGCGGCCATTGAAATGAAAATGACAGGTAGTGACAAAGGTATCTGGTGAGTTAAGCGTACATATCGCCATTAGCATCAAAGTGTGTAGGGGGTTCACGGTATTGCGGTCGAAGCTGTGGACTCCTATCTTGGAAACTTAGACCGAGAAGGGCGGGAGGCTTGGTTCGCATTCTTGTAGTCGACGATAACCCCGCGGTACGGCACTATTTGCGGGCTTTGCTCGAGCAGCAAAGCACCTGGCAGGTCTGCGACGAGGCTCGTACTGGTGGGGAAGCCCTGCAGCGAGTCAAAAAGAATCCTCCGGACATGATTTTGCTCGACTTCCAAATGCCCGATTTGAATGGCTTGGATGTCGCCCGCGAGATTTCTGGCCTTTTTCCTGAAATCCCGATTTTGTTGGTAACTATCCACTTATCCAAGCAGTTGGCCGACGAGGCTCGCCGCGCCGGGATCCGTGGCGCCTGCGCCAAATCGGATGTGGGCTCCATCGTAGAGGCAGTGGATGCGCTTTTGCACGCCAGAACTTATTTCCCCACCAGCGCATCGGCCGAGAATTAGTTTCTGCCAGCCAAGGGGCATAGAATACAGTATCCGCTGTATTCGGCCCCACCCGCTAGCGTGCTAGCTTCGATAGGTCTGTACATACGGAATTCGCCTATTAGATTCGATTAATTCCAGTAGAAGTCTGCGGCAGGGCCAACTTAAACTGTAGCCAACCGTGGAATACTTTTTAGAGGGTTTACACGGTGCAGCAGCGGAGAAACGAAAACAGCATGGCGGTTCGCATCCTGCTGGTCGATGATCATCCTATCGTCAGACAAGGGCTAAGAACTCTTTTACAAGGCCGGGGTGACTGGGAAGTCGTAGGCGAAGCCTCCGATGGAATGGAAGCCGTGGAAAAGGTTGAAAGTTTGCAACCTGACGTCGTTGTGCTCGACGTCACCATGCCACGCATGAATGGGTTGGAGGCCTGTCGGCTGATCCAGCAGAAGCACAAAAATGCCGGTCTGGAAGTTTTGTTCGTCACGCAGCATGACTCGCCGCAGATGATGCGCGAGGCTCTCGATGCGGGCGCCAGAGGATATGTCGTGAAGTCGAATGCGGCCCGTGATCTGTTGGAAGCCGTGGAATCCGTCAGTCAGCACCGCGTTTTTACAGCATTAGCCCGAAGCCCCCAGGTTTCGGGATGAAGGCTGGCCGCTGTGGGCCCAGCCCGTTGAACGCAGAAAGGTTTTACCCGGAGGAGATCTGCCATGAAATTGCGAATCCTGTTAGCCGACGATCATGAAATTGTGCGTCGCGGATTGTGCTCGTTGCTTCAGAAACATGAAGGCTGGGAAATTTGCGGAGAAGCATCCGATGGCCGCGAAGCCCTGGAGATGGCCAAGCGTTTGAAACCCGACGTCGTCATCATCGACATCGGCATGCCCAGCCTCAACGGTCTCGACACCACGCGCCAGCTCATGCAACATGACCCGCAGTTCAAAGTGATCGTCCTCACCATCACTGACTCCGATCAGGTGATTCGCGAGGCCCTTGATGCCGGCGCCCGTGGTTTTGTGCTGAAGTCCGATGCCGCGCGCGATCTCGTCTCCGCCGTCGAAGCCCTGCAAAGCAAGCGCATGTTCTTCACCCCGCGCGTGAACGACCTGGTATTGGCCGGCTTCCTCGACAAAGGCCACGTCGTCTCGCGGAATGAAGCCCCCAGCCTCCCGACCCTCACCGTCCGGGAGCGCGAAATCACCCAGTTGCTGGCCGAGGGAAAGAGTTCAAAAGAAGTGGCCACGCTCCTGAATCTGAGCACCAAGACCGTGGAAACTCACCGCAGCAACATTATGCGAAAACTCAGCCTGCACTCGATTCGCGATCTGGTGGTCTACGCCATCAAGAACAACATCATCCAGATCCAAATGCCGGCGCAAATGCACTCCCCCGCTGAAACCCCCGTCGCGTAGTCGAAGAAGTTGGAAAGGCGCGGCTGAACCCGCGCCTTTTTATTTTTAGACTACGTCATCCAGCGAAGCAGTCGAAGGATCCCTGCAGCCATGGGCTCCCCGGGCCGCTTAAAGTTCTTGTGAGGATCTGGTGTTTTAGCCCTGCGCCTACCGATTCTGCTCCGGATAATATCCACTCCGAGTTCTCACCGTCAGCTTCCCGTACCCCGGCGCATACGCATCCACTCGAAGCGATCGATACTGCGGTTGCGCATTCTGATTATGGGGTCTGAAAGCCAAGACATACTGGCTGCGAATATCCCGGGCCACGGTTCGGGTAATGCTGTCTACCTGATCCAGCGAATCCGGAAAATACGCCACCCCGCCCGTGCTCGACGCCAACTGCTGCAGCGCATCGCGACCCTCGCTTCGCAGCCCGCTTCCCAAAAGCCCGATCGCATAGAGAGTCGGACCGTTCGCCTGCTGCAACCGCCTCGACGCGTCCTGCAGAGTTTCCCGGCTCATATTGTCCTGCCCGTCGGTAATCACCAGGAGCACTTTCTTGCTGAGACGGGAATTATTCTCCAAATGTACTGCCGATGCCACGATCGCATCGTACAAAGCCGTGCTTCCCTTGGCCGATACCTGATGCAATGCCGCCTGCAGCAAGTTCACGTCCGACGTAAAATCCTGATCCAGATAAGGATTCTGGCCAAAATTCACCACGAAAACCTGATCTTCCGAATTGCTGGCGCGAATCAGATTCAAAACCGCCTGACTTACCTGTCCTCGCTTATCCCGCATTGAGCCCGAATTGTCGATCACGATGCCAATTTCCACCGGTACATCCTCCCGGCGGAAGGATGTAATCGTCTGCGGCACTCCATTCTGTGTAATCGAGAACGCGCTTTGCGGCAGTCCAGTAACCAGATGTTGGTCTTGATCGACCACGGTCGCGTGCAGCACTACTTCTTCAACCTGCTTCTTAAATACGAACATGCCCTGGTCGTTGCCGGTAGCCGGCTGCGCGGTAGGCTGTTGGTCAGGCGAGGATTGGTCGGGTGAGGATTGGTCAGGCGAAACCTGCCCAGGCGCGGCCGGTTGCGAGGTATCCGGCGCAGTTTGCACGGAAGCTGGCGGCATCGATGTCCGCGGCGGCGCATCGCTCTGAGCCATACTCGTCGTTCCCAATGCACCGGTCAGGATCAAGATCAAAGTTATTGAGGCAACGCCCCAGGTAGCGGCTGAGCGCATGGAAATTCCTCCGGCGTATTGGATGCCATCTCGGCGTACAGCGAAAGCCTCCTGCCAACTTTGTCGCCTACCGTAAACACCTGAGTCAACCGTATTTTATTGTCGCCGCGGCCGATATTCCTTCGCCCTAAGCCGATTCGGTGGATTCTTTGGCAACCGTTACCACCAGTCTGCGCAACTATTTACAAACACAGCCCTGCTCTCGGCGGAACGGGCGTCGATCAGTACTCCTGGCGGGCGAAACTGGAAGTAGGAGGCGTGCGCGTGCTTCGAATCCTTATCGCAGATGACCACGAGGTAGCCAGAAAAGGGATTCGCTCGGTTCTCGAAGACCGTCCTGGATGGCAGGTTTGCGGCGAAGCCAAAGACGGTCGTGAAGCCGTTGAACTGGCCAACGAGCTCAAGCCGGATGTCCTGCTGCTGGACATCGGAATGCCAAACTTGAATGGCCTGGATGCCGCGCGGCAAATCCTTACCACGAATCCGGATGCCCGGATCCTTATTCTTACGATCCACGATTCCGAGCAGGTAGTTCGCGAAGTCCTCGCCGCCGGCGCCCGCGGCTTTCTGCTGAAGTCAGACGCGGGCCGCGATTTGATCGCCGCAGTCGAAGCTCTGCAAAACCGCCGCACTTTCTTCACTTCAAAAGTCGCGCAGATGATGCTCGACGGTTATCTCCGTCCCCATGAGGAGCACGAGACTCCGGACCAGCACGTTCTCACCCCCCGCGAGCGCGAAGTCATTCAACTCGTCGCCGAAGGAAAAACTACCAAAGAGATCGCCACCGCTCTGAGCCTGAGCGTCAAAACCGCCGAAACGCACCGCACCAACTTGATGCGAAAACTCGATCTCCATTCCATTGCCGATCTCACCCTCTATGCCGTGCGCAACGGCATCGTGCAAATCTATTGAACCAATTGTCATCCTAAGCTCACTGAGCCAGTTGTCATCCTGAGCGAAGAGTGCGGATTGGTGAAACGAATCCGCACTCGCAGTCGAAGGATCTCTACACCTTCATTCGCCGCCGTCGGCTCCAATGTTGATCTCCCAACTTTAACGACAACAAACCCCCGTTCGCCTCGCATCCTAAATTTTTAACCAGAAAATCCAACCAACTCTCGTGAGGTCAAATCATGAAATTCTCCTCCGCAAATCTCGATAGCCTTCGAAAGCTCTATATCGATCAACTCCAGCAACTCCATTCCGCCGAAACCCAAATCACTGAAGCTCTTCCGAAAATGATCCAATCCGCTACCGAGCCTCAGTTAAGGAATGCGCTGCAAACTCACCTGCAGGAAACCCAAGGCCACGTCGCCCGTCTCGAACAGATTCTCAATCAAGCCACAGGCTCCGTCGAGTCCAAGAAATCCAAAGGCATGGCCGCGCTCATCACCGAAGGCGATGATGTGATCAAGCATGCCGCCGATAATTCGGTCCGCGACGCCGGCATTATTGCCGCCGCGCAAAAGATCGAGCACAATGAGATGGCTGCCTACGGCACGGTACGAACTTTCGCCGAAATCCTTGGCAGCGATGCCCAAGCGGCGCTGCTCGACCAGACTCTCGAAGAAGAAAAGCACGCGGATTCAGTCTTGACCCAGATCTCGGATACTGCGAACACCAGAGCCGATAGAGCCGCGTAAGTTTTTGCTGCTGGGCAAACTCACTCGCCCCGAGATCGACAGCGCGGGATCGACAGTGACCGAACCGCGACCAAGCGGCCAATAAAAAAGAACAAGTGTGCGATTCGCTTCGTCCATTTGTTCTTTTTTGCAAATGCATGCCCGTCTCTTCTTCAACAAATAGGGCTGCTTCATCCCTAACCTACACAATCGACCCGATATTCCGAGTCGTCGCCCTTGACTACCCTGTGAAAGCAAAATAGCTGGACAAACAACCACGCGCGAAAGGGGATCACGATGCTCTGGACCATTGCGGTAATTCTTATCGTTCTCTGGTTGCTCGGGATGGTCAGCTCCTACACTTTGGGCGGGTTCATCCACATCTTGCTGGTGCTGGCGATTATCGCAGTTCTGGTGCGCCTCATTCAGGGCCGCAATCCCATATAGTGCACCCGCTCCGCTCAGCAGAATAGTTTTCACAATTCGCAAGGCGAGTGGTCCATGCGGGCCACATCTTAATCACGGAGAGGAGCAAGAAAAATGGATAAGGACGAGATAAAGGGAAAAGCGAAAGATGTGGCGGGCCGGGTCGAGCGGCAGGTAGGCGAATGGACCGGCGACACCGAAAAGCAGGCTCGCGGCGCCGCCAAACAGGCGGAAGGCAAAGTGCAAAATGCCTGGGGCAAAGTCAAAGACTCCGCCAGGAACGCCACCAAAGACACTCGCGATCAGAACGACGCCGATGCCGAAGAACAGCGGAGAATCAACTCCGAAAAGAAAGCCAGCTAGCCGTTAGACTCCACTCTTATCCGCCGCCCGGCAACCTGTCCGGGCGGCTTTTTTATTTCCCTGAGCGAAATCGAATGGGCCGCGTAAAGCATCACAGAATGGTCGAGTTTAGCCCTGGCGGTGGTTCCGGAAATGTCTATTGCGCAGACCCATCCCGCGCTCGTCCCTCGGGCGGCATATGCACTTGGATAATGTCATTCTTTACCGCGTACAAAACCAGATCCCGTATCGAGTGAAAGCCGAGCTTGCGCATAATATTGCTGCGATGGGTTTCCGCAGTCTTGGTACTCAGGTTAAGCAGCGTCGCCACTTCCTTTGAACTCTTTCCCTCCGCCAGCAGCTGAATCACTTCTCGTTCCCGCGGCGTCAAACTGGGAAATTTCGGTGGCGCTACACGCGGCGCCGCAGTTCCTTTTTCCAGAAATCCCGCGAGCACCATCTCATTCACTCGCGGCGTGAAGAACATTTGCCCGCGTTGCAGTGCCTCGATCGCGGAGACTAAATCCCGCACCGCATCCGATTTCAGCACGAACCCGCGCGCTCCCGCATCCAGCGCCTCTCGTATCACATGATCCGAATCCGTGATGGTGAGAACGATAATCTTGAAGTTAGGATCGTGTTGCGTCAGCTGACGAGTGGCTGCCAGACCATTGAGATTTGGCATACCAATATCCAGAATCACAAAATCCGGCTTCAGCAGCTTGGCTTTTTCCACCGCCTCGCGCCCGTCCGAAGCCTCGCCGCAGACCTCCCAACCTTCCTGCGTCTGCAACAAAGCCGCCAATCCACGGCGCACAACTTCATGATCGTCAGCTATCAGAATACGAAGTTTCAACGCGCCTCCACCCCTTCCGTCACCAGCCAGGAAATCGCGACTTCTTTCTGCTTGCGGGAAATGGCGAACTCCGGCGCACCTCGGTTCCTTCGGCCCGTAGCGTGTTTTGAATATAAGCGGCGGTTATGCCCGAGCAATCAGGTGTTTGCTGTATTCCAAAGTTCGTGCCCCGCGTGGCGAGTCTCTGGTGCGAAATCCGTTGTCACGATACGATAAAACTCAGCGACACTCATGCTGGGGAGGGGCCTGAACGCACTGGCTTGTAGGAGTACTGGACGATGTTTCAAACCACCACCTATGTCCCCACATAAGAATGCACAAGCAGCTTTCGTTTCCGCTGTTGCCGTGCTCCTTTTAAGCGCACTCGCAGCCTACATCACCATTGGTCATCTGCGGAACAGCCAGAAATGGGTTGTCCATAGTTACCAGGTCCAATCTGTCTTGGGAGAAATAGATGCTGCCGTGGCTCAAGCCTCCCGCGCTCGTAACACCTATGTCGCCACCGGCGATGAAAATGCATTGCCCTCCTTTGAAGCGGCCATCCCAGGAGTGCATCAGAAGCTATCGGAAATGAGACGGCTGACGGAAGACAATCCGCGGCAACAGGAACTCTGCACCCGTTTGGAAGATCTCACGATGCAGCGTCTCGGTCTCTTCCGGCAGGCCATTGCTTTGGCCAAAGCCTCTCCCGGGAATATTGCCGGACAAAGCGAGATCGGCCGCCAGGATTTGGCGCTCGCCTTCGAAAAAGCCTCCGTCGCGCAGGATATGCGCGACGAAGAGCAACGCCTGCTGAAAGTGAGCACGATCCGTTCAAACCGTTTCTTTTCTCTGACAGTCGTTACCCTGGCCATCAGCTTCGTCCTGTCGCTCGTGTTGTTCTCTATTCACTACCGGCTTCTAACCACCGAACTTGATGCACGAGCGCAGGCCGAGGCCGCGGCTCGCGAGAGTGAAGAATCTCTGCGCCATCTAACCTCTCGCCTGCTGCAAATGCAGGATGAAGAGCGCCGCAGGTTTTCCCGCGAACTGCATGACAGCCTGGGCCAATATCTGGCGGGTGTCAAAATGAATCTGGAAATGTTTGCCCGTACCCAGCCGGCTCCAGAGCTTTTGGCCGCAATTCAGCTTCTCGATCAATCCATTGCCGAGACGCGCACAATTTCTCACCTCTTGCATCCCCCGCTTTTGGACGAAGTCGGTTTCTCTTCTGCCGCCCACTGGTACGTTCAGGGCTTTTCCGAGCGCAGCGGCATCGATGTCAAGCTGGAGATGCCCAACGATCCGGGACGGCTTCCCAAGGATATTGAGCTTGGGCTTTTCCGTGTGTTGCAGGAGAGCCTGACCAATATTCACCGGCACTCGAAAAGTGCCAGAGCTGAAGTCAGCCTGCAGTCCCTACCTGGCGAGTTGCTTTTGCAGGTCAGAGATTATGGAAGTGGCATTCCCCAGGATTTGCTTAGAAGGTTTCGAAGCAAGGGCGCAGCTTTGGGGATTGGCTTATCTGGTATGCGCGAACGCGTGCGCGAACTCCGCGGTCAACTCGATATTCAATCCAGTCCCTCGGGCACTCTGATCTCAGTAACCCTTCCCCTTGGTGCCGAAACACGGCAGCCGACCTCTTCGGTGGCCAGCTGACGCCGCACCACGAAGTTTAAGAAGGTACTGCCATCATGGGCGACGCTGCCAGATGTCGTCTTCGTTTGTCTTCTACTGTGCCCCGTTTTTTGCCAATGCGTTTCTTACCGGAGGCCAACAACTTCCGCATCTTCAGTCTGGCTTTGTGCAGTTGCGATTTTGAATTGCCAATCGAACAGCTCAATTGCTCTGCGATCTCGTGGTGCTCGTAGCCTTCCACTTCGTGCAAGATAAAAATCGCCCGGCAGCCCTCCGGCAACTCGTCTGCGGCCTGGGTTAATGCGACGCGATCCACGGTACCCATCAGCTTGTTGTCGTCTCTTCCAAATTCACGCGGCACCGGGGAATAATCCAGATTGCCCGGCTCATCCAGCGAAACCTCGCGCAGATGCCGTTTGCGGCGGGTCATCAGCACGGTATTTACCACGACCCGGTAAATCCATGTCGAGAATGCCGAGTCTCCGCGAAAAGTACGAATTCCCCGGAAGATTTGTATGAAGGCGTCTTGCATCAGATCTTCGGCGTCCGCCCCGTTCTTGGTCATTAGCAGACAGGTCGAGTAGACGCGCCTTTTATGCCCTTCGAAAATTGCGGCACAAGCTTCGGGATCTCCATCTTTGGCGCGGGAAATCAGGTCGGAATGGGTTTTTACTTTTTTTGTTTCCGGAATAATCGTTCCAGGGGCAATCTTGGTTTCAGGAACCAGCGATGTGGCGGAAACTGCGCAAGCGCTCACGGGGAAGTCCTTTCTTTTTGCGTCGTTGCCGCGGGCGCGGACGGCAGCAACGTCAATTAAGAAGATAAGAGTCCGTTGGCTGGGTAGCTATGGGGTTGTGGCTGTAATTACTGGTAGGTCGCACCCTAAGGCTGCATACAGCCGAAGCTGCACAAGAATCTAAGCGAAAGCTCCGGGCCGCCCATCATGCGTGAGAGTAATCGTGAATCAAGTCGAAGCGCAGGGTCACTCTGTTCACAGTCTCAACGTTTCGCCGCGTCGAAATTCTTTTCTGCAGGCATGTGTTCGTCTTTATGTCCAAAGTCCAGCCCAAAATGTGGCTCCGATTCCGTTCCCGTAATCCTCACCGGAACCTCGGTGCCCGCCCCATCCTTGCTGAAGAATCGATCCACCGGCTTGAGTAGAAGAGACTTCCACCCCGTGGTCATCTGCGACAACTTCGCATCCATACGGGCCGTCCCGCGAAAGTCAAAAGTCCGTCCATCCAAGCTGTAATCTCCCGCCAGATCCACATGCGTTCCCGGAATCATGAAATGGAGCAAAGAGAAGGACAACAATCCATCCTTCAAGGTGAATACCCCACGCAAATCGGTTGGAACTTTGTCTGTTTCGCTCTCCTGCGCCTCTTTCATCTTCCCTTGAGTGCGCAGGCTCAACGAGTCCAATCTGGACTGCACTTTCTCATTCGTGAAGTGTCCATCGGACACATGGAACTTGCCCGCCAACTGCAAGCGATCGGCTACGTCGGCATCGCCCGGTACCAAGCTCATCCTCGTATGCATTTGCACCGGCCCGGTCATAACGGATGGATCAGTTCGCACTCCGAGTTTTAGTAGGTCTTGAATCTGCGCATGCGCTACCACTACGTCAAGTTCTATGTCGTGCCCGGGCTGATTCCGCATTCGCGTTACCGACCCGGTCGCCGTAAACGACGAGTGCAGCAGCGTTGCTTTCACCGGCGCCAAATCCGTGTCTCCGCTGGTCCCATCCACAATGGCATGAAAATCCGTATGCAGAGCCATCGGATGCCCGCTCCGCGCAATTTGAAAATCCGGCGTATCCGTCGACCCATTCACTACGATCTCGCTGAGTGTTCCCTCGTATTTGCCGGTTGAAGAAAGAATTCCTCCAATACCCTTCAGCGTGCCCAGATCGGCATTGCTGAAGGAATAATCTCCCTGTACCGGCGTCTCCCGCGGATCATCTTCCTGAAACGGTCCAAACAATCCGGTTGAGTGAATGTCTCCCACCGGCTTCGGATTCACCAGTGTCGCGTCAAAGTGCATTGGCAGACCTGCCCCAATGTCTTTCATTTTCAGATCGCTAATGGCAAATTCTAGCGGTGCTTTTTCTGGATTCGAGTTATTAATCAGCAGGTCCGTATCCTGGCACACGAACTGGTCAACGATTACAGACATTTTCCTGGTCTGCGACCTCATCTTCTTCGTAAAGGCAGGCCGGCTTTCTTTCGGCGGAATATTCAGCTCCATCCCTTTCACATATACCGTGTCGATGTGTACTACGGGCCGAAACAGGTTGCGTATTTCGGTATGAAAGTGGAACTCCCGAATACTGATCAGCGGCTGGACCCCGGCCTCGTAGGGGTTCGGGTCGGTCGCGCCGTAGACCTCCAACCCGCCGCCATAAACTTCCAGCCCCCGGGCTACAGAAACCTCCAAACTCTTCAGCTCCACGCGGCTCTGGAATCGATTCGATAGAGTTTGAACCACTCGCGCCCTTAGAATTGGTTCAGCCCGGTCGATTACCATCCGAACCGCTACCACCCCTGCGGCCATAAAAAGGCACAGGATTATGCCCAATAATGCCCATCTGTGCCTTTTCCCCCTTGTCTTTGGCGTGGAAACCCGCAAAATTTCCCTCCAATCCCTAGATCAGGCCATGCCGCCGAACAAGTCAATACATTAAAACCCTAAACGTACATTGCGAAAGGTTCCTGATCTTTGAGTTCTCCGCAACGAAGTCGGTCCTCTGCGTCGCTCGGTGGAAGTTCTCAGCGTCCTCCGCGTTTCAAGCTTTACTGACGAAACCAATCCAATTTCGCGAGCCGCTGCTTTTCACCGCCCTGTTCTTTCTGCTACTGTTTTCAAGTCCCTGGAACGCTTCTTCAGATGCTCTGTCCACTGTGACGAGCATCACATCCGCTCCCGCGCTAGATCGATAGTATTCGGTTCAGCTCGCCGAGCCCAAAAGGATAAACCGTGTGATTGTTGGAGTCCCCAAAGAAAGCTATCCCGGAGAACGGCGCGTTGCCCTGGTTCCCGCCGTTATCCCTATGCTGGCAAAAGCGGGCATGGAGGTCGTCGTCGAGTCCTGCGCCGGTGACCAGGCCGGCTATCCCGATGCAGCTTATGTCGAAAAAGACGGAAAGATCCTCCCGGATCGAGCCGCGGTATTCGCCGCTGCTGACATCATCGTGCAAGTCCTGTGCTATGGCTCGAACGACGTAACCGGCAAAGCCGATCTACCACTCTTGCGCAGCGGTCAGCTCCTGGTCGGTTTCCTCCGACCCTTTGGTTCTGCCGAAGTAATTCAGGAAATCGCCGCCGCCGGTGTCACCTCATTCTCGGTCGAACTCGTGCCCCGCACCACCCGCGCCCAAAGCATGGACGCACTTTCTTCCATGGGCACCATCTGCGGTTACAAAGCTGTCCTCCTCGCCGCCGAAACGTCGATCAAGATCTTTCCCATGATGACTACGGCCGCCGGCACCATCACTCCCGCGCGCGTGTTCGTCATCGGCGCCGGAGTCGCGGGATTGCAAGCCATCTCGACCGCCCGCCGCTTGGGTGCCGTCGCCTCCGCCTACGACATGCGGGCCGCCTCAAAAGAACAGGTGCAAAGCCTCGGCGGCCGCTTCGTCGAACTCCCCATCGAAGCCCAGAATGCGCAGGACGCCCGCGGCTACGGCACCGCGCAGGATGAAAGTTTCTACGCCCGCCAGCGCGAACTCCTTACCCGCGTAGTCGCCGAAAGCGATGTAGTCATCACCGCTGCCGTGATCCCCGGCAAAAAATCTCCGGTACTGATCACCGCAGAGATGGTCAAAGGCATGGCTCCCGGCTCGGTCATCATTGACCTCGCTTCCGAACGCGGCGGTAACTGCGAACTTACCCGCACCGGCGAAACCGTGAAGGCCTTTGGCGTGATAATCATTGGCGCGATCAACCTGGCCAGCAGTGTCCCCTACCACGCCAGCCAGATGTACGCCCGCAACCTCGCCACATTCCTTGCCTACATCGTGAAGGATGGCAAACTTCAGCTCAACCTGCAGGACGAAATCATTCGCGAAACCATGGTGACGCAGAATGGCGAAGTCGTAAACGCAAGAGTGCGCGAATTCTTCAAACTACCGGCTCTCGTGGCCAGTAGTCAGTGATCAGGAGCTCGTCGGTTCGGCCAGTGCGCAGGCGCGCAGAATCGCAGCTTAGAATCGATCGGTTTTGTAACGCGACAACTCGCTGGGCCGGCCGCTGTGAGCAAGCAAAGGAGCAATCATGCCAGCAGATTTCATTTCTAATCTCTACGTCTTCATCCTGGCGGGGTTCGTCGGGTTTGAATTGATCAAGCGTGTTTCGCCACTACTGCACACGCCATTAATGTCGCTCACCAATGCCCTCGATGCCATCGTGGTGGTGGCGGCGATCATCATCGCGGGCCGGCACGAGACGCGTCTTACCACGGTGCTGGGTGCAATCGCGGTTGCGGCATCCTTCAGCAATATGGTGGGCGGATTCTTAATCACCGACCGCATGCTGCGCATGTTCAAGTCCCCCAGGTCGAAACAACAATGAACGCATCGGATCTTCAGCAGTATCTTGATTTCGCCTACATCGTCGCAGTCGTACTCTTCATTCTTTCGCTCAAGTTCCTGAGTTCGCCCACCACGTCGCGCTGGGGCGTTCTGGCTGGAGAGATTGGCGCTGCCCTGGCCGTAGCCGTAACCCTCTTCAATCCCGAGGTAGTGGCCTACAAGTGGATCCTCATCCCTTTGATCATCGGCGCTGGCGTTGGTGTTCCCTTGGGCCTGGTGCACATGACGGCGGTGCCGCAGCGAACCGCCTTGAGCCATGCTTTCGGTGCGCTTTCGGCAGCGATCATCGGCATCGCCGAGTATTACGTTGGCACCGCGCCGGTCACGCGCTTTCAAATGGGTGAGATCGCGCTGGAAGTGATCATCGGTTCACTCACGTTCACCGGCAGCGTCATCGCCGCAGGAAAGTTGCAGGAAATATTGCCCCAGCGGCCCATCGTCTATCGTGGGCAGAATATCGTCAGTCTTTCTGTTTTGGCTGGGGCCCTCGGGCTGGCGGTTGCCCTAGTGGTGAATCCTGCGCACGCATTGCTGTTTCCGTTGATGGTGATTGTGGCTCTGATTTTCGGCACCCTGCTCGTCACTCCCATTGGCGGCGCTGACATGCCCACGGTCATCTCGCTGCTGAATTCGTACGCCGGTTTTTCGGCAGCGCTGCTGGGATTTGTCCTGAACAGTAAAGTGCTCGTCGTCGCGGGCGCGCTCGATGGATCATCGGGCTTCGTTCTCTCCGTGATCATGTGCAAGGCCATGAACCGCTCCTTCACGAACGTTATGTTCGGAGCCTTCGGACAAGTGCAGGCCTCCGTCGCCGCCGCGAAAGAAGAGCGAGTCGTGCGCAGCGCCAGCCCCGAAGAGTCCGCCGCAATCCTCTCCGCAGCCAACAAAGTGGTTATCGTCCCCGGCTACGGCATGGCCGTCGCACAAGCCCAGCACAAAGTGCGCGAGCTTTACGACATTCTCACCAAGAAAGGCATTGACGTCCGCTTCGCCATCCACCCCGTCGCAGGACGCATGCCCGGCCACATGAACGTCTTGCTGGCCGAAGCCGACATCCCGTACGACCGCCTCATCGAAATGGATGAGATCAACAGCGACTTTCCTCAAACCGACGTCGCCCTCGTCATCGGTGCCAACGATGTCACCAACCCCGCCGCCCGCACCGATCAATCCAGCCCCATCTTCGGCATGCCCATCCTCGACGTCGACAAAGCCCAAACCGTCATGGTCATCAAACGCAGCATGAACCCCGGCTTCGCGGGCATCGACAATCCGCTGTATTACCTCCCCAATACCCTGATGCTCTTCGGCGATGCCAAACAGTTCGTAGGTGCAATAGTCCGCGAACTCAGCGGCGGCCATTAAATCGGGATCCCTCTGCTACTCGTGTGGCGACAGCCGCCCTCCGCTGTCCCCGGGCGCAGCCCGGGCAATATCTCAGCCTCCGAAGGCACCGGAGCGAGACAGTCGAAAATATTAATGGCGGAGCATAGCTGCCCCGCCTCAGTCCAATTCAAACACAATCCAATACAACTACGCGGCTGGACGTAATTTCTTCATCCGTTCTTTCATCTCTTCCGGGGAAACGTCTTCCACGTGAGTGGCTACGCCCCAGAGATGTCCAAATGGATCTTGAAAGAAGCCGGAGCGATCGCCGTAAAATTGATCCTCAACCGGCTTGAGAATCTTGGCGCCCTCGGCGGTCGCGCGCGCAACCACGCTGTCGACATCAGGAAGATATACATACAAACTCACCGGGCTGGCGCCGATGGTGGCCGGACTGGTGTGTCCCAGCCCCATGCTGGGATTTTCGTCCGCCAGCATAATGTGCGAATCGCCGATTTTTAATTCGGCGTGACCGACCTTGCCGTCCGGACCGTTCATGCGAACGGTTTCCGTGGCGCCGAAAACTTTCTTGTAATACTCAATGGCCTGCGCGGCGCCTTTGATGATCAGGTAGGGTGTAACGGAGTTGTAATCCTTCGGAATATAAGAAACCTTGCTCATAATTTTCCTCCTCAGAGTTTAAGGCTAAGGGTGGACGTTGAGGGTGCGCAGCCGACTGCGGATGCAGTTCCGGCACCCTTAATGGAAACACAATTCGGGAGCGATCTCAAGGCCTTTGCGATTGCGCGGGGGGCACCACCCGGCCATACCTAATTGCTTGCTATATATATATACGATAGTTCTATTCTGTATATATTCGGAATGAGGAATTCAGAGCCCGCGGAACGAGACCTCTTGCGCGCGTTGGTGAGCAACCATCCCATTTTGACGCCAACCGAAAAAAATTGGCTGGAGTCCGGTCAAATCCTCTCAAAGATTCGCAGCGAACGAGGCTTTACACCGGAGAAGCTTCGCGATCTGCACCTCGACCTCCTCATCGCGCTCACGGCCCGCTCCCACGGCGCCCGCCTGATCACTTCCAACCGGTCCGATTTTCAGCTCATTGACAGCTACCGCAGGCTTCAGCTCGAAATCTGGTAATTACGATTGCTGAAAAATTCCGGCAACGGCTTAAACAGGGCAGAATATCCCTCAGTCGAATTGCTGGACGATCGCGATCGCCGGCGAGATTCCTTCTACTGCATATGCGCCATCCTTCTTGTAATATGAGGAAATTGCCACCGCCGCCATCTCGTTGCGCCGAACCGCAGGCCACAATCCCCTCGCTGCCGCGGGAGTCATACTAGTTGTTGTTTTCGTAATCTTCGCGCTGTTCGCACCCTGGATCGCGCCACAAGACCCTGCGGCAATTAATCTTCCTGCGCGGCTCGATGCTCCCTCTCATGCGCACTGGTTCGGCACGGACGAACTGGGCCGCGATATTTTCTCTCGCATCATCTATGGCGCGCGCATTTCCATGCTGGTCGGAAGCTCCGTGGTATTAGCCTCGCTCGGCCTCGGTCTCATCATTGGTTCCATCGCCGGATACTACGGCGGAGGCATTGATCGCTTCGTCAACGTGGTCTTGATGAATGCGTTTCTCTCGTTTCCAGGAATCCTGCTGGCCATTGCTTTCGTCGCCTTTCGCGGCCCGGGAATTTTTAATCTGGTTCTCGCTCTCTCGCTGGGCGGGTGGGTCGGTTATGCTCGTCTCGTTCGCGGACAAGTCCTCGCCGCGCGGGAGCGCGAATTCGTCGAAGCCGCGCGCGCTCTGGGGGCAAGCGATTTGCGCATCGTCGTGCGTCATATCCTGCCGAACATTATTCAGCCCGTAGTCGTGCAAGCCGCAATCGGCATGGCCGGAGCGATTCTTGCCGAAGCTACAATGAGCTTTCTCGGGCTCGGGGTTCCACCGCCAACTGCCAGTTGGGGAACCATGCTGAACGACGGGCGCGCTCATTTATTTGACGCTCCGCACCTCGTGCTGTTTCCCGCGCTTGCGGTAATGCTTGCCGTGCTGTCGTTCAATTTTATCGGCGACGCCTTGCGCGATTATCTCGACCCTCGTTCCCGCATCGAGGCCGGCTTGTAATTTCCTCTCACAATCGATTGAAAACAAGAACAATACATTTCTTGACATATATCGCATATTGCAATATAAATATCTCGATCTGCTATATGAAACTGGGGGAGAAAATCCGTTACTTGCGCGAGGTGGAAGGGTCGCTGCGCGGATTGGGACGGCCCATGACGCAACAGGAGATCGTCAAGGCGGTTCGCCAGGAGCTCCGCAAGAGCATCAGTCAGTCGTATTTGTCGCAGATCGAAAGCGGTGCGCGGCCGCATATGACGCAGTCGTCGCGGGCGCTGCTGGCGAAGTTCTTTAAGGTGCATCCAGGCTTTCTAGTGGATGATCCGGAGGGTTATCACACAGAACTGACCTCAGACTTGCGAACGACGGAGGGTCAGCTTGACGTATGGCTGCTGCAAGGGTCGGAGCGTTTCGTCAGCGATCCGGAAGTGAGCGATGTCCTGATCAAGGCCGCGCGCGAGAAAGATACGCGGCGCTCTCTGCTGCTGCTGGGCGCGGTTCTCGATACGCCCGGATTGGTCGAGCGGCTGCTCGAAGCGTTGCGCCCTGAGTTGGTTGCAAGATCCGTACGTGGTCATAACACGCGTAGCCAGAATCTCCGGCGCAAGAATGGTGACGGGGAAGCGGAGCGCCAAGGGCGCAGCCGTTCCAGCGCAGAAAGGAGGCGAACTCGATGAATCACTCCATGACCTGGGCAGATTTTTACTTGGTTTGTTTCGCCGTCGGCTTCTGCTTAAGTTTTTGTTCGTTTGTATTTGGCGGGGCGCGGGCGGGGCGATTGCATCTGCCGCATTTTCACGGGCACGTCGCCGGCGCGCACATGCCGACGACGATCCCGGGGGCTCATGCACCGGTCGCGGCACACACTCCGGTTGGGGTTAAGGCAACCGCGGGTCACGCCGCGCAGCAGAGTGGAGTTTCGCCTTTCAATTTTGTCACACTGACCGCGTTCCTGGCCTGGTTTGGCGGCACCGGATATCTGCTCACACGTTATTCGGGAGTCTGGGTCGGTTTTGGTTTGCTGGCTTCCATTACCAGCGGAGTAGTGGGCGGAGGGATCGTGTTCCTGTTCCTGAGCAAAGTTCTGATCTCGGAGGACGAGAACATGGATCCGGCTGATTACGAAATGGTCGGCGTGTTGGGCCGGATCTGTAGCGGAATCCGCGCGGGCGGAACTGGAGAAATGATTTACACGCAAATGGGAACCCGCCGCGTGTGCGGCGCCCGCAGCGAAGATGCAGGCGCCATCGCCAAAGGGAGCGAAGTGGTGGTCACGCGCTATGAAAAGGGAATTGCCTACGTTCGATTATGGAGCGAAATGTCGGGCGACGACTAAATCGCGCAGTTGTTTCCGGGTTTCGAAAAGCGATCAATGCTTCTGAGGGCTGGGTATCTAAAACGGTTTTGTAACAGGAGGCGTTATGCCAGAGATGTCGAGGATGGTTGAAATTTGGATTTTCGCGGGGCTGGGAGTGATGGTTCTTCTGTTCCTGATGAGCGGAATGGCCAGGCTATATCGCAAAGCGGGGCCGCACGAAGCACTCATCGTGTACGGTCTGGGCGGAACGCGCGTGGTGCAGGGACATGGCACGCTGGTGCTGCCCATGGTGCAGGTCTGTCGTGATCTGTCTTTGGAACTCATGTCGTTCGACGTGGCGCCGCAGCAGGATTTGTATACCAAACAAGGCGTCGCGGTGACCGTGGAGGCTGTAGCGCAGATCAAAGTGAAGTCGGATCGAGAATCTGTCCTGACCGCCGCCGAGCAATTCCTCACTAAGTCGGATCAGGAACGCGAAGCTCTGATCCGATTAGTGATGGAAGGCCACTTGCGCGGCATCATCGGACAACTCACGGTGGAAGAAATCGTCAAGCAGCCGGAGATGGTTTCCGACCGCATGCGCGGCACCTGCGCCGAGGACATGAACAAGATGGGGCTCGAAGTGATTTCGTTCACCATCAAAGAAGTCCGTGACAAGAACGAATACATCACCAACATGGGCAAGCCGGACGTCGCGCGCATCAAGCGCGACGCCGACGTGGCCACGGCGGAAGCCGACCGCGATACGGCGATCAAGCGCGCGCTCGCGCAGCGGGAATCGGCTGTGGCTAAAGCGCAAGCTGATCAGGAGCGCGTGTTAGCGGAGACATTGTCGCTGGCTAAGCAAGCGGAGTCGCAGCGCGATCTTGAAGTGAAGAAAGCGCAATTTCTGGAAGTCACCAAACGCCAGCAGGCACAGGCCGATAAGGCCTATGACATCCAGACCAACATCATGCAGCAGCAGGTGGTCGCCGAGCAGGTGAAGGTGCAGCAGATCGAAAAAGAGCAACAGGTCAAAGTGCAGGAGGCGGAAATCAATCGCCGCGAAAAAGAACTGATTGCGACCGTGCTGAAGGGAGCGGAGATCGAGCGGCAACGAATCGAAACGTTGGCCGCCGCCGAAAAGCAGCGCCTGATCGCGGAAGCCGAGGGTCATGCCTCGTCGATACGCGCACAAGGCGAAGCCGAAGCCGAAATCATTTTCAAGAAAGGCGAGTCCGAAGCCAAGGCCATGAACGTGAAGGCCGAAGCTTATCAGGAATACAACCAGGCAGCGGTGATCGACCGACTGTTCACGTGCATGCCGGAGGTGGTGAAGGCGCTGGCCAGTCCGCTGGCGAACGTGGACAAGATCACCATCGTTTCTACAGGGAACGGCGATGCCTCCGGTATGAACAAGATTACTGGTGACATCGCGAAGATGGCGGCGCAGGTGCCGGCGTTGTTCGAAACGCTTTCCGGCATGCCGCTCTCGGAGTTGCTCGGGAAGGTGCGGCAACTTGGAGACCATACGCCAAAGCCGCCGGTAGTGGATGCGACGAAGAACTGACCTCAATTGCTCGTGTGGGGACAGCCGCCCTCGGCTGTCCCGCGAGCGAAGCGAGGATGGAATAAATCGGAGTTGAACTTATGAACCGAAAATCGAAAGGAATGGGTTTAGGAATCGCGTTAGGCGCGGCGTTGGGCGTGGTCTTGGGAATTTTGGCAGGGCATGTTGCTTTGTGGCTGGGGATCGGCGTCGCGATCGGCATCGCCATCGGTAGCACCCTGCGCCGCACAACGTGCGCCAACTGTGAAGCGGCAAAACGAAACCGAGAGCTGGAAGCTAGAAGCTAGAAGCAGCGTATTCAAGAAAAGGAGTCCACCATGGCATTACTAGAGCGTGTTTCCACACTGGTTCGAGCTAACCTCAACGACCTGATCGATAAGGCCGAGGAGCCGGAAAAGATGATCAAGCAGGTGATTCTCGACATGCAGAATCAGCTCCTGCAAGTGAAGACGCAGGTCGCGATCGCCATCGCCGACCAGCATCTGCTGGAGAAAAAGAAAAAAGAGAACGAAGAGAAAGTCGCGGAGTGGATGCGCAAAGCCGAACTCTCCGTCGACAAAAAACAGGACGACCTGGCGCGCGCGTCGCTGCAGCGGGTGGAAAGTTATCGAGAGATGAGTGAGAGCTTTGCGCAGCAGGTTAGCGATCAGAAGGCGCAGGTGGAGAATCTGAAATCCGCGCTGCGGCAACTAGAACAGAAGCTGACCGAAGCGCAAACCAAAGCGGATTTGCTGATCGCGCAGCATCGCCGTGCGCGCGCGATCGGCAAGGCCAGCGACGCGCGCCTGGCTATGGGCGATGGATCAAAAGCGGCGGCCTTCGATCGCATGAAACGCAAAGTCGCGCACTCGGAAGCGTTCAGCGCAGCCAAGGCCGAAATCGCCGTCGACAACATGGAAGACCGGCTGGCCGCGCTGGAGAAAGAAGATCGCATCGAGCAACTATTGGCGGAGTTGAAGACGAAGCGGGGGGCGTAGCTGCGATCGAAAAGACACGTTTAGCGACTTATATGACTACATCTCGCTTTTGTTTTATCGGCAGTGGCCCAGCGTCGAGGGGGAAATTACTGCCGTTCGTATCTTGGGCGGCAGCGGCCGCTTGCTCGTTGAGTACAGTTTCTCGGTTGAAGATAGGTCCCACATTGGTGAGGCCGTCCCTCCTTCTTGGTCTGTCGGCACTGCAGCTATCAACATTCACGAACGGTTTCCCGTCGGGCAACCGGTGACGGTCAGATACCGGCCTGACAATCCAAGTGTAAACAAGTTAGACCGCAGCGTGTGGCAGGATCTCGAGGGTCTTTAGTCTGTAGAGACTACTTGACGCTTAACATCTAGTATGACAAAGTAACAACCATGAGAGAGAGCACAACATTCTCAGTTTCCCTGCCTCCAGCAATGGCTAAGGAAATTGAGCAGGCTATGAAGTCGGAGCACCGGACCCGTTCGGAGTTGGTGCGCGAGGCTCTGCGAGTGTATTTATCGGCGCGGCTCATTCCTGCCGAACTGCCGACGCAAGCGGAAGCGCGCGCTTACCGGCGTGGAATGGCGGCTTACAGGCGCGGCGACTCGATCACTCTCCAGGAGTACGTCAATGGAATGGACCGTCGTCCTCGCCGGTCCCGCAAGAAAGTCTCTTAAGCGGATTCCGGCGAGCGACAAGACGCGCATTCTGACCGCTTTGGCGGAGATGCAACAAGATCCGTTTGGGGGTGATATTCGCAAGCTGCAAGGTCTTCCCGGTTTTCGCCGCCGCGTCGGCAGCTGGCGAGTTCTGTTCGAAGTGATTCTGGAGCGCAGGCAAGTGGTGATTGCTGCGATCGAGCGGCGCACCTCGACCACGTATTGATCCAAGAGTCCGCTCCATAGGTCGCCCTGCGGCAGGCCCGGCCCGTGTACCCGCCGTACATCCATTGACCACCCGGCCCGCATCTCTGTAGTCTTGCAATATAATTTCGGAGCGGATTTCCATAGGTCAAGGAAAACACATGAAGGAATTAGCAGTTTTGTTGCTGCTCGCGCTCCTGTTGAACGGATGCGGCGACAACCACGTGGCCAATCCCCAGGTGGCAGCCGGCGGTGTCTGGCAGTCGGAGATGCTGGGCGGCGATGGTACGGCGTCCGGATTAAGCTTTATCACCCAGTTCACGGTCGCCAACAACGGTGCGATCAACTTTACCAGTTTTCAGTTGCTCACCCAGATCGATGGCGGGTGCCTTCCGGTCACCGGTCCAAGACCGACCGGAACTTTGAAGGTGACGCCCAATGCTGCCAACCAGGTGAGCGGTACGTTTTCGCTTACAGTCGTATCGGGTGCCAACACTCTTACCCTGACCAGCACATCAGTGACCGGAACCTTGAACGGGATCAACGACACACTGTCCGGTGGTGTGATCATCGGCACCTGGACGCTAAAGGGTGGTACGGGCTGTAACACAAATGGCACCTTCACCATGACTCAAACCAGCAGCAACTGAAGAGTTGCTGGTTTCAGAACCAATCGCTACGGTAGGCAACCCACCATGCAATAAAGAGGCAGGGTATCGTTGCCGCAAGTCCCCACCAGATGGGCAGCAGGAAATCCGCTAGCAGGCCAAGCACCGTAAAGACGATCCAGAAGATTTTGCGTTCCATGGAAAGATTGTAGGATCTTAAATGGTTGGGCCTCAGAGAGGATACGAGGAAATCGAACTCGGCCTACAGCTTGTAGTATCCTCGGCTTATCGATATTCTGATGCACGCGTTGCGCCGCCGACTCTACAATTCATGAACCTTAACCTTAAACTTGCCGCTTATTCCCTCGGGCTGTTTTCGCTGCTGTGGAGTGCGTCGGCCTTCGCTCAAACAGCTGCCGCGGGGGGCCCTGAGGGCTATCCATATTCAGCGCAGGGGAGCGATCCCGCGTCTGCTTCGCAGGGCGGAGCTGTTTCTTACGCATCCGTGACGCAGTCGAACGAACTGCTGACCCAACTGGATGCTACTTCTAAAACCACGCAGGCCGACCTCGCAAGGTTGCGGATCGAGCACTGGAAGACTGACGGTTCTACAAAAAAACAAACGTTGAGCGACGTCGAGTCCGTGCAGCGGAATCTGCAGATCGCGCTGCCCGAGATGATTGGCCAACTGCGGAATTCGCCGGAGGACCTGCCTGCAACCTTCAAGCTCTATCGAAACCTCGACGCGCTCTATGACGTGTTGAGCGGGATTGTCGAATCGGCAGGAGCGTTCGGTCCGAAGGACGATTTTCAGTCGCTGTCGAACGATCTGAGCGGCTTTGAGGGGACGCGAAAGCAGTTGGCGGATCGCACGAATAACCTGGCGACCTCGAAGGAGCAGGAGATTGCCCGCCTGCGGACGGAACTGAAAACAGCCCAGGCTGCGATACCGGTTGCGCCTCCGAAAAAAATTGTCGTGGACGATAATGAGCCGGTGAAAAAGAAACCGGTGACCAAGAAAAAACCTCCGGCGAAAAAGCCGGCGACGGCGCCAGGTACCTCTCCCGCGCAAACCCCGCCAGCGCAACCGAAACCACAGTAGCTGGCTTCGGGCTCAAGGCGGCTCGTGGCTCGTCCGGCCTAAGCCCAGCCCACATTCTAAAGACCTACGTAGCTCATTCCGCACTTGGCCGGTCCAGGTTTGCCGTTACCCAGCACCCCAGCATGTTCAAATCTGTTAACCTTCCCTCCGCAGCAAAATTTCGCCTCGATTATTCTTGGAACCCAACATGAGTTCTCCCCACGGAAGCATCGTCGCAATCATTTTTGGTCTGGTGATCCTGTGGGTAGTGTTTCTGGATGCCTTTGAAACCGTGGTGCTGCCGCGTCGAGTGACCCGGCAGTTCAAGCTGACTGCGTGGTTTTACCGCCGCACCTGGATTCCCTGGCGAAGGATTGCCGAGCATATTCGCACCCCTTCCCGGCAGCAGAGCTTTCTGGGATACTTCGGGCCGTTGTCGCTGATTCTGTTGCTCGCATTCTGGGCCACCGCCCTCATCTTTGGCTTCGCTTTGCTGCAATACGGTTTGGGTGGACATGAACAGCTGGGGAATGAGCCCATCACTTTCGGCAGAATCGTTTACCAGAGCGGTCAGACTTTCTTCACGCTGGGTTACGGCGACATTCTGCCAACGACCGGCCTTGCGCGAGCTCTGGCCGTGCTGGAAGCGGGAATGGGATTTGCTTTCCTGGGCGTGGTAATCGGATATCTTCCAGTGGTATATGGCTCGTTTTCCCGGCGCGAGATTCAGATTTCCATGCTGGACGCGCGGGCGGGATCGCCGCCCGCAGCGACAGAGTTGTTAGTACGGCTGGCGGGACGTTCCGAAAATTCTGCCATCGAACAGATCGTGCTGGATGGAGTATTGCGCGACTGGGAGCGCTGGGCCGCGGAGTTGCTGGAGAGTCACCTTTCCTATCCAGTGCTCAGTTTTTTTCGATCGCAGCACAGCAATCAATCCTGGGTGGGAGCGCTGACCACCATGCTGGATGTCACGTCTCTGGTGCTAACTGGCATCGAGGGAGTGCACCCCGGACAGGCGAAATTAACATTTGCCATGGCAAGACATGCCGCAGTGGATTTGGCGCAAGTAGTGAACGCGCGCTACGATCCACTGGCGCCGGACCGCCTCACCGATGAGACCTTCAACGCGCTGCGAGAGGCGCTGGCATCAGTGGGACTGAAATTGCGAACCGGAGAAGAAGCAAGGCAGAAGTTAGATCGATTGCGGTCGATGTACGAACCCTATGTGCATTCCACCGGAAGGAATCTGATGCTAACCCTGCCGCCCTGGAGGCAGGCCGAGAAGACGCGAGACAACTGGCAGGCCGGCCCCTGGGATCGCGCTATCCAGGCGAAAGGCCTCGCCGTGCTTGGCCAAAAACCCGCACGGCCAGTGAGCCTCGAGGACCACTTCTAGTGCTCCGTTTTTTCAAGGATGGGCGTGCTACGATCCTTGTCCCGGTTTTTCTTATCCCGGTTTTCATGGCATGAGGAATATTGGCGAGAACGTGGTACGCATTGAGGCTGAGGCGTTGCGTGCTCTGGCTGATCGCATCGCCGGGCCGATGGCGGAAGCTTTTCAGCAGGCTGTGGACCTACTGTTTTGCTGTGCGGGACGCGTCGTAGTAACGGGAATGGGGAAGAGTGGGTTGATTGCGCGCAAGATTGCCGCAACCTTCAGCTCCACTGGAACACCGGCTTTGTATTTGCATCCGGTGGAGGCCTTGCACGGTGACCTCGGAATGGTGGTGCGCGGAGATGTTGTGCTGGCGCTTTCTGCGTCCGGAGAAACAGAGGAAATTCTCGCGTTGCTGGCAACAATTAAGCGGCTGAAGGTACCGCTGATCGTGATGACGGGAGATAAAATCGTTGAAGGACCGGCGAGCAATTCTCCTGCGCCGCGCAGGTCCACACTCGCTGCCGCTGCGGACATAGCTCTCGACTGCTCGATCGCCGAAGAGGCTTGTTCGCTGGGGCTGGCGCCCACTGCTTCAACCACCACGATGCTGGCGCTGGGCGACGCCTTGGCCGTTACTCTCAGCCAGAAGCGTGGATTCAAAGAAGAAGATTTTGCCAATCTGCATCCCGGAGGAAAGCTGGGCAAGCGGCTGGCGCGGGTAGGGTCACTGATGCACACTGGCGACGCGCTGCCCTGCGTTTCGCCGCAGACGACGATGCCAGATGTGATCTATGAAATGTCGCGCAAGAAGCTGGGCGTAACCGCAGTAGTGGAGAACGAGAAGCTGGCGGGCATCATCAGTGATGGAGATTTGCGGCGTCTGCTCGAGAAGCGTGGTAAAGATGTCCTTGATCTCACCGCCGTCGAAGCCATGACGAAAAATCCGCGGACGATCGCGGCCGGGGAATTTGCCGCGACCGCCCTGGCTCTCATGGAAGAAAAAAAGATCACCTCACTCATGGTCGTGGATGACGGCGGGAAACTACAGGGAATTGTGCATCTGCATGATTTATGGAGCACAGAGCTTGTGTAGCGCCGGCGTCTCGCCGGCTCCTGCATCCACAGCGCTACAATAACTGCATGTACCACTACGATCCCAAAACCGCGCTAGAAGAATTGACCGAAGACGCGACCCTGCCAAACCCGGTTCACGTGCGCGACATGATGCTGCGCAAAAAGCTCACCGCTGATAAGTCGCTGGAATTGAACCGGCTGTTTGTCGAATATCAGAAATTCTTCGGCGAGACCCAGAAGCTGGGGAAAGAGATTCTGCGGCAGCTAGCAGGCTAAGAACGCCGCAAGCCTCTTCAACGGCCCGATAAAAAGTGGATCACATCCTCGCGTGTGAATCCCGCCTCCCTTAACAGAGACATAAGCGTTCCCTTTGGCAGGTCGCGATTGTGGTTAGACACAACCGCGCGGCGTCGCGTAGCGTAGCGGGATGATAGAAAACGAAGTGGCTGCCCGAGGAGTGATCGAGAACGAAGCCGCTCTGCTCCAGAAAATGAATGACTTGACGGGGCTTGAGGGCGGGTAGTTTTGTCATCCCTTCGCTTATATCAAATGCAAAACCTATAAAACCAGTAGTAACAGTAGGCGAGTCGGAGAAGTGGAAAAACTTTGTGAACTCATTTCTCTAAAATGGGTTACAAAACCGTATACCAATGTGTGAACCGGTCGCGATATCAGCGTGAGTACTCGAAGTCCAGAGAAGCAACTAGAGTGTCGTCGTCGGTTGGGATGGGGTCTTTGTGCTTTCGCAGACTGGCGATATAGCCAGAGATAGCGTCCTTGGCCATTTCCCGAGCTTCATCCACAGTGCGTCCGTAAGTGACGCAGCCCGGCAGGGCCGGAACCAGTGCCGTGTAACCGCCTTCGGGTTCGGGGCGCAGCATGATGTTATAGCGGTATCGACCTTTGGCCATAGGGTACGTCATCATTCTAGTCGGGGGCTGCCCGCCCGTCAAAGAACTCGCTGCTACAATAACGATTTCCACATTTCCACATAGGAATCACAGCGGGCATTTTCCGCTCGTATACGGTACTTAAACCTTATGCATCGATGGTCAGAACTCTTCATTCCTACCCTGCGCGAAGCGCCAGCGGACGCGGAAGTTGCCAGTCACAAGTTTCTGGTGCGTGCGGGCTACATTCGGCAGCTCGCGGCTGGAATCTACTCCTACCTGTTTCTAGGAAATCGCTCGTTCAATAAGATTATGGCCATCGTGCGCCAGGAGATGGACAAGATCGGACAGGAGTTTTATTTGCCAATCCTGCATCCCCGCGAGATTTGGGAGGCGAGCGGGCGTTGGTCTTTGATGGGCGACAACTTGTTTCGTTTGAAGGACCGCAAGGGCGCCGATCTCGCCCTCGGCTTTACCGCAGAAGAAGTGATGACCGAGATTGCGCGCAAGGAGCTGCGCAGCTACAAGCAGCTGCCGCAGATCTGGTACCAGATTGCCCCGAAGTTTCGCGATGAGCCGCGGCCAAAGTCCGGTTTGCTGCGGGTAAGGCAGTTCATGATGAAGGATGCTTACTCATTCGACATCGAGGCCGCCGGCCTGGATGTTTCTTATAAGAAGCACTACGACACCTACTGCCGTATCTTCGAACGCTGCGGGCTGAAATACATGGTGGTCGAGGCGGATTCGGGAGCCATGGGGGGGAAAGAGTCGCACGAGTTCATGGTGCGAACGCCCGCCGGCGAAGATCAGATTGTGAGCTGCGACGGCTGCAACTACGCGGCGAATATGGAGAAAGCCACTTCAAAGCTTGCGCCGATGGAAGATCTTGCAGCCGAGGGCGATGGCAAGCCACTCGAGGTGCACACTCCCGGGCAAAAGACGATCGAAGACGTAGCTCGATTTCTGGGCGTATCGCCGAAGAACAAGATCAAGACGCTGGCCTTGATCGCCGAAGAAAAAGATGCAAAGACCGGCAAGACGAAATCGCGCGGCATTATTGTACTCATGCGTGGCGATCATCAGTTGAACGAAGCGAAGCTCAATGGAGCTCTGGGTCTCGCGACGCGGCCGATGGAAGAGAACGAGATTAGGGCTCTGTTCAATTCTCCAGCTGGATACTTGGGACCGGTTGGAATCGACTGGGCAAAGGACTTGAAGAAAGATTCCGAGCGTCCCGCGCTGCTGGTCGATGAAGCTCTCGAAGGCCGGCGCAACCTAATTGCGGGCGCGAATAAAGAAAACTATCACCTGAAGAATCTCACTCCGGGAAAGGATTTTCATCCAACCGCGTACGCCGATCTGCGTGCCGTTACCGCGGGTGAGACCTGTCCGAATTGTGACCACGCGTTGCGCATCGACACGGCAGTAGAGATCGGACACATCTTCAAGCTTGGCTACCGCTATTCCGAGTCGATGGGCGCGCGTGTGCTCGACAAGAACGGCAAAGAAGTTACGCCGATCATGGGCAGTTACGGCATCGGCATTGAACGCATTCTGACGGCGGCGGTGGAGCAGAGCAATGATGACAACGGATTCTGGCTGCCGCCGTCCATTGCGCCGTTTGAAATTGTGATTACTCCCGTCAACGTGAAAGATGAAAGTCTGCTGCAGGCTGCGATCGACATTGCATCGCGTCTGGAAGCCGCCGGCTTCGATGTAATTCTTGATGACCGTGATGAGCGCCCGGGAGTGAAGTTCAAGGATGCAGATTTGGTCGGCATCCCCTTTAGAATCACGGTCGGGAAGAAAGTTACCGAAGGTACTGTGGAGGTGGTTCTACGCTCGACTCGCGAGGTACGCGATGTTACGATCGCGTCGGTAGTGGAACATTTTCAAGGAGTGCTGCCGCCCCGGCGCTGAATTTGCGCCAGCTGCGCAGCAATTTTCAGATTATGGGAATCATCAAAGCGCTCATGGGGTTTCTTGTACTGGCGGCAGTGGTAGTCGGCTTGTTTCAGGTGGCTCCCCCCATGCTGGCCAATTACAGCTTTCAGGACGATCTCAAGACCGTTGCGCTGCTGGATAGCGCCAGTCTGCAGAAGACAGATGAAGACGTTCGCACTGATGTGCTTCGCAAGGCCAGGGAGCATGACCTGCCGATCAGCGAAAAGCAAGTCATAGTCCAACGCATCAACACCCCTGGTTTGTCTGCGGTTTACGTTGCGGCTGACTATTCGGTCACAATCAGTCTGCCGGGCTATTCCTTCGATATGCACTTTAATCCAAACAGCGGAAATAAAGGCTTCTAGCCTGTCTTATCGCCGCCACCTGAAGTGATCCAGCTTAAAATTCTCTAAACATCCTTTGAAAAGTAGTGTCTCCCTCGGTTTGCTTTCCGGCATCGGCGGGCTGAACGGACCAGTAGAGTAGTGACATTCGTAACGTTGCCATCACGTTACCTTCCTCCTAAGATCGCGAAGAGTAAGACTGTTCTGAAAAGCTTCAGAGACAACGGGCGCGGCAACTTCCGAAAGTTTAGTTTTACATCCAGATTGGGAATGCTTCCAAAACTGCAAACGGCAGAGCGAGGCTGAGGCGGAGAGACTTTATGACGATGCGAGTGCAAGCAAGCTTAATACTGATCATGGCCCTGGCAATGATGGGCCTGGCCAGTTGCGATCACTACAACTGCTCCAGCGGCCCCACTCTTGGAACCGGCTGCTCGTCAAGTGGATCTGGGCTGGGGACCACCGGCACCACCGGCACCACCGGCAGTACCACGGCCGCCTTCGTTTTTGTTTCCGATGCTGCAGGTACAGGCACCACCGGTACGATAGACGGCTATACGCTGGATACGAGCGCGTCCACATTCGCGGCAACGCCGAGCTACATTGCACCTACGACTCCTCTAGGGGATACGGGAGTAGGCTTGGTAGTGGCTCAACAGAAATACCTATTCACTGGCTTCGGGTCGACCAACACGATTTACGGCTGGTTGATCGGATCGGACGGCAGTTTGACGACGCTGAATGGTAGTCCTTATCCAGCCCCGTTTATGAGTTTTGTGCCGTCGACATCCGGTACCACGAACGTTGTTGCCAATCCGGCAGGTACCGTTATGTATTTTGCGGATGGGTTTCAGGACAAGATCTATGGTTACCAGATCGGCAGCGACGGGAGCTTGACGGCGGCATCCGGCTCTCCATTTTCAGTCCCGTTCGGGGGGAATCTGTCTACGGACGGCTTGGGAAAATATCTCTACATTACCGAGGCCTTCAGCAACCATACCGGCTCCAAGATCGCGGCTTACTCGATCGGGAGCAACGGTACTCTGACAGTCGTTCCAGGCAGTCCATTCGCCTATCCGATGTGGCAGGTGCAAGGCGAGCCGAGCGGCCAGTTCTTGATCGGAACAACTGGCAATAGTGCCGCAACTGGATTCAGTGGAACCGACGACGCCCACCTCTACGTCTTCAGCATTACGCAATCAGGGAGCACAGCGGGGGCAATCGCACCCGTTTCAGGTTCGCCGTTCGCCACCACGAACTCGCCATTGAACATCGCAGTGCAGTCGAATACTGGTGGAAATCTGGTATACACGTTTGGCATAGCGGATTCCGACCTTGCTTTCAATCCAATCGAGGGCTATTCCATAAGCTCAACGGGAGCTCTGACTATGGTAAGCGGCTCGCCCTTCAGCGGTTTGACCGAAGGTTCTCAGGGAGCATTTGATCAGAGCGGAGACTTCCTGTTCGACTACGCCGAGTTCCTGAATAGCGGCACGAATGCCATTACATGGCAAATGGGAGCCCTCAGTGTGGGTTCAGCCGGTGCCCTTTCGCAACCCACATCCGCATTGACCTTGCCTACCGGAGGATTCTTTGCGGTAACGGATCCGCAATAACCAGCATTCGCCAAGAGCTAACATTGCATTCGACAGCTTCTGATTACGATCCTGGGACTTGCGTGAGGCGAGTCCCTTTTTATTTCTGCTGATGACGGTACAATAAGACATCCTCCTGCGGTTTTGACCTCTCTGGCCCTTGGCAGGAGATCAGTTTCGGCGAAGAGTGATGATCAAACCTTTTCGTGCTTCCCTTCGTCTGACGAGCAGGGAATGTTTCCGGT
>JBAVQD010000215.1:0-15215 GCA_049693675.1 Candidatus Sulfotelmatobacter sp. | reverse complement strand
CGGCTCTCAGCACCCGCACCCGTGCAAACTTCTGACGAATTCCTGACGGTAAAGCAGGCAGCGGAAAAGTTGGGCTGCTCATGCGATTTTCTCTATAAACACTCGTTCCCATTCGTGTGCAGGCTGGGCCGGAAACGGCTGTATTCCGCGCGGGGGATTGAGCAATATCTGGGCAGCAAGGCAAACCAAAATAACCCCAAATGATGGATTGACAGCATGACAGCACGCATGTAATGTCATGCAGTAGTGTGAAAGGACGGGCAATGAAAAATAACGAGCAGATCATCCGAACCACAATTCGAGTACCGCAGAAGTTATGGGATATGGCACGGCATCAGGCAATAGACGAAAAAATCTCCCTGCAGGATTTAGTCATCCGAGCACTAGCAAAATACGTTGGATACGCTGGAAAGGCGGAAAAGAAATGACAAAGAACGAACGCGACCATGCCAAGAAACATCTCTACAAGCAACCCGGCAGTGGCAACTGGTTTGCCCGCTTTTATCTGCACGGCAAACAAATCCGGGAAACTACCGGCACTGCGGACGAAACCGATGCTTGCCGCATTGTTCTCAACCGACTGGACGAACTAGGCGCGCATCGGGCCGGTATCAAGAAATTTGTTGGGCCGGAACAAAAGAAAATTACGGTTAACGATTTGCTGGATGCGTTGAAAGTGCGCTTTACCGCGCAAGGCAGGAATACCCCGCGATTTCTCAGCAATCTGCGCCCGATGGCGGAATGGTTTGGTGACTATCGCGCCGTGGAACTGACTTCCACCGACATCGACAAATTCATTATTCACGCGCAGCAACATGGCAGGCGCAAGAATCCGACCAAGCCGCTAGGGGTTCACGGCGGTAGACCATGTTCCACGCGCCCCGCCAAAGCCAGCAGCATTAACCGTTCTCTGCAATTGCTCGGGCAAGCTTATAAACTGGCCATTCGAAACGGACGGCTCACCAGCGCACCCCGCATTGAAAGACAATCCGAAATAGGGAACGCGCGGCAAGGTTTTTTCAGCAATATGGAATTACGCTCAGTGGTTTCCAATCTGCCGGAATATCTGCAAGACTACGTGCTATTTGCTTACCTGACAGGTTGGCGCGCAGGGGAATGCAAATCACTCAGTTGGACGGAACTAGACGGAGATGTGCTCAAACTACGGGCAGAGAACAGCAAGAATGGCACCAGCCGCGCGGTTCCACTAGTCGGAGAACTGCAGGAACTTGTCAACCGCAGACGCCTGCAGATGTCCTCGAAAACCAGTCTGATTTTTCATAACAACGGGTTGCGCATCGGAGATTTCCGCAGAACATGGCGCACGGCTTGTCAGTTGGCGGGTTGTCCGGGACGTTTGTTTCATGATTTGCGCAGAAGTGCAGTCCGGGACATGGTGCGGGCGGGCACGCCCGAAAGTGTAGCCATGAGCATTAGCGGTCATAAAACCCGCGCCATGTTTTCCCGGTACAACATTTCCTCTGACAAGGACCAACGGCAGGCAATGCTGGACCGACAGAACTACAACGCCAAACAGGAAACCACCGGCACCAGCAACCCAGAGGAAATGCCAACCGCGCAGCCGGTCACGGATGTCATTCAGTAAAAACCCGCATAGAGTATGCATAGTTGGCCGAAAAACAAGGGGCAGCCGCAAAAGGGCTGCCCTTAATCCTGTTTGCTATCAGGGGGTTGGAATGCCTAAATGCTCAGCACTACTTTGCCGAACATCTGACTCTTTTCCAGATGCTCGTGAGCGGCGCGGATTTCGGCGAGCGGGAACACGCGATCGACTACCGGCTTCAGGCGTCCGGCGAAGATGTGTTTTAGAACCTCGTGCAGTTCGCCCATGGTGCCCATATAGGAGCCGAGCAGCGTGAGTTGCCGGGCGAACAGATGCCGCAGATCGATGTTTACATTGGGACCCGTCGTCGCACCGCAGGTCACCAGCGTCCCGCCTGATTTGAGAGACTTGACACTCTCTTCCCACGTAGCGGCGCCCACGTGCTCGACAACGATGTCGACGCCTTCTTTGTTGGTGATCTTGCGGACTTCCTCGAAAATCTTCTGCTGATAATGATTGATGCCGTAATCGGCACCCAGTTCGCGGCCTTTTGCTAATTTTGCATCGTCGCCGGCGGTTGTGATTACGCGGCAGTGGAAAAGTTTTGCAATCTGGATGGCGGCGATGCCGACGCCGGAACTCGCTCCGAGGACCAGCACAGTCTGTCCGGGGCGAATGCCGGCGCGGCCTACAAGCATGTGCCACGCCGTGACAAAAACGAGGGGCACGCTGGCGGCTTGAATGAAATCGAGCGAATCAGGAATCGGAATCACGTTGGTTGCGGGAACGGCGATTAGTTCGCAATTGCCGCCATCGACGCCATCGACGCCATTCCCCAGCACGGTAAATTCGCGGCACTCGTTCTGCAGGCCGGCCACGCATTTCGAACAATGTCCGCAGAAGTGCATGGGAGCGATGAGCACGCGCTGTCCCGCTTTAAATCCGCTGACGTATTCTCCAGCTTCGACTACTTCGCCCGCGATGTCGCTGCCGAGAATGTGCGGCAGTTTAACTCCCGGCAATCCCTTGCGCACCCAGATGTCGAGGTGATTGAGGGAACACGCACGGACTCGAACTAATATCTGGTCCTGGCGCGGTTGGGGGTCGGGGACGTTTTCGTAGGTCAAGACTTCTGGACCACCGAATTGATGAATGCGGACTGCTTTCATGAGTGCGTTCTCCAAGGCGATAAGGTTCCAAGGCGATAAGGTAAGGATACTTGGCTGGAGCGGAAATTCTCAAACCTTGAAACGCAGAGGACTCAGAGAACGGCCGCAGAGCGCGCTGAGATGCCGATTCTTTTTGAACAATTGTCTATTTTGCCGCAAACCGTGGCGTGGCTTGAGCGGTGAACCACTTGGCGGGTTAAGATATTTCCGGGCTCATAATCTGGATGACCAAAAACTCCGCTCGCGCCATCTATTTTGTTATTGTCGTCGCGGTTGTGGCGCTGGACCGCTGGACCAAGCACTTGGTGGCACAGCGCATCCGGCTTTACGCGCACATTCAGGTGATTCCAGGCTTTTTTCGCATTACGCACACCGAGAACACGGGCGCCGCGTTCAGTCTTTTTGCCGACCCGACTGCTCCCTGGAAAACGGGATTGCTCATCGCATTTTCCGTGGTCGCGCTGATTGTGGTTTCGGCGCTGCTATGGAAAAACCATCATGCTCATATGGCTACCGGTGTGGGCCTGTCGTTGATTATGGGGGGAGCGTTAGGGAATTTGTGGGATCGGCTGGCGCGTGGTCGCGTGGTGGATTTTCTGCTGGTCTATATCAAGCAGTATCAGTGGCCGGTTTTCAACCTGGCGGACAGCGCGATTGTGGTGGGAGCGGGGCTGTTGATCGTGGAGATTCTATTCGCGAAATCGCATGGACACGGGGAGCCGGCTCAAGGCTAGCTGCGGACGCGTATGTCTGTCCAAGGAACCACCACTCATAATCTTTTTGCAGCCCCATACTTTTAATGTATTCAGATTCGCCGCTTCCGTTTATTCTGTTGCGTCGCCTGTGTAAGTTGTGTTCCATCCTTATGTCTGCGAAATGTGCGCATGAGACCTCTCAAACGCTGGAAAAGCCGTACCCTCCTGTTCCTGGCAGTGGTGGGGCCTGGGATCATCACGGCAAACGTCGACAACGACGCGGGCGGCATCCTGACCTATTCGCAGGCCGGAGCGCAGTACGGATTTCTTCTGCTCTGGACAATGATCCCGATCACGCTGGCGCTGATCGTGGTGCAGGAGATGAGCGCTCGCATGGGCGCAGTGACCGGCAAGGGGCTGAGCGATCTGATCCGCGAGGAATTCGGCCTGCGCATCACTTTTCTGATGATGCTGGGAATTCTGATTATCAACTTCGGCAACGTGGTGACCGAATTTATCGGCATTGCCACCAGCCTGGAATTATTTGGCCTCTCGCGCTATATAACAGTGCCGATCTGTGCAGTGATCGTCTGGCTGATTGTGGTGAAAGGCCAGTATAAGAGCGTTGAAAAGGTCTTCCTGGCGGCGTCGTTTTTCTACATCACTTACATCTTCGCGGGGGCACTGGCACATCCGTTGTGGAAAGATGCTGCTGTCGCCACGATTAAACCGCCAGCTCTCAAAGCCTTCCGCGACCAAGCTTACTTGTTCATGGTGGTCGGCGTGGTGGGAACGACGATTGCACCATGGATGCAGTTCTATCTACAGGCTTCGATTGTGGAAAAGGGTGTAACCCGTCGCAACCTTAAAGCTTCCCGCTGGGATGTAATTACGGGCTGCATGTTTACCGATATTGTGGCGTGGTTCATTATTGTTGCCTGCGCCGCCACGCTTTACGTGCACGGAGTCCGCGATATTGCTTATGCGGCCGACGCCGCGCAGGCCTTGAAGCCGTTGGCCGGACAATACGCCTACATTTTGTTCGCCGTAGGATTGTTCAACGCTTCGCTCTTTGCCGCGTCGATTCTGCCGCTTTCCACTGCGTACACGGTCTGCGAGGGATTGGGCTTTGAATCCGGAGTCGACAAGAAATTCGGCGAGGCTCCATTTTTCTACTGGCTTTATACTCTCCTGATCGTTGCCGGCGGCATCCTGGTGCTTCTGATTCCCGGGGCGCAGCTGGTGAGAATCGTTTTGTGGTCACAAGTATTGAACGGAATCGTGTTGCCGTTTGTGTTGATCTTCATGCTGCTACTGATCAACAAGAAAGAATTGATGGGCGAGTATGTAAACTCACATCTGTTCAACGCTGTCGCGTGGGCGACAACAATCCTGATTGTGGGACTCTCGCTAGCGCTGGCGTTGGCTTCCGTCACTGGAAAAGCTGGCGGCTAGCGCACAAAATAAGGATCCTAGGGAAGCTTTCCGGCTGCCAGGTCTTTCACCAGTGAAGCATCCGCTTCGAGAAAATCATAGGACGGCAATGCGTCGGGAGCGGCCCACTGCAAGTCGCGGAAGATGCGGTTTTCAATTTCGCCATCGTATTCCCGCACAATGAAAAATCTTAGTTCAACCGCAGCGCCGTTGGGATAGACATGTTGCACGCGAGCGATCTCGTCGCCCACCTTGGCGTGAATTCCCAGCTCTTCTTCCAACTCCCGGCGTAGAGCGTCGCGAGGCTGCTCGCCTTCCTCGATCTTTCCTCCCGGGAATTCCCATTTGAGCGGCATGGTTTGATGACGCGTGCGTTGGCACACCAGTAACCTGCCTTCTTTCTCGATCACCGCGGCTACGACCCTTTTCATAACGCTGCACTAATCCTGGACAACCCTAATCCTGGACAACCAATAGTCCATCCTTGCGAACAACAGATATCGGCAGAGAAAAAGTCAGCCGAAGGATTGCTCTAGCTTTTTGCCTACGAGTTCGGCGCAGTATTGGACAAGGTGTTGATCTTCGGCGCCGAACGCGGCCGCGAAGTGACTATCGATGTCGAGTTCGCCGGCAACTTGATTCTTCACGAAAATCGGCACAACAATCTCCGACTTGGTCTCGAGCGAACACGCGAGATAACGTGAATCCTTGCTGACGTCGTCAACGACAATCGTCTCGCCACTGGAAGCAGCGGCGCCACAGATGCCCTGATGGAGCGGAATGCGCGTATGCGGAGTCATGGCTCCCACAAAACTTTCCAGAACCAGCACTCCGGGTTTCGTACCCGGTTCGAGTATGTAAAAGCCAACCCAGTTGTATTTCAACATGCGCGCGTGCAAAAGTTCGCAGATGCCTTGCATGAGGGCTTTTGCGGTGGAACACGCTTGCGCGAGCGCCGAGATGTCTTGGCGAACTTCATCCAGTCTAGTTTGTGTTGGCATAAGCAAAATCTTAACTCAGAGCATGAGGCTCGCGTCCGTAGAAGATGAAACGCGGGTAATTTGCCGGATTCCTTCCGGTCGAACAAATACATCAGGATGAATAGCGAATGCCAGCGCTTCGAGCCCGTGGAGCAGCGTGGGAGCGGGCGTATTGAGGTATTCGTCGCGAATGCAGAAAATACGGGCAGTGCGAGCTGCGCAAGTTTGCTGCCATTGGCGGTCGTCCATGATCTTCTCCAGGGGAACGCGGTCGCCGGCTCCGCACCATGAGGCAATCAGAACGTCAGGATCCATGCGGGCGACTTCTTCCGCAGAAATTTGTTTGCCCGGCACCCCCAGGAATTCGCCTCCGGCTGCGTCGACGAGTTCAGCGACCCAGGCTTGCGATGCGATCAGAGGCTTGCCCCATTCTTCGCAGAAAACTCTTGGACGAGGCAATCCAGCGGTACGCATTCGGAATTGCTCGATTCGTTTTCGCATCGCTTCAATCAGTTCGTTGCCGGGACCGCTTGCATCCACCGTACCAGCGATGATCGTGATGTCCATATAAATGTCAGCGATGGTCTTTGGAGCAAAGCCCAGGAATCGGGTTCCCGCCTTGAGGATTTCAATGACCGCTTTCTCCTGGTACGGCACGGAGGCGATGACAAGGTCAGGGTTAGCGGAAATAATCTGTTCTGAATTTGCCGTCCAGGAATCGGAAAGGATGACACATTGTTGAGAAACGATTTCCGGAACAACATCAGCGCAGTATTTGGTGCAGGCGACCACGCGGGCGAGTTCGCCGATGGCTGCGAGAATTACAGTTGCGCTGGGCTGCAGGCTGGCGATGCGGTGTGGAGAATGATTCGTCATGGCATAAGTGAGACCTGGCGCAGAGCGGCGGCAAGCGCGTCCATCGCCAACTGCGCGGCGTGAGTCGAGGCTTGAGGCAAGCCGCCAACGGCCTGGCTCACATCGTCGCGAAGCAGATTCCTTGCATCGGCCAACGAGGCGCCTACCAGCAATTCCGTCAAGGCCGAAGCGCAGGCGATTGCGGCCACACATCCTTTCGCCTTGAACTTCGCCTGGACGACCCGTCCATCGTTTACTTTCAGCGTTAGCCGCAATATATCTCCGCAGGCGGGATTTTCGATATCTGCAGTTGCGTCGGCCTCGGCAATTTCTCCAGCGTTCCGCGGATTCTGAAAATGATCGAGTAACTGTAGGGAATACATTGGCAGCTCAATCGTAAGCGCAGGAGCCTTTGGCAATGTTAACCGCGCGGTCCTGTTCTTTCGGGAAAATAAATCTGCCACCCGCATTCTTTCGCAGTAGTCTCCAGATCCGGATTCGGGTTCACCGCCACGGCATGTCTTGCCATGGCTAGCATTTCCACATCCCAGCGCGAATTGCCAAACGCTATGTCGATCTCTTTTTTTGCTATTTCGCGAAGCGCCTCAGGCTTGCCGCCGCCAGAGGGCACGCGGATCAATCGATCCGTAGCGATCCCGCGATCGAGATGTACCTTAGCGGCAAGGATGTGACTTTCGGGTATGCCGAAATATTTCATTCCGGCGCGAATTACCCATTCGTTCGAAGAAGAAACCGCCCATACCTCGCAGCCGGTTTCGTGCAGGCGGCGCACCAGTTCCCGCATCTCGGGAAAGATCTGTTCGACGAAAAATTGATCGAAGAAGCGGACCGCGGCGCTGAGCAGGCGGTCCTCTGAAATGCCACGATGCATCGTAACCATCTCTCCGCACATTGCGGTTTCGTCGACGTCGCCGCGTTTATACGCGACATATCGGTCTCGCATCGGACGATCAAGGTCAGAGGAAACCACATCACCTTGCCTTAGTGCCCAATCGAAGAAGCGCTCGCCCAGGTCGCCTGACCACAGCGTGCCGTCACAATCAAACGCCGCGACCCGCGGCTCGAGCCGCAGAATCGAATCAAGGAAATCGTTTGTGAGCGGATGAAATGTCGGAACCTCGGCCGCGTTCATCTATTCAACATAACCGGGTTGGTGAGAACAGCGCAACCGGAGCGATAACATTGATGATTGCTGATTGATGATTGCTGATTGATGATTCAAGAACAGATCTTGGTCGAGCTAGGAATTCCAATCAGCAATCAGAAATCAACAATCAGCAATTCTGAGGGCGCGCCGCAAGTGCTGCGTAGTCTTCCGGGGTATTGATATTGAGCGTGACCAACGGGTCATCCACTGGAACATACTGAATGTGCGCCGAATGCGCATGTTCGATATCGCGTGCCACCGATGTGGGCGAAACCTGGAGGAACATTGTGATCATTTCGCGGCCGATGAGATAGGGATGTCCGTGCTTGCCGGAATACTCGGGCACGACTGCCCAAATGTTCTCTTTCGCGACAGAGAAGGCGTGGCGAAGCATTTGCAGCGTAGCCGGATTTACTGGAGGACGATCGACCAGAGTCACCATAGCCGCGTCGCGGCCGCGGTTGAGCGCTTCCTGCAAGCCAACCTGCAGCGAACTGAACTGGCCGCGAGAGGGATCTTCGTTGACCACCAGCGAAGCGCCTTCCGCATAAATCACCGGCGCCAGGGCCGCTTGGTTTTTTCCCACGACGACCAGAACGAAATCAGTCGCTGGAGAGAGGGAGCGAATCGCCGCGGAAAGGAATGTCTCGCCGGACCGCGTCTCTCCAGTCATCTTTTCAGTTTCGGGCGGCCACGGCAGTAGAGCTTTGTCCCTGCCCATGCGTGACGATTCTCCGGCTGCGAGAATGATACCGGCGAAGCTGGCAGCGATGGTCATGAGGTGAAGATAGCAGGAACGAAGGGCGATTGATGATTGTTGATTGAAAAACCTACAACAAGTTTCAACGACGATAAGCAGTACATTATGAAAAACTTGTCAGGCTGAAGTCTTCTACCTGAAATCATCAATCATCAATCATCAATCAGCAATCAGCAATCAGCAATCAAAAATCGCCCTTGTGCTCGCCGAATGCTGTGGCAGCCTTGTCTTCCGCATCCTCCTTGGGGTCTTGCGCGCGAACCCACTTCATATGAGGAAGGGGCGACGTGGCGTGGCGGCGATCTGCAATTAGTTCGGCGGTGATCGCAACCGCAATTTCCGCGGGAGTAACAGCTCCAATATCCAGCCCAATCGGGGCGTGCACGCGCTCGAACAGATGCGCAGGTATACCTTCCTCCTGCAGCGTTTTGAAAATTCCGATCACTTTGCGTTTGGAGCCGATCATGCCGACGTAGCGGGCGCGGGTCTGCACCGCCCAGTGCAAAATACGCATGTCGTCGCGATGCCCGCGAGTGACGATCACAATGTACGAAGTTTCGTTGGGCTCAAGTTTCAGAATGGCTTCATCGAATTCGAGCGCATGCACCTCGCGAGCACTGGGAAAGCGCTCTTTGGTAGCATAGGAGGTGCGATCGTCGGTGACGATCAGCTCAAAACCCGCGTTGGCGGCGACCTGACAAAGATTGACTGCTACGTGCCCGGCGCCGAAAACGTAAAGTAACGCTGGAGGCAGGACGGGTTCAACGAAAACTTCGAGGGTTCCTCCGCAAACTAGCCCGGTATCGTATTTCGGATCCTGATTCAAATCGAATGTGAGCGTGCGCGGCTTCTCCGATTCCATTACTTCACGGGCAGCCTGCCAGACGTCGGCTTCCACGCAGCCTCCACCAATCGTGCCGACGATCGAGCCATCGTCCCGAACCAGCATTTTTGCCGTACGAAAAGAAGGAATCGAGCCGCGCACGTTCACGATGGTAGCTACGGCCCCGCGGCGACCCTCGCGGCGGAGTTGCACGATTTGTTCGTAGATATCCATACGCGAATCGGATTGCAATTTGATTATCAAGCGGTTAACAGTGGGAGTCAATTCGGAACGTTGCTGATGTTTTCTACGGGGTGCCGTAAAGCTGCTTGTAGACGCTGGCGTTGCGAAGGATGGCCTGTACGTATTCCCGGGTCTCGGTGAAGGGGATTGATTCGACGAATTCTTGCGGGTCGCGGTACTTTCCCTGGGCGAGCCAATCATCCACGCGATCCGATCCTGCGTTATAGGCGGCGAGGGCGTACTCGAAAGATCCGCCGAACTTGTCAACCATGCCGCGGAAATAGCGCGTGCCTAACTGCAAGTTGACTGCGGGCGTATACAACTGACTGGCGTTATAACGCCTCAACTTTACTTCTTTGGCTACGAGTTTGCCGGTCTTGGGCAGCAACTGCATCAGGCCGACCGCGTTGGCGCGAGAGACGGCGTTGGGATTGAATTCAGATTCTTGCCGGATCAAAGACGCGACCAGATAGGGATCGAGCCCATTGGCATCTGAATTTCGCTTTAGATCATTCCAGTAAGGCTTTGGAAAAAGAGCTTCCCAATATTTTCGCGGCAGGTCGGGGATGTCGAGAGCGAAATAATTCGGCGCCGAGTGCTTCATGAACTCGATGGCGCGATCGTAGTGTCCGGTCTCGACGTAAAGTTGGGCAGTTTCCGCGGGGGCCCAGCTACCACCGTCAGTTGCGGCGGCGGCCTGGAGTTCGCGGACGGCAAAATCGACCAGGCCTCCATTGCCGAGGAGTTGCGCCTTTTGCACGCGAAGTTCGTCGGCCGGCGGATCGGTTTCCGTTATTTTTTCGGAATTGTTGATGGGGGGTACATGGTCGAGGATTGCGTACTGCGTAACCGCCGCTGCATCGGTGGTGGCAGGGAGATGTTTTATCCGCTGCCTACCGAGTTCCGCGTAGTAGAAGTTGCGATAGCGATCGGAAAGCTTTTGGTAGAAGGCGCGCGCCATTACGAATTGATTGTCTTCTTCAGCCAGACGGGCGCGCCAGTAGAGAGCCGCCGGGGTTTCCGCACCCGAGGGATACATCGCAATCTGTTCTTCGAAGGCCTTCTTGGCGTCTTCGTTGCGGCCCTGGCGCAGAGTGAGCCATGCCGCTTTCCAGTGAACGTAGGAAGAGCGCGGACCATCAGGAAAGCGCTGCTGCGCTTCGCGAAAGGCATCAAGGGCTTGATCGTATTCGTGATGTACCAGATGCAAGTTAGCGGCGGAGAGCAGCGCTTGCTCGAGCCATGGGCTGGTTGCATCGGCTTGGCGAAGCTCGTCAACGGTGCGATAGAAGGTGTCGTTGTCATTCGCCGCCCACGCGACTTGGCCCAACAGATAGAGGCGCTGCGCGTTCAGTTCGCCGGAAACATTGCCCACGGAGGCCAGCACCTGCTTGGCATCGCGATTCTTGCCGCTGCGATGGAGAGCATCCGCGAGGGCGAGCTCCATGCGAGGCCGTTGTTCCGGGCTGGCCTGGTTTGCCAGAGTGCGATATTCGTCGGCCGCTTCGGCGTAGCGCTTGCGGCTAACCAATCCTTCGGCCCGCGTTTTGAGCTGAGTTACGGTTGGGGGCGGGGCAGATGGCAACTTCTTCAACTCGGCATAGGCCGCATCCGCTTCGGTAGCCCCAGGCATGGTGTAGTAGATGTTCGCGAAGATCTCTGCAGCTTTTGCGTTCTCGCCGGAAGCCGCATAGGCGCGGCCCAGCGCGAACTCCAGATCGGAGCGTATGGGTCTGCGAATATTTTCTAATAGCGCGACCGCTTCGGTTGCCTGACCTTCGATCAGCAACGCATCGGCATAGCTCACGTCTGCATCGCGGACGAGCAGGGAATCGGGATGCGTTTTGCCAAAGTCTGCCAGAGTCGCCAGCGCCTCGGCCGTGTGTCCGGTTTGCAGGTAGGAAACTCCGAGATAGTAGGCGACGTAATCGCCCAGATCTCCGGCATGAATCTTGGCGCGGTTCAACGGTTCAATAGCTTTGGCGTAGTCTTTGTCGAGTACGTGCGCGTAGCCCAGCACCAGCCATGCCAGCGCTCCGGCATCTTCTTTGGCATGGGTGCGAGCGTAGGATTGCACCCCGGCGTAAGCGGGCAGAGTGCGATCCTGAAGGAGTTGCTGTGCCATGGGCCGCAAGCTGGCCGACGCCACAAAGGCTTGCCTCATGCGCCGCACGCGCGGAGAAACATGCTGCGGCCTTCGCGCGTTGGCGTAGTGATGTTTGGCGCCACCGGTTGCGGGCTTCCGGGTAAGCGGTGCCTGGTGAGTTGAAGATTTCTTGGAGGAGCTGCGTTTTTCAGAGCTCGGAGCAGCTTGAACTGGCTTCGCGGCTGATTCGGTTCCCTGACGCAGTAATGAGTTGGGCGCGATAAACGGGGGCACTTCGGCTGCTGCCAGCAGAGTGCCAAATAAGCTGCAGAGAAGCACAGCTGCGAAAACCCACCCACCCTTGGAGACTGATCGAACCACTTTTTACTTTTCGCGCAGACTAAGACTGCCAGAGAAATCCACGCGAAGTCTAACGCCGGAAATTTGGTCCCATGATGGAGATGTCATCCTCGGCGAGACTCCGCACCAACTCGTTCTGAAAATAATCCGCGCTCGCGGCTACGGTGCTGCCGTAGCGCTTTTGAAACGTGCCGCGGCTCTTATCGACATCTTCTTTCAAGCGATCATACAAATCTTTGTTGCGGCGGCCCTCGGCAACCTTAGCCTGGTTGTAGAGCTTGATTTCATCCACCAGGAGGCGAGCGAATCGCTGGGCTTTGCGATGGGTATCAGCGTCTTCCGGCGAGAGCCCGGCCAAGGGATCGGTGGCCGTGGCGGGCGCCGCCGCAGTAGCTGCGTGCGCTGACGCTACCTCGACAACTTCCGCCGCAGGCTCCGGTTCGACAGGCACGCTGGCGGGAACATGTTTCGGAGCGTGGCTGGCGAAAGGATCGGAATACGACGAAACGGTCTGCACTGGCGGAGCGGCGTGCTCCACTTTGGCAGGCGCCTCGTATTCTTCTTTGGGCGCAGCATGCTGCTTGCGCAGGGAAACGACTTCCAACCAGGCGCTGGTGGCGAGCACCAGCAACTCCAAGGCGTCAGAATCCAGTTGACCACTGTCGCCGCCGTCGGCATAAACCAGCGCTGCCACTTTGTCTTTGAGAGCGAGTGGCAATACCAAAACCTGTTCGTTGGCGGGCCTGCCGAAGTGATCGACGAATTGGCGACCCATCTCCGCGACATTTCCCGGCGTTGCGACGCGATTCTGATAGGTGTGCGCGGACGGGCCGGCGCTGAGATCGAGCGCGAAATCCTTCACGATTTCGTCATCGCCGAAACCGCGAGATTGCCATCCTGAGGCCGCTCCCGCCTTTACGACGAATAAAGCGAGGCGAGAGCAGTACTCACTGCCGGCGTCCAATAAACCACGAAGAATTTCTTTTTGCGTGGTGCCTGCGTGAATCTTGGCGACGGAATGAACCAAAGGCTTGGACGACGCGCCATTCGGTGGGGCCGCATCGGCGCCGCGACGCGGCAAGACATCCAGCACTTGCTGCACAATTTGCGCTTGCAGTGCCGGAAGGTGCGCGTGAAGCGCTTGGGCAACGGCGCTGGCGACGATCTCCTCGATCCCACCGGCCCGCGCTTCGTCTTGTTTGTGGTTCCGATCCGCCATGCTGGAAAACCGATTGCCTAGGTGGGGTTCATGCCCGTGGGACGACCCCGAAAACTCGCGGTTCTAACTGCTGATTATACGGCACTTGTGGGACTATCCCAGAGTACGTCGGGACGTGTTCGACCGCGTCATAGTCTCCTCATCGACTCTACCTCAAAACCCGGTCCGCTAGAAACCTGAAAGCGATTGGGCAAAGACGCGGGTTACCAAGTAGAATAACAGCTTGCTTTTGCAGTATCGTGTTTCGTGATTCGTAGCCCGCAAAATACTGCATCGCCGAGAGAATGGAAACCATCCAAAACAAAGTAGAAGGGCCTGTCACCGATGAGCTAACACTGGTGCGGGCGGCCAAGCAGGGCGACGACTCAGCCTTCGAAGAGTTGGTACGCAGGTACGACCGTAACGTTTTTCGGATCGCGCAACACATCACGCAAAACCGCGAGGACGCGGAGGATGTGGTGCAAGAGGCATTTCTGAAGGCGTACGGGAATCTGCAGAAGTTCCAGGAGCAGTCGAAGTTTTATACCTGGCTGGTGCGCATCGCGGTCAACGAAGCGTTGATGAAGTTGCGCCGGAAGAAGCCGGAGCGCACGGTTTCGCTGGATGAAGACATTAAGACGGAAGATGATTCTCTTCCGCGTGAAATTGCGGATTGGAGCCCCAATCCTGAGCAACAGTACACGCAGGCGGAACTGCGGGAGATTTTGAGTAAGACGATCCAGGGGCTGCCCCCGGGGTTTCGGACCGTGTTTGTGCTGAGGGATGTGGAAGGACTTTCGACCGAGGAGACGGCGGCGGCGCTGGAGTTGAGCGTTCCGGCGGTGAAGTCGAGGCTGCTGCGGGCGCGCCTGCAGTTGCGCGAACGGTTGGGACGTTACTTTCAGAAACGCGAGAGTGGAGATGGCAACCAGTGAAATGCTCTGAATTTTTGCACGAGCTGACCAATTACTTGGACGGCGTGATCGACGAAAACACCAAGGTCGAGTTGGAGAACCATCTTTCCTGGTGCCATAACTGCTACGTGGTCTGCGACACAACCAAGAAGACGATTGAAATCTATCGCGATTCGCAATTGTACGAACTGCCCGAAGACCTGCGCACCCGTTTGCGTTCCGCGATTATGACCAAGTGCCAGCAGCACAAGAAACGCGGTCCGGAAAGCGTAGGATAGCTTCGCGTTTATCTTGAGTTGACAGCAACCAGCAATCCCGGCGCTCCATCGCATATAATAAGCGTCACGCCCTGGGGTGTTGCATGCGACCTTCACGCCGTACTCCTCTTCTCGCTTGCCTGATTCTTCTCGCGCCTTCCGCGTCTTTCTGTCAATCGAACGATGCGGGACAAACGCAGACTTCGCCGGCCGGGTCAACGCCGGCGCGGCCGACGGTTCAGCAGACGGCCGATCGTTCGGTGCAGCCCGCATCTGCCCCGATTCCTGCTAACGCTCCTCACATTTCCAAGGAAACCCGCCTCCAGATTATTCGCGTCTTCGAGACTCAACTGGTCTATGCGCGGACGGCCTTCCCCATGGGAACCAAGGGCCTTCAACTGAAGCAAGGAGTGATCACTCCGAACGGCGTGGAGTTGGAGCAGGCGCTGAATCTCTGGGGCCCGGCGCTGAAACCCGGCGATCCGGCGCACATCTCGTTTGTGCAAATCAAGAACGATCACGTTCGTTTCGAGATTAACGGCGGCCCGATATTGAGGAAGAAGTGGTACCAGCGAGTCCAGATTTATGGGGCCAACGGACCAGTAGCGCAGACGGAGGCGATGCCGCAAACCAATGCACATGGTTCCTGTGTGGATCTTTATTTCGACAAATATGTTCCTGAGATGACCGCCGCGCAGGTACGCGATCT
>JBAVQD010000214.1:0-9982 GCA_049693675.1 Candidatus Sulfotelmatobacter sp. | reverse complement strand
GTCCGAATCTTGGAACTCTGCGATTCTTTGCTGCTTTCCCTCGATCTGCCCCTCACTCCCGGGATTCATATCCCGCGTTGCTACACTTGCCGTCGTTCCTAATGACCTTCACGAATAATGCAGGCTAGGCGATTGTATTTGTGCATTGATTGCGGCGCTGCTGTCGCCGCTGAAACCAGACGTACCGTTGCCAACGATAGTGCGTATGAGACCTCCAGCAGTAAATTCGCGAATGCGAAAGTTCCCAAAATCTGCAATGTAGATATTGCCAAAATCGTCTACCGCAACTCCGCTGGGATAAGAAAGTTTAGCGCTGGATGCATATCCGTTATCTCCGGCGTATCCACGCTCTCCTGTCCCGGCAATTGTTGTGATCGTGCCTGATGCATCAACTTTCCGAATACGCTGATTAAAATCATCAGCTATATAAAGGTTTCCTTGGCGATCAAGAGCGATTGAGACCGGGAAGGAAAGGTGTGCCTTTGTGGCAGATCCGCCGTCGCCCACGAACTGGGTGGGTGGTGAGTTGTCTGGGATTGTTCCGGCAACCGTTTTAATGGTGCCGGCTGTGTCGACCTCGCGTACGACCATGTTATTGCTGTCCGCGATGAAGAGGGTTCCTTTATCGTCCACGGCGATGCTCGTCGGCCCATTCAAGCTGGCGTCGACGGCGGGGCCGTTGTCTCCGCTATAGCCCGCTTTACCATTCCCGGCGATTACCGTAAGCTTTCCGCTCGAATCAATCTCATAAACTTCGTTCGTTGCTCCATCCGCGATGTACAAGTTGCTCTTCGTATCGATAGCAATTGCGTTCGCCCTGCCCAAGGTAACGGAAAGAGGTGAAACGCTACCAACCACTCCGCCGTTGGCGGATAATACCTGAGCGTTGTCAACTTTGGGAGGAGGAGCTTGCGCTTGAATTGTAACCATGGAGCAGAGAATCAAAATCGATAGAAATAACGGACATCTCTCACGTGAATACGTCATCCGCGCTCCGTGTACAGTGTGGGCATCTTATCCGGAGACCTCTTAGGCACTCCTTTATGTAGTCGGAACCAAGACTTGTGAACCAGCTCGACGGGGAAAATCATTTTAAGCCGATACGGACCGTAAGTTACTTGTGTAGGCCGGACAGAACTGCCGCGTGCTTAGGAATATATTCCTATTACTCCGCTGCATCAACCGCACTATTTTAGGATTGATGCTCTCTTGAGGTATCACACCCGGCGCGGAATTCGCTGGACTCTCTGAGAAAGTGGAACACTTGGAGAACACCAGCCAGAGGTTCAACGTCATCCTCTGCCGATGGCGCGATCTGCTGGGGCCCGACGATTGTCCGCTGGAGAGTCGCTGCTGAACTGCTATGTGAGATGTGCGGTACTGAAACGAACTTGTGGGAAGCGAGAAAAAGAGGCTCAGTGCGTTTATCGGCGATGTGGAAGTAATCCTGGTAGCCCTGCAGCGTCCCCTCGCGGCCAGAACGGACTTCCGGAAAGTTGGCAGGGCACGTCAAGTCCAAATAGCTTAATTGCTTGTCGGGGCTGCCGCGGTACGGGCCGCGTTTCAGGGAAATTAAATCTTTTGAAAAAGACAACTTTTTACGATTTGCGGGTTTCAGAGTTTACAAGTGCCCTCTCTTTGGTGCGAGGGGGAACAGGTACAACGTTTCGGAGGCTAAGAATCGAAGAGACAGAAGCAATGAATTGTACGAACAAGTTGCAGGGCTGTGATGAGCAGCAACCGAAACACTTTAGAGACATCCGACGCGTGGGGCGAGGACTGACTGGACACAGTGTCGTTCTCCTTGCTACATGGTCAGCGTCGGCAGTGGTGAACCAACATGGGGACCTGGCCAGCCATTCAGCGATTTGCCGAACGGAACTCTCCTACCCGCGAAACCTGGGTAAGCATAACCGCGCGCGCATTTTCTTCGTTCTGCCTTGACCCGGTAGTCCTTCAACTCAATCGAATGCAGCAACTTCGTCTTGTTCGTCACTAGAACTGGCGCTGGAGATGCCCATGCGGGCGTTCGTGTCGCGGATATCACTTTACGGAGATGACTAGAAGATGAGTGTCCGCAGTCGTCGCCGTGTTTCTCGGAAGACAGCTGGCGCTTACAAAAGCAGTCCCTCTACTTTGATTGGCGCAATCACACGCAGGGGCCCACGAGTTCGGAACGTGATCGCAGCTGCTCAAAGCGGACGATTTGCAGTGAGATGTGCTCATGGAAGAAGGTCCCGATCCCAAGGGAAAAAAGGCAAACCAATCCTTCAGTTGGTTGCCGCAGATTGACCAGGTTCTGGTCGTCGGGATGAAGTATGGTCCCAAAGGGACGCATGAGTCGGTCAAGAAGCTACGACAGATTGCTCCAGAACTTTCCCCCGCCCAAATCTGGCATCGGATGCGATACCTGCGGGAGAAGGATCGCGATAAACGTACCGGACCCATCGACTGGAGCGAAGACGCCATTGAAACCCTTCGAGATGGCTATCGGAGTGGGGGGCAAAAAAAGGCCGCGGCAATCAAGACAGTCAGAGCACTTTACCCGGGATTGTCCGGATACGCCGTGTCCAGATTTGCCCGGAGTCAAGGTTGGCTGGAAGGAGAACGGGGAACCAAAAAGAACGACAGCCGCCGACCTTGGACCAGGGAAGAGGAACAGGAGCTATTTGTGCGGGCCGGGTACGATTCAGTCAAGGAGATCGCTCGGAAGCTCCGCCGCTCGGAACAATCAGTTCGCTTCCGCCTTAAGGGCCGGTCGATAAGTGCCAGAGTCACGGATGGATGGTCCTTACGACGGCTCCAACAAACGCTGCATCTCAGCTATCGCCGGCTTCAGCATTTGATCGGGAATGGTTTCCTGAAAGTACGCGACCCAAGGGTATCCGTGATCTCACTGGCGGAATGGTGTGAGAAACACAGGACTACATTGCAACCGGGGGTGGAAGAGAAAATTGCCGCAGACCTGTGGAAAGAAAAGAACGGGTACTCCTGGGGCCGAGTTGCGAAGCTATTGGGTCTTACTCCTGCCGAAGTGGCGAAATGGATCGCAAGCGGAGAGCTCAAGGTAGTAGACCCTTCCGTGACCGACCGAGCCTTTGAGACGTTCTGTCGCCAGCACGGCGCGGAACTGAATTTGCAACTCATGGACCCAGACGTGGCGAGATGGCTCGTCGCGGAGTATGGTCTGAAAGTCGCGGCGTCGCATCCAACCTCAGTCCCTTCTTCGCAGAAACAGGCACTTGTCGTCAGACTGTGCCCAAAGTGCAAACGTGATATTCGAGGGAACGTGTATTTTGGGCACATCCGATCATGCCGTGGAGCAATGTCACAGAGGGGTGACGGACGGTTAGGCGTTAATCAGCAAGCGAGTTGAGACGGCTCATTGGGCGTCGAGACGACGTACGAATCAGCTTGTTTACGCCAGCTCCGGAATGACGGGTAGGGATCGGGCAAGTTCGACGCCCAAATCTCATCACACTGCTCCCAGTACTCCATCGTGCGTATCGCGCGAGGATGACTCCTGGCAGACGACAAGACCGCATCCATCCACCCGCCCGTTTTGGCGTCCTGAAAGAAGTGGTCCGTTATCCAGAGCATCAATCGATGCCAATCTTGCGGAAAGTCTACGTGATCGGCCTTGCGCGCTTTCGCATTGAACTCCAAGAACCCACGACATCGACGAGCGAGTTCGCGGGCAACGCTGTGAACGAGTGGAGGCGAAGCTTCAAGCGCCGGCCGAGCCCAGTACGCAAGGGCCTCCCAGTCAATGTAGCGAGCAACAGCTTCGGTGAGGCGCTTGGGTGCGACCAGTCTGTACGACGCCTTGGACTTGCGAGCCCCAGGGGTTAGGTCAGTAAAAGGGTCGCACCCAGCAGCATCGCTCAGCCACTGCTTCAGCGACGGATGCTTCCGCGGTTTCGCCTTTCTCCACTTCTTCACGCATTCGGACCAATACACTTCTGCTTTCTTAGAACGGGGATCGCGGATGGCGTAAAACTGGACGGCATCAAACCAACCCTCATTCTTTGCACGGACAAACATGTGTTCCTGACTCCAAAAGAGAAGTCGAACAGAGGGTGGAGGATAGGTCTTCGAACGATCTCCCGCACATCGTTGCTGGTCCTCGATGAATCCTGGACAGCGCCGGTCAAGCATCTTGGCTAGCCAGCCGGGAATACTATCCTCGGTTTCAATGACGGACCGAGCCCAAAAGTAGAACTCCTGCATCTCCACGTACTGATTTCGAGTTTCCAAAAGCAACTGCCAAGGGACACGACGGGCTTGGTCATCAGCGCGATCCCGCGCGGCTCTCTCAATCTTGTAAACCGAATTGTCCGCTCGTCGGCGCTCTTTCTTTCCTAATTGTTTCGATCGCCTCACGGGCGCGAACCTCTTCTCGTGATTTTGTTGCGAAAACTTGTCTTTTGAAAGAAACAGCTTAGTCTACGATCTGCGCGGAAAACAAGAAGTCAACCCCGAGCGGTGTTGTAGTGCGGGCTGCTAAAAATGTCAAGCGGACCGCACGGAGAACCGTCTAAAGGCTCCCTCTCACCTGCGGAGGGGGACATGCCGGATGATCGCGCCGCTGTCAACACCCGCCTTGTTCTCAGGTCGAAAAAAGCTGTGCGTGTCTCCCTTCGCCACGGCGGAGTATACGGCGACGCTTTCGCGCCGCTGTCACCACCCATATTGTTCTCAGTTGGAAAAAGCTGTGGGGGTTTGCCTGCCGACCACGAAGAGCACGCGGCGAACGATCTCACATGCCTTTGTCCTTTATCGCGAGTTGGTTAGCGAGCTTTCTCATGCTGACCTCGACAACAAGTTTACCGACCGAATCGCTCTAATATGCCCCAGCCTTCCTGCCACGGATAACTGACCCCCGAAAGGCCGTTGGACTTGGTGATTAAGTGAGGTTAATTTTGCCTCAAAAGCAGCCGCTTTAGGGTGCTGCCGGAGGTGCATATGCAACGTTGGTCTCAAGTCCCTTTGGTCTGTCAAGTCCAGCTCGGTGCTCGTTCGAAGTGGGCGCGTCAAACCGCCGCTCTTGTCACCCTACTTCTGGTCCTGCCTGTGGCCGCGTTGGCACAGGGTTCACCGTTCGACACGGGATTTAACGCCATCCAAAGCCTTTTCACCGGCACCATCGCGAAGGTTGCAAGTCTGGTCGCAATCGTGATCGGCGGCTACGGATTCGCGCATGGCGAACCCGGCGCAAAAAAGGCACTTGCTGGCGTTGCCGCTGGAACGGGCATCGCCGTTCTCGCCGTAAATGTCCTGAGTTGGCTCTGGGGCGTATAGCGCCACTTTCAACCAGCGCCTGCAACGAGGAACTTATGCCAGACAAACCACAGCACAAGCATCGCACAAATCGAGTCTTCAAGAGCCTGCACAAGCCCCTCACCTACTTGGGCGTCGAACGGACGCTGTTCTACTTCGTATGCGTCGGCGCAGTGGGGGCCTTCAACCTCTTCAATTCCATCCTCGCCGGTATCGCCGTATTCATCGGAGGTTTTGCTTTCGGGCATTGGGTAACGAACAGCGATCCGGCCTTCCTCCGCATCCTCGCGAAATCCGAACGCTACAAGCTGCGCTACGACGCGGCCAAACAGCAAGTCCCACTTGTGGAGGTCGTTTGATGCTGAGCCTCGGTAAAGTCATCAAGCCGTGGAAAGAGAGTGCGTCTCTCAACGACCACATCAACCTGTACGGCTTCTGGAACGAGACGGCTTTCCTTACCAAAAGTGGCGATCTTGGCATGGTTCTGAGCGTTCCCGGCGTGGACTACGAAAGTCTGGACCGCTCGGAACAAGAGTACGCGGTGAAGCGGTTGGAAGCAGCCCTCAAAGCGTTTGGCCCAGGCTTCCATGTTTACCAATACCTTTTCAAATCGAACTGCCCCGACATACCGTTCGCAACGTATGACGACCCGATTGTGCAAGCGGCTATCGACCAGCGGAGGAAGTTCTTTGAAGCGAAGCGCGACCATCTTTATCAAGTTGAAATCTTCTACTGCATTCTGCTCGAAGGCGCCAGGTCGAAGACTGGCGTGGGCGCGGCAATCACTCGAATCTTGCACGATCCCGCGGGCGCGGTTGGCGAGCTAAGAGTGCAGTTCACCAATGACAGCATGAAAACGCTATTGCGTACACATGTTGAGCACGATCTTCGACGGCTCGACCAGAGCGTGCAGGCATTCGCTCGGCAGCTCGCGGACTTCATGCAAATCGAGATCTTAAATCAACAAGGACAATTCACGTTCTTCCGCCGCTTGCTCAATTACGACGATTGGCGCGTTGCCGGCAGGCCTCAGTCCACGCAGTTTCTCGACTATCAGGTGGTGAACTCCGATATCGAGGCGGAACGCGACCACCTCCGCGTCGGCGATCACGTCGTCCGTGTACTGACGATGAAAGAGGCGATCACCGAAACACGGCCCCTCGTGCTCGATGTACTGCTAAAGATTCCGGCCAACTTCTACGTCGTTACGGAGTGGACGCCACTCCCAGCGGACAAGGCGCGTAAAGAAGTCAACAAGCGACGCCGCCACTTCAATATGTCGAAGACCGGGTTTGTCTCCCAGATGGGCAACGATGCCACGAAGACGAACCCGCGTGATGTGCTGGTGGACGAATCCAAACAGGCCGACATTGAAGATCTTGGCGACTGCCTCCGGGCCCTGGGCGACGGTCAATCGCTTGGCGATTTCTCGCTCACGATTGTGCTGTACGGCCGTTCAAAATCCGAACTGGAGCAGCTCGGGGCGGAGTTCACTGGCCTCTTCACCAACGCAGATGGGAATCTTTTTGCGGAAACCTACAACCAGCTCAACGCCTATTTCGCCACCGTGCCCGGCAACTATGCGCTCAACCTCCGCAAGTTGTATCTGCTGAACACGAATTACGCCGACCTTTCTTTTCTGTTTACGATCCTTCCCGGCGAGAAGACGAACGCGCATCTCGGCACGGAGTACCTGGCTGTGCTCGAAACCGACAACAGCACGCCATACTATCTCAACCTGCATACCGGCGATGTTGCCCACACCCTTATTCTCGGGATGAGCGGTAGTGGCAAGTCCTATCTGTGCGTTTTTCTTTTGCAGAACGCACAGAAGTACAAGCCGCTGACCTTCATCTTCGATATCGGCGGCAGCTTCCACTCCCTTACGACGATATTCAAGGGCTCGTATCTCAATGTGGGTCAGGAAGCGCGGGACTTCACCATCAACCCCTTCTCGCTGCCTCAGACCAAAGAAAACCTGCAGTTTCTCTTCAGCTTTTTCCGCGTGCTCATTGAGGGTAACGAGCAGCGTTACCGGCTCGACTTCAAGGAGGAACGCCGCCTCTGGGATGCGATTGAACGGATTTACGTACTGGAGCCGAACCAGCGCACGATTTCGAATTTTGGGAACATCATCGGCGAGTTAAAAGAACGCCTGCACCGCTGGACCCGCGGTGGACAGTACGGCTTCCTCTTCGACAACGCCGAGGACACGCTTTCGTTCAAAAGCTTTCAGACGTTCAATTTCCACGGCTGGAACGATGCGCCGGAAGTCTTGGAACCACTGCTGTTTTATGTTTTGCATCGAGCATCGAATGAGATCACTGACCCCAAGAAGCTCGGCACACCCAAGTTCTTCCTGCTCGACGAGGCGTGGCTCTTCATCAAGAACGAAACGATCCGCAGTTATGTGGTGCAGGCGCAGAAAACATGGCGCAAGCACAAAGCGGCGATGATTCTGGCGACGCAATCCATCAAAGAGCTTGAGGACTCGGGGATGCTGGCGACAGTGGCGGAGAGTTGCCCTACGAAGATCTTTCTCGCCAACCCGGACATGAACCGTGACGTTTACCGCGAGGCGTTTCATCTTAACGACACGGAACTGGACCTTATCGACGGCCTTGTTCCACCAGGCCAAATGCTGATTCGCAAGGCGCAGACCTCCAAGAAAGTGCATTTGAACGTCGATTCGGTCTCGCACTGGATGGCGACGAACAATGCCCGCGACAACCTCATGAAACAGGAATATTTCGACCGCTTCGATTTTGCGGATGGGCTTCGCCATCTCGCGGAAGATCATCCATTCCAGCCGCGCACGTTGGCTGTATCAACTTCGAACACTAACCGCTAAGGAGAGATCTATGCGGCATCTGAAATTCGTCGTCAATTGCGCTTTGGCCTTTTCTTCCATCGTCGCTTTCGCCCAAGACTCTGCGCGCACTGTGCAATATCACTCGCAGGACATCGTTCCCATCCGCGCCAAGGTGAAATACACGACCCTGATCGAACTCCCCACCACCGAGAAAATCATGGAAGCGGCCACAGGTGACAAGGAGTTCTGGATCGTGGATGTCGTTGGCAACTTCTGCTTTGTGCACCCGGCGAAACAGGGCATCAGCTCGAACTTGAATCTCATTACGGACAAGGGAAACATTTACAGTTTCACCCTCCAAGACATCTCTGCCTTGGCTACGACCCCTGATTTGAAGGTGATCGTCGAGCCTGCCGACCGTTCTGCGATCGTGGCCGCGAGCGGCCCTCCGCAGTTCGTGCCCGCCGCCCAACTCGAACAATCGAGGCAGCAGCTTGCCGCTCTGCAGTCGCACGTTGAACAGGCGGTGGATGAATACAAAAGCGCCTATCCAACACGGCTCAAGTTCGACTATGCCTACAAGGCAAACGAAGCCCCCTTTGACATTCAGTCGATCTATCACGATGACAGGTTCACCTACATCAAGACGAATGCGCCTGAGAAGTTCAGTGTCTATGAGATGAAAGACGGCAAACCCAACCTCGTCACCTACGACCTCCGGGAAGGGACGTACATCATTCCGAAGATCATGGACAGCGGATACGTGGAGCTCGGCAAGAAACGGATGGAATTCACGCGCAAGGGATCACCGTCATGACCGAGAACGTCTTCACTCCCCACACAGAGCCGCAAGCCGAGCCAACGTTGCGCCGCAACCTGGAACTGCCAAAGGGTGTCTTGCAGAAGAACCTGAAGACGTTCGTTTATCTGGGGGCCGCATCGCTGGTGATTGTGGCGGCACTCTTCAGCTCCTCCGGAAAAAAGACGCCTGCACAGCAGGCCGCCGCCAAAGGGCAGCCACCGCAACCCACCTTGCAGGACAACACCGATAACAACGTGCAGGAGTGGAAGAACCAGCTTCAGGCCGAACGTCAGAAAGAGCAGGCAACAATGGCCGCTGCTGCGATGGGAGATTCAGCGCTCGCGTCTGCGACTCCCCAGCAGCGGGCTGCAGCCGCGGCCTATGGGCCGACCGGCGTTGCCGCGCCCTGTATTCCGGGCCAGCCCTGCCCGCAAGCGCAGCAGGGCAACATGCAGATGCAACTCACGCCGGTGCAACAGCAGGCACAATTGATCGCTGCGAAAGAACGCGAGCGGGCTGACAACTCCCGTTTCGCTTCCAATCTTGTGTACTCCCGATCTGCCGATCCGCCGCAGCAACAACAGCAAGCCCAGACGATGCCCGCCCAATATGGCCCTGCCGAACGGCAGACAAACAGCAGTCTCGTCTCCCCACCAGCCGAAGGAAAACAGGAGGACACGCCCGGAGGCTATAAACGTCCACTGGAGGCCAATATCGATTCAGCCGTCGGTCAGCCCTATCTCGTCTACGAGGGCTCGGTTCTCGACACTGTTCTCATGAATCGTCTGGATGGAGACGCCGTAGGGCCGGTTAAAGTCCTGGTCTCAAATCCGCTGTATTCGCACGATCATCAACACGTCATCATTCCCGAGGGAACGGTTGTTTTGGGGGAGGCAAAGAAGATTGGAGCGGCGGGCTTCGGCCAACAGCGTCGGATGGCCGTGGTTTTTCACCGCCTGATTATGCCAGACGGTTACTCCGTCGATCTCGACCAGTTCCAAGGCCTCGATCAGATCGGACAGGAAGGGCTGAAAGACAAAGTTAATAACCACTACCTGCAAATCTTCGGTACCTCAATAGCTTTGGGT
>JBAVQD010000213.1:0-32225 GCA_049693675.1 Candidatus Sulfotelmatobacter sp. | reverse complement strand
GAAAAAAGCGCCTCCGAAACCGGCGAAGAAGAAAAGCGCGAAAAAGGCCGCTAAGAAGAAGCCTGCCAAGAAAGCGGCCAAGAAAACGGCCAAGAAAACCGCGAAGAAAAAAGCAAAGAAGGGGCGTCGCTAAGGACGCAGCGCCCAAAATACTAAGACCGCGGCACTTAGCCGCGGTCTTTTTGTTGCCTGGGTGTGGTTCAGTCAGCCAAGCGGAAAGAGCGGAGCCTCACGCAGATTACTTCTTTCCTCCGACCGCCGCCCTGCACTTCCCATATAACTCCAGCAAATGGGCTGCGTATTCGTCTGGCTTTGATGCTGAGCCCGTGCCTTGAAAGCCGACTCCAGACGAGGTCGTTCGCCCGTATCCTGTGGTCATTGCAACAAATTTCATGAGGTCAAGCGCGATGTCCTCATCGCGGCGCGCACTGGTATGCAAATTCGATCCTTCTTCCATAAGTCCTTCTCCTGAGCCGGAAATATAAGGGATTGCTTCTTCGTCATCCATGTCTTCCATACGGCTACTCCAAAAAGGCTCCGCAAAAGATGATAGCAGGCCGCGCAGCACCGCGTCGCCAGTGTTCTGGGCGAATCTAATCGCAGCTGGGCAATTGAAAATCCACGCGCGCGGTGCGCCGCAGTCTTATCATCAGCCACAAGGAGGCCGCGAACAAGAATGGAGAAGAATAGAATCCCGGCGCCGGCCTGGGAAATGTGACCAGCGATACGGTGCGTCCCAGAATTGAAAACAGGGTGTGTCCCACGCCGTTCAAAAACATCACAATCGCAAAGATCCAGGCGAGTGGCCGCAAGCCTCGCATGCCCCGCGCCGCCACCGGAGTGAGGCAAAGCAGCAACATCCACGCCACGATCAGCCCACTCAGCCACCCACGAAAGTCGTATGTGGACATGGGAAACCACTCCCAGCGCGCGCGCAGAATGGTGATGGTTGGATTATAGACGGCAAGAAATCCGGTAGCGGCTTCGTCAATGATGTGAAGTCCGAAGGCCACGCACAGCGCAAACCATGGACTGCCAAAACCCGACGCAGACAGAGATGGCGGCGCTTGCTTCAAGGAGTGGCCCGTCGCGCTCATTCTCAAGCGCCGACAGAAGATTGGCAATCGAAATCGCCGCAGCCCCCGCGCACGAAAGTGGTCAGCTGGATAATCTTGCAACTTCACTCATCAGCGCCAGCAAATTTCCTTCGGAGTCGCGGAAAAATGTCATCCACAAATCGTGGGTTGGCATTTTCGCGATCATGTGGGGCTCGTCCTCAAAGTGGACTCCGTTTTCTTTCAACTTTCCATATGCGGATTGAATATTGGGCACAGCAAAATACAGAACTGAGCTGGGATGATCGAATTCGGGCTTCTCCGCTCGATCCAACATGAGCCGCACTCCCCCGCAGTCGAAGAATGCCAGTCCGGGCGGAGCCTTGAAAAGGAGCGGCAGTCCCAGCACGTCCTGATAGAAAGCCGCGGCGCGTTCTACATCCTTTGCATTGACCGAGATCTGGCCGAGGCGAGTGATTCCGATCCCCGTTCCGCCTGCAGTTGCGCTCATATTTGACCTCCATGGCGATATTAGTTAGCATAGCTAACTATATTCGATGAAGAAAGTCAAGCAGGAGACGGAAGTCGCGTCGCGCGGGGGAACGATTGCAGTCGCCGACCGGCTTCATTCCACCGCTATCCATTTGTTGCGCCGCATACGCAAGCAGGACGAAGCCTTGGCCATTGGACCAGCCCAACTCTCTGCTCTTTCTGTTCTGGTTTTTTCGGGAGCGAAAACATTTGGGGAACTCGCGGCGGCGGAGCAGGTAAAACCGCCCACCATGAGCCGGATCGTGGCCGGCCTCAGGCGCAGCCGTCTTATTGAAATTAGTGCCGATCCTCATGACGCGCGTCGCAAGCGTATTCGGTCTACGGCCAAAGGTATGCGACTTCTGCAACAGGGGCGCCGACGGCGCATTCAGTATCTCGCGGACCATCTTTCGGCCTTGACCAGGACCGAGTTGTTCGAGCTTACGGCCGCCACGGACATCCTGGAGAAACTGTTGCAGGACTGGCGCTGATTCCTGGCGAGAATGCCCAGTGGACATTGCGGTAGAATGGCTGCCCACAGGAATCCCGGAGGATATTTTCCTGGAGACTTTGTACAACTCGCTGACCGGGCAGAAGACGGGTAAGTTGATCAAGCATAATTAATCGACCGCAGCTGCGCTATTTCTTCAGGAGCCTGCTTCTACCTTGCGCCAGACACGTCGCGAATTTGTGCACTCGGCCCTCGCCACCTCCGTGGCAGCGGCGCTGCCAGCAGGGACTTTTTCGGCGTGCAGCGTGTCATCGAATGCGACGCACACTTCAAACTCTGCCCCAAGTGGCAGTCCTCGCCGCACGCAGTTCGATGCTTCCTCTGAGATTCCATTCCCCAGGAACTTCTTCTGGGGTGCGGCCACCTCCTCCTATCAGATCGAAGGCGCGTGGAAGGCAGACGGCAAGGGCGAATCGATCTGGGACCGCTTCGCGCATACTCGAGGCAAAATCAAGAATGGCGACACGGGAGATGTGGCTTGCGATTCCTATCATCGCTGGAAGGAAGATATTGCGCTGCTGCGCGCGATGAATTTGAACAGTTACCGCTTTTCGATTGCGTGGCCGCGCATCCAGCCCTCCGGCGCTGGCCCGGCGAATTCAGAAGGCGTGGATTACTACAGCCGCCTGGTGGACGCCTTGCTGGAAGCCCGAATTCGGCCGCTCGTCACGCTCTATCATTGGGATTTGCCGCAGGTTTTGGAGGATGCCGGGGGCTGGCCAAATCGAGATACGGCTTCTCGCTTTGCCGGTTATGTAGAGTTGGTAGCGCGGGCCTTGGGCGACCGCGTTTCCGATTGGATGCTCTTCAACGAACCTTCCGCATTTGTTGACCTGGGCTATCTCGAAGGCGTGCACGCTCCGGGACGCAGGAGCCTTGTCGATTTTCTGCGCGCGTCGCACACTGTGAATCTGGCGCAGGGCGAGGGCTTCCGAGCTCTAAAGGAACTCCGTCCGTCGGCACGCGTTGGAACGGCTTTCAGTATGTCGCCGTGCGAGCCGGCAACAACTTCCGAAGAAGATAAGTTGGCGGCCGAACGCGCCCACGCGATCACCAATCTCTGGTTCCTCGATCCTGCGCTCAAGGGCCGCTATCCGGATGCACTCGCGTTTCTTCCGGAGACCGTCATGGGCCTCAAGTCGGGAGATCTAGAAAAGATGAGAGCCCCTCTCGACTTCATCGGCATCAATCTTTACTACCGTACCGTCGCTTCCGCACCCAGCGCAATTGAGCGGCTGAGCCATGCGCAGCAGTGGCTGTTTCCCGTAAAGATGGCCGGCGGCGAGCAGGGCCCGAAGACCGACCTGGGATGGGAAGTTTGGCCGCAGGCGCTTTATGAAATGGTCACACGCATCACCCGCGACTACAACCGGCCAGTGATTGAGATTACTGAGAGTGGGTGTGCCTACAACGATGGCCCGGATGCGAATGGCGTGATTCGTGACTCGCGCCGCATTGAGTATCACCGCCAATATCTGCAGGCGTTAGCGCAGGCTATGGCCGATGGTGCCGACGTGCGCAGCTACCATGCATGGAGTTTGATGGATAACTTTGAGTGGGCGGAAGGTTTCAGCCAGCGTTTTGGATTGACCTATGTGGATTTCAAAACGCAGAAACGCACCATCAAAGAATCGGGGCGATGGTACGGAAAAGTGGCGGAGGAAAATCGGGTTGGGCCAGTCTAAGCGATCAGCAGATTATTTCTGCTGCATCACCAGTTCTCCGTTCTCCACTTTCAAACCACCTACATTGTCCGGAAGTTTCATCCGATCGCGTTGTTCGGCTAGCTTTTTCTGTAAGGCAGGATTCACCAGAGAAACCGGTACGTTCAGATCGCCCACTTTAAATTCTGTGGGATCGAATGTGGCGTATCCATCTTTCGAGGAAAGATGTCCCGAGACGGTTACCCAGACGTCTTTTCCCCCAACCTCGGTAAGAAACTGCCCGTGCACGGTGTCGCCATCGAAACTGACTTGCTGATCTTTAATGGTTGGCTGTCCACTGCCGAGATTGGAATCCGGCGCAAGCTCCGTACTACCTGCAGCCCCGGTTCCGGCGCTTCCCATAGCCTGAGCCAGGGCAGCGCCTACTTCATCAGAGTTGAGGTGAACCTCCGCTTTCGGCTGAGTCTCGGAGGAATTCACAGGCTGGTTCGGAGATGAAGCTGTTTGGTAGTTTTCGCTCGACACCGGCGGAGCCTGCTGCACCGCCTGCTCGAAGTGTTCCATCTTTCGCCCAAACGACTGAGCGTTGGCGGCGATCGCCGACGGAGTCTGAGGTGGAGCGACTGGCGCCGGTTTTTTCAATACCAGAACAATAGCCCCGAGCGAGGCGACCAGTGTCGCAATGCTGATGATGCGGTCCAGCTTGATTTTCATGGAAGCTCAAGAACGGTCAGCCCGGGACAGACAGGCCCAACATCATGGTATCGATTGCCGAGCCCGGCAATCAGATTGCGGAAGTCATGCCCGCCGGTAGTACTTCGGTCACTTTGCTTGGGGATCACTCCAGCTTCTTGATGAGCAACTCATTTACCAACTGCGGATTGGCTTGGCCCTTGGAGGCTTTCATTACCTGGCCGACGAAGAATCCGATCATGGTCTTTTTCCCGCCGCGGTATTGTTCGAGCTGTTTGGGATTCGCGGCGATGATATCGCCGATGATTTTTTCCAGTGCGGTGGTGTCGGTGGACTGTTGCGGCCGTCCTTGTTCTTCGTAGACTTCGGGGAAATCTTGCTTGCGTTCGAAGCTGAGGTCGTACAGATCCTTGAGCATTTTGCCGGAGATGGCGCTGCTTTCCACCAGGTCGGCGGACACCGCGACGCCTCTCATCGAGATTGGGGACTGCTCGATCTCGAGGCCTTTTGCTTTGAGACGCCCCATCAATTCGCCTTGAACCAGGTTCGCTACACGCTTGGGATTCCTAGCGGCCTTCGCCGCTTCCTCGAACTGATCTGCAAGCGACTTTGAAACGGTCAGCACCTGCGCGTCGTATTCGGTGATGCTATATTCCTTCACCAGTCGCGCGCGCCGCGCTTCGGGAAGTTCGGGTAGAGCCCTGATGATCTCAGCCTTCCACTTCTCGTCGACCACCAGCGGCAGCAGATCGGGTTCGGGAAAATAACGGTAATCGTGCGCCTGCTCTTTCGAACGCATGCTATAGGTCTTGCCTTCGTGTGAATTGTAGAGGCGGGTTTCCTGAGCGATTTTGCCGCCGGATTCGACCACTTCGATCTGGCGTGCAATTTCGTAAACCAGCGCCTCGCGAATGAAGCGGAATGAGTTTACGTTCTTGATTTCGGCTTTCGTGCCCAACTCTCGCTGGCCGCGCGGGCGGATGCTGACGTTAGCGTCGCAGCGCAGCGAGCCTTCCTCCATGTTGCAGTCGCTGACTCCGGTGTAGAGGATGATCTCCTTCAAGCGCGTGAGATATTCGTACGCCTCGTCTGGGGTAGCAATATCCGGTTCGCTTACGATTTCGATCAGCGGCACTCCGGTGCGATTTAGATCGACGGCAGTTTTCTCGGAGGCGTCGGGGAAGCCTTCGTGCAAGCTCTTTCCGGCGTCTTCTTCGAGGTGTACGCGGGTAATGCGGATTTTTTTCTTGCCGCCACCGGCGGGTACTTCTATGAAGCCATGCTCGGCCAACGGCTTGTCGTATTGTGAAATCTGGTAACCCTTAGGCAGGTCGGGATAGAAATAATTCTTTCGAGCGAAAATCGAAGTCTCATTGATCTGGCAGTTCAGGGCGATCGCAGCCAGCGTAGCGAATTCGACCGCCTTACGATTCAGAACCGGCAGCGCGCCAGGCATGCCCAGGCACACGGGACAAACATTCGTGTTGGGCGGAGCGCCAAAGCGCGTGGAGCAGGAGCAGAAGATCTTCGAGGCGGTCAGAAGCTGAACGTGCACTTCGAGGCCGATAACCGGCTCATAGCTTGTGCCAGCGGCGACGGACGTGTCTGCGGTAGTCGACATACGTCGTGATTATACGTTTCCGAGTATTGCTTCGCTTCGTGAAATAGTCCGCGCGAAATCAAGAACTTGAATCGCGGAGAACACTGAGAGCGTGCCGCTGAGCTCGCAAAGAAAAGCCTCGCAGTGCGTACTTTTACTTTCCAAACGGGATTTCGAAGTACATCAACTCCGTACCTTTGGAGTCGTTGACGCCGGTGACGAAGAAGCGGGAGCCTTCCAGTGGCGCATTCACGTCTTCCACGTCAAAGAAAAGAAATCCTGATTGCGTGGTGTGGGGCTCGACGGCTTTGGCGACGAATTGAGAAGTTTCGATTTCATCGCGTTCTTTTGGGTTGAGTCCGCCCTTCACTTTTTTCTGCGGGATGGGAACGGGGATTGGATTCGTTTCGTGAGGATTTGAAAGGCGGCGGAAGATGTCTTCAGGCGCAACCGGCGTGAGTTTGGAGCGATTGGCCGTGGTGAGTGTGACCTGCATGTTGGCGATGGAGATTGGCTGGTCTCCGTCATTGGTGACGAGGAAGAAGATGGGGAGCAGTCCGTGTTCGTGAAATTTTATCGAGAATATTTTCGCCTTCTCGGGGGTGTCATATGGATCGGCTGCGATGGCTACTTTGTCGGCGGTGTGATCATCGTGTGCGGGATAGGTTTTAGCGGGCTGGGCCGCAGGTTTAACGAAATCTTTCGCCGAGAGATGGTCCGCGAGTGATACCACTGCGAGGGAAAAGATAATAATACGGACAATCCGCCTCTTCAGTATCGGCTGCATGTTTCCGATTATAGAAGGATAGCCATCCGTTTTGCGGCTTACTCGGAGATGGTCTGCTTAAATTCCTAAGCACAGGGGCACAGAGTACACAGGGTAGATCTTTGTTTAGAATGGCTGGACTTGATCTCTTCTCTTTACAGCTTTCTCTACAGCGTTGCGCTGAGCTTGGGGATGTTGGCCAGCCTGCCTTACTGGCTCTTCCAGATGGCGCGCCATGGCAAGTATCGTAAGGGTTTTGCCGAAAGGATGGGGCGAGTGCCCGCACGGCTGCGGTTGGCGGGAGCACAAGATCGCGTGATTTGGGTGCATGCGGTTTCAGTTGGAGAGGTGGCCGCGGTTGCAGGTTTGGTGGAGGAACTTCGGCGCGACCCGCGGCATCGAATCGTTGTTTCCACCACCACGGACACGGGGCAGGTGCTGGCACGTAATCGATTTGGCGAAGCCAATGTCTTCTACTTTCCCTTGGATTTCGCATTCGCGATTCGTCCGTACTTGAAGGCGCTACGGCCAAGGATGGTAGTGATTGCGGAGACTGAGTTCTGGCCAAACTTCATACGATTGACGCATGCCAGTGGAGCCAGGATTGCGGTAGTGAACGCGCGCATCTCGGACCGGTCATGGCCGCGCTACCGCCGATTCCGCGGATTGATGCGAAGGCTGCTGGCGAGCGTCGATCTGTTTCTTGCTCAGACTCCCGAGGATGCCGCGCGGCTGAAGGATATCGGCGCCCCGCCTGAACGGGTGCGGGTTAGCGGAAATTTGAAGTTCGACATTCCTGCGCCTGTTCCCCCTGCAATTGTCGAAAATGTTCGGGCTTCGTTCAAAACGAGCGCTGCCCGGCCGGTGCTGGTGTGCGGCAGCACGGTGGAGGGAGAAGAACCTTTACTACTGAAAGCATTTGAGAACGTGCTTGTGCAATATAGGGAAGCGGTGATGATTCTTGCGCCGCGGCATCCCGAACGATTTCCTGCCGTGGCGGCGCTGCTGCAACAAATGTCGATTCGCTTCTGGCGACGATCTCTGTGGAATGGCGAACCGCTGAACGGCGAGGTGTTACTGCTGGATACGATCGGGGAGTTGGCTGCCTTATATGCGCTTGCCGATATTGCATTTGTCGGGGGAAGTCTGGTGCCACGCGGTGGACACAACATTATTGAACCAGCGCAGCATGGAAGAGCCATTGTGGTCGGCAATCACACGGAAAATTTCCGCGACATCGTGAGCTTGTTTCAAGGCCGAGACGCGGTGCGGATTGTTGGTCCGGCGGAATTGCCGCTCATGTTTCTGGAGTTGCTTGCGAATGAGGAGCAGCGAATAGCATTGGGGCGGCGCGCTGGCGAGACTCTGCACTCGCAGTTCGGGGCAACCAAGCGAACCGCCGCTGAATTGCAGAAACTGCTGGCGCAGTCATGAACTGGAATCCTCTGTCAGCCACCTACGGCGGCGTGGTCGCCGCGCGTAATGCGCTATACGACCGGCGCTGGCTGCGCGTGCGCAGGCTGCGGGGAGCAGTCATAAGCGTGGGCAATCTTTCAGCCGGAGGTTCGGGAAAGACTCCGTTTGTAATCTTGCTGGGAGAATTATTGAAAGCGCGAGGTATTCGCTTCGATGTACTTTCGCGTGGATATGGTCGTAAAAGTCGTGGCGTGCTCCTGGTTGATCCCGGCGGTCTGCCGCAGGATTTCGGTGATGAGCCGCTGCTGATTGCGCGGAGACTGCAAGTGCCAGTAATTGTCGGGGAAGATCGGTACGAGGCGGGACAATTTGCGGAGATGCGATTCGGTGCACAGATTCATTTGCTCGATGATGGTTTCCAGCACCGCGGGCTGGCCCGCGATTTTGACATCGTTCTGGTGACGCCGGAGGATGCGCGCGATCGTCTGCTTCCCGCGGGGCGGTTGCGCGAGCCGTTGCGGGCGTTGCGCCGAGCGGATGCGGTGGCATTGGCCAGCGGCGCGGCGGCGGAAGCGTTCCCGTTAGAGGGCAAGACACTCTGGCGTGTGCGGCGGGGAATCGTCGCGCAAAACATTCCCGCCAGGCCTGTGGTCTTCTGCGGGATTGCGCGGCCGCAGAATTTTCTGCTGCAGTTGCGAGCAGCCAATGTTGATCCCCCGGCGCAGGCATTCTTCCGCGATCACCATGCTTACGTCGAAAAAGATATTCGCGACTTGCTGGAACTGGCGAAGCGCAGCGACGCTGACGGCTTTGTTACCACGGAAAAAGATGCGGTTAATCTGGGAGGATATCTCGGTGCGCTGGCGCCGCTGGCTATCGTCCCGGTCAAAATGGAACTCGCTGACGCAGCTAACGCTGTGGATACCATGCTGCGCGTGATCGACGAGCGTCGCGTCCGCTCGTGAGAAAATGCCTTTACGTCCGGCACCATGCTGGGGCGAATGCTGATGACCAAACATCTGAAGGAAGTTGACCGGCTGCGGAAGATTATCGAAGCATTCCCCAAGGTCACCATTACGGTTCTGGGCGACCTCGTGGCCGATGAATTTGTTTATGGTGAAATCTCGCGGGTGTCGCGCGAGGCGCCGGTGTTGATTCTGAAGCATCGCGAACGAAGCGTAGTACCCGGAGGGGGCGCGAATGCGGTCAATAACCTAGCGGATCTGGGAGTCAACGTGCTTCCGGTGGGCGCGATTGGTGACGATGAGCCGGGACGACTGCTGACAAAGTTTTTTCGTCACAAACGTATTCCGACCAGCGGAGTGCTGAAAGATAAGAGTTACACGACCGTCACGAAGACGCGAATTTTAGCCGGTACGACCCATAATACGCGCCAACAGGTGGTGCGCGTGGATCGCGAACCTGAAAATCCTCCCAACCGACATTTGGCACGCGAGTTATTCCTGGCGGCGCGGGAATATTTGCGGGCTTCCGATGCACTCCTCGTTTCGGACTATGGATACGGATCGGCGAGTCCGGCGATTGTGAACGCGTTGCGGCAAGCCGGACGCCGAAGAGTTGTTCAGGTCCCTTTGATCCTCGACTCGCGTTACCGGTTGCTGGAGTACTCGGGCGCAACTGCGGCCACTCCGAACGAACCCGAAGTGGAAGCGGCGCTGGGCGTTCGCATCGGTCAGGATTGGAATCGATTGGCGCAGTCGGGGAAGCAAATTATGGAACGGATGCAGCTGCAATCGCTGCTGATTACGCGGGGGCGCGACGGTATGGTGGCGTTCGATCAGAAGCACGCGCCGGTGGATATTCCGATCTTCGGTTCGGATGAGGTTGCCGACGTGACCGGCGCGGGCGATACGGTGATTGCGGCGTTCAGCGCCGCTCTGGCTACCGGAGCCAGCACCGAAGAGGCGGCGCAGTTGGCGAACTATGCGGGCGGAATTGTGGTGATGAAGCGCGGCACGGCAACGGTATCGCAAGAGGAATTACTGCGCGCCATTGAACAAGCTCCGCCATCGATCAGACCTCACTGATTCTGCAAAGAGTGTCAACAGACAAATATGCGAGAAGGCAAAGTTTTTGGACAATCCGAGCTGCACGAGCGTGTGGAACAGTGGCGGCGCGCGGGCGATCGGATCGTTTTGGCCAATGGCAATTTTGATTTGCTGCATGTGGGTCACGTTCGCTACCTGCAAGGCGCGAAAGAACTTGGCGGCAAACTGGTTGTGGCAATTAATTCCGATGAATCGGTGCGGGCGTTGAAAGGCGAGGGACGTCCCGTTATGTCAGCGGAAGAACGTGCGGAAATTATTGCGGCGCTCGCCGTGGTAGACGCGGTCGTCATCTTTTCTGAACTCGACGTGCGTGCTTTGATTCGCGAGATTCGTCCGGATATTCAGGCGAAGGGAACAGATTATACGGTGGACTCGGTTCCCGAGCGCGATGTAGTTGCGGAGTATGGTGGCCGCGTGGCTATTGTGGGCGACCCGAAAGATCACTCCACGAGCGAGATCATTCGCACGCGCCTGGGACCGAGGCAGAAGTGAGTTTGGATTCCGCAAGTATCGAATCCACTTTCGAATCCTCTCCTATTATCCAAAGGAGGCAGATTGCTCCGGAGAAAAAAGTCGAGCGCCTGTTAATCGTGCGCCTGAGTGCCATGGGAGACGTAATCCACACGCTGCCCGCAGCAGTGTTGTTGCGGCAAGCTTTCCCGCAGGCTCACATCGGCTGGCTGATTGAGGAGCGCTGGGCCGAGCTGTTGTGTGCGCCGGGCTCTCCGCGGCGCGGTGCGCGGTCTGCGCTGCGGCCATTGGTGGATGAAGTCCACACTGTAAACCTCAAATTGTGGCGAAAATCCTTGCTCTCGATTTCAACCGTCCAGCGAATTGCCACGGTCTGGAACGACGTGCGGAGTGCCCACTACGATGTAGCTGTGGATTTGCAAGGGGCCATCCGGTCGGCCATTCTGGCGCGGTTGTCGGGAGCGCGGGTTATCTTGGGCGCTGCTGAGCCGCGAGAGTCTCCGGCCAGCTTGTGGTACACGCGCAAAGTGGTCGCGCGCGGGGGACATGTGATCGAACAAAATCTTTCAATCGCCGCGGGGCTGATTGAACGTCCGACAAGATTTACTCCGGCCGACGTTTCTTGTGATTTTCCTCGCGATGCGCGAGTTGAGGCGCGCGTCGATCAACGGCTCGCCGAACACGGGATTGGCGATTTTGTCATTTTGAATCCCGGCGCTGGATGGGGTGCAAAGCGTTGGCCGCCGGAGCGCTACGGTGAAGTGGCGTGCGGGCTGAGAGATCTCGGAGTGCGTTCGATTATTAACTACGGCCCAGGTGAAGGCGAACTGGCCCGGATGGTCGAAGCTGCGAGCCGGGGAGCAGCTCTGGCCATGAGTTGCACGATCTCAGAATTAATCGCGTTAACACGGCGGGCGCGGCTTTTCATCGGAGGAGACACTGGTCCGCTGCATTTGGCGGCGGCATTGCGAGTTCCGGTGGTCGCGATTTATGGACCGACTGATCCCGTGCGCAATGGGCCATATGGGACACGCGGAGTTGTGCTGCGGAGTCCGGATAGCGCTACTTCGCATGCGCGACGTGCGGCGGCAGATGAGGGGATGCTGGGGATTGGCAGTGACGAGGTGGTAGCGGCGGCGAAGCAGTTACTGAGGCCCGACTTCAAGGACTAAAGCCCGCATCTCTAGTCGGGTAAGGTGGCACGGCTAAAAGCCATGTCCTCCCGAGCGAACAACTACATGGCTGAGTGGTCAAAAATCGCGCGCCGGATTCGGGTGCCGCTGGGATTTATTTTTGCCGTGTTCTATTTCTGGCTGGCCAGACCCACGTGGCGCTCTATTGCGCTGGGTGCAATTTTGGTCGTACCGGGGTTGCTGATCCGGGCCCTGGCTTCGGGTCATGTGCGTAAGAATGAATCCCTCGCAACTTCCGGTCCGTACGCTTACACCCGCAACCCGCTTTATCTGGGATCGCTGCTGATGGGGGTGGGATTTGCCGTGGCGGCGCGGAGTTGGTGGGTGGGCATTGCGCTGGTCGTAATGTTCCTCGCCATCTATATGCCGGTCATTCGCGACGAAGAGGCATTCTTGCGGACGAAGTTTCCGGAGTTTGACGAATATGCGCGGCGGGTGCCGAGGTTGGTGCCGCGCCTCACGTCGTATTCAGGCAGAGAGAAGGAAGTTCCAGCAGGATTTTCTCTGGAGCTGTATTTGAAGCATCACGAATACAACGCGCTGCTGGGGGCGGCGGCCATGACGGTGGCGCTACTTTTCAAGCTGGCCCTTCTCAGGCTGCCGAGAATGTAAGGTAAGCGCGAAATTGATGTCTATTTTTGCGCCACCAATTTCCTTGCCTGACTCAACTCCGGCCTTGTGGAATTTGATCCGCCACATACTTTCAGAAGCAGTGCGTAGTATTCGGTGGCGTCGTTCTGTTTGCCGGCGGCTTCGGCGGCGCGGGCGGCGCCGTAGAGGCCATCGAAGCGGTTGGGATTCAGCTTCAGGTCTGTCTGATACTCCACCAGTGCCTGCTGCGGACGCTTCGCCTCGAGCAGCATGTCAGCGATCATCTCGCGGGCCGGAATCCCTTCCGGTTCGTCGCCCAGCGAATCCTCTTTATCGGCGATGGGACGCATGGCTTCAACGGCATCGTCATCCTTGCCTTCGGCGAAGGCGAGCCAGGACTGGGCCTCTTTGCGATCGTCTTCCACTGCGTCGGCAAAGTCCGATTTCTCGCTTACCAGCTTCTGATGGAGGCTTTCAATTGCGGCAAGATCTTTGCGGACATCCTCCGGCTTGCGGAGATGGGCCGAGCCGATTGCGCGCGCCCAGTAGATCGTAGATTCTTCTGCGGTTCCCGCAACCTCCGTGGGCGCGAGTGCTGCCGCAGCGGCCCAGTCATGCATTTCGATCGGATAAAGAGCGGTCAAGTGGGCCAGGGCGGCCTGATGCGGATCGTATCCCTTGCCATACATGTCGTCTTGCTTGTTGGGCATGGCGCGGATCTCTTCGATCAGCGCGCGGGCATCCGAATCGTGCCCGCTTTGCATGTAAGCGTAGAAAAGGAAATCCATAGCGTGGAACTGATGGCCTTCGCCACCCATGTGCATGGCAACGGTTTTACGCGTTGCGGCGATGGAGGCGAGGTTGGAGTTGATGTCGTCCTGCCAGAGGCCCACCCGGGCAAAGATGTGCGAAGGCATGTGCAAAGCGTGAGGCGAGGCGGGAGCAACCTGTGCGTAGCGGCGGGCGGCGGGCAATCCCAGTTGCGCCAGTTGCGGCTTATCGTAGGCGTGGATCAGGTAGTGAGCCGCGCCGGGGTGGTCAGGCTCGGTGGCGAATAGCTTTTCCAGGATCGCAGCCGCCTGCCGGCGATTGGCGAAAGTCGCGTCTCCCTCGGGCTCGGAAGCGAGTAACGATAGGGCGTAGAAAACCGCAGCTTCATGATCGTCAGGGTAAGTCTCGTAAACTTTCTTCATCTCGTCGGAGTAGGCCTTGGCGCGCGCTTCATGATTCAATTTCTTAGAATCGCTATAAAAAGCTGCGATGGCGGTGATGTACGCTTTCTCGCGCGCCGTTATGGGGCCGTCCGTGGTTCTTGCTTCGTGAACTTCGTCAAGACCGCTCTGGATTACCTTGGCGTCCGGTTTATTCCAAAGCTGGTGCCACAGGCTCATGGCAATACCCCAGTGTGCCATGGCGCAACCAGGATCATCGACGGAGACTTGGGTGAACTCCTTTTCAGCTTCTTCGTACCAGAAGGAATGAAGCAGAGCCACGCCGCGCTGGAAAGGCTTCTGAACAGCAGGTGCGCAGGATACTGGAAACATGACCGTGCCTAACTGTGCGGTAGTCAAATCTTCGTGGTGAGGATGGGCGTGATCGTCATCCCCTGGTGGGGCGCTGGCAAAGGCGGTGGTTAAAAAGAAGGACATACCAAGCAATAGCCATACGATGTGTTTCATGGAAACCCCGCTGAGAAATGAGTTTAGCCGGGAGATGGATGCGGGGTCAAAACTGGCGGAACGTGGAGCGCGAGGGCGATCGAAGCGTCCGAATAACAGTGCCGATTTGGGACAAGCTTGTCGGTTCAATCAGACGAAAGTATGTTCGCTGGCGTACAGAGCTATGTTCTGTTACACTTCGCGGCGATCGGGCTTGGGTAGCCTCACACGCCCCTGGGTGTGGGTTCCTCTACCGGCAAAATATCGCAGGAGCAGAATCCGCGCAGCTTAATGAATCTACCTAGCCCGCAGGGAGTAGCCATGGATTTGCACCCTGGGCACGAGCAACGCCAGGTTCTTGAAGCGAAGCCCGACGAGTTGCGCCGAGTACGGCGCTCGCGGGAAAACCAAGAATGGTATCAGGATCTAGTGGAGCACAGTCACGATCTGCTGTGCGTCCACGATCTGGAGGGCCATCTTCTCCTGGTCAACCCCGCACCTGCTCGCCTGCTGGGCTACAGCGTAGAAGAGCTTCTAAGTATTCCGATGCAGGAACTCATGGCTCCCGAGTTCCGTTCTCAGTTCGATTCCTATCTCAGTGAGATTGAACGGAAGGGAGAGGCTCGGGGCGTGCTGGCCTTAATGACGCGATCGGGCGAGAGGCGGATCTGGCAGTACTACAACACACTAAGGATTGAAGGCGCAGAAGGGCGGCCAATCGTGCGCGGTATCGCCCATGACGTTACCGAGCAACTACACACCGAAAAGCTGCTGCGTGAAGCTGGAGAGGGCTTGCTTCGCGAAGTGCGGAAGAACGAGCGGACGATCGGGGAGCTGAAACTGTTTCGGTCACTAGTGGATCAGAGTAATGATGCGATCGAAGTTGTGGATCCGGAAACAATGCGCTTTCTCGATGTCAGTGAGAAAGCCTGCTCGGCGCTCGGCTACAGCCGCGAAGAGATGCTATCCCTGAGAGTCCACGATATTCATCCCGCAACTTCTCCCCTCTCGCTAGAGAAGATCAGAGAAGACTTACACAAATTCGGATTCTTCGTGCTGGAATGCCGACACCAAAGAAAGGACGGGTCGGTTTTTCCAGTGGAAGTAAGCATGAGATGGGTCCACCTGGAGCGCGATTATATCGTCGCAGTCGCCCGCGATCTTACCGAACGCAACCAGGCTGCGGAAAGGCTGCGCGAATACGAGAGAGTGGTGGAAGGCCTGCAGGAGATGATTGTAGTAGTGAATCGCGATTACCGCTACGTAATTGCGAATCAAGCGTTTTTGAAGTACCGGGACAGGAAAAAAGAAGAAGTCATCGGACGGCGTGTCGACGAAGTCGTGCACAAAGAGGTTTTCGAATCGTTAGTCAGGGGAAAGATGGAAGAATGCTTCCGGGACGGCAAAGTTGTCGCCTATGACATGAAATATGTCTACCCTACCTTGGGTGAAAGAGAATTGTTCGCCACATATTTTCCCATTGAGGGCCCCACTGGCGTAGAGCGGATCGCCGCGATCCTGCAGGATGTAACCGAGACTAAACGGGCAGAACGAGCGCTTAAGGAGTCAGAAGAGAAGTTTTCGAAGGCATTTCGGCAAGGCCCGATGGCGATCACGATAACGAGTATAAGGGACGGCCGTTACATCGAAGTCAACGAAACTTTTGAACGCGCGACCGGATGGCGCCGCGAAGAGGTTCTCGGACGAACACCGTTAGACATTGAGCTTTGGGTAAATCCGGGTGAAAGGTTGGAACTGGGGGCGAGGCTCTTACACGAAGGTAGAATCCGCAATGTCGAAACCGCCTTTCGCATGAAAAACGGCAGCATCCGCGCGGTTTCAATAACCGCGGAAAGGATCGAGGTAAACGGTGAGCCGTGTGTAATTGGAGTAGCTGCGGACATTTCTGAGCAGCAGAAGGCCGAGCAAGCCTTGCGCGAGAATGTTGCTCAACTGCAGTTGGTGACGGAGGAACTTCGCCTGGCAAAGGAAAAGCTCGCCGAAGAAAAACTTTATCTCGAACAGGCGATTGACACAGAACTGGGATTCGGGGAAATCATCGGTCGCAGCACTGCTTTAAAAGATGTGATGGAGAAAGTTGCGAAGGTCGCTCCCAGTGACGCCACCGTGCTGCTGCTGGGCGAAACCGGAACCGGCAAGGAATTAGTGGCGCGCGCCATCCATCGGCTGAGCAATCGCAAGGATAATAGTTTCATCAAGCTGAACTGTGCCGCCATTCCTTCAGGCTTGCTGGAGAGCGAACTCTTTGGGCACGAGAAAGGGGCGTTCACGGGCGCGGTCGCGAAGAAGCTGGGCCGGCTTGAATTGGCCGATAAGGGAACGCTTTTCCTGGATGAAATCGGAGAAGTTTCGCTGGATCTGCAGCCCAAGCTGCTGCGGGTTTTGCAGGATCAGGAATTCGAACGGCTGGGCGGCACGCAGACTCTGAAAGTGAATTTCCGGCTGATAGCCGCGACCAATCGAGACTTGCTGGAGAGTGTGAATCATCGCGAGTTTCGCACCGATCTTTATTACCGTCTGAATGTCTTCCCCTTACGTACGCCGCCGCTGCGCGAGCGGCGCGAGGACATTCCACTTCTTATCGAACATTTCGTCCGTAAATACGCTGGCCGGATGAACAAGTCTATTCTCAGCATTCCAGCAAAAACCATGGAGACTCTGATGCAGTGGGGATGGCCGGGAAATATCCGCGAACTGGAAAACTTCGTCGAGCGCTCGGTGATTCTCACCCCCGGCTCGGTCTTACAGGTGCCACTCAACGAACTGCACGCGGACATCGGGGGGGAGGAAAGTGAGACTCTGCACGACGCGGAACGCGAACGCATTCTGCGCGCGCTCCGCGAATGCAACGGCCAACTCGGCGGACCCAATGGCGCAGCGGCGCGTTTAGGTTTGAAGCGCACTACGCTTCAATCGAAGCTCAACGCCTTCGGAATCAATCCAGGAGACTATCGCGCCTGAGCAGTTGGTTCGGCGCTTCGGTGCCTGACACAAAATTAAAGCTTGGGGTATCCTTATCCTGATGACAGCGCGGTTTAGACGAATTCTGGAAGCGGCTGCCTGGTTTGTGGCCGGTTTTGTAACCCACCTCTTGCTCCATCACTACCATCACGTTAACTAGGATGGCCGAATGATCTGGCACGCATGCGTCGCGTCCAAGGCCTTCTAATCCGATTTCTTTCAAAAAACGAAAGCCCCTTGCGCGAGCAAGGGGCTTTTCGCTGGGGGAGGGACTTGAGCGAGGCGCTCGGTCCCTTTACCAAACTCAAACTACTTCGGCTGCTGTTGCTGGTCGGGAGTGGTCGCAGGAGTCGAAGAGCCGCTGGCCAACTGCTCCAGATCATTCTTCAACAGGCTGATCTCCACGCGACCGCCGCTGATGTGCTTGGTCTTGGCGTCCGTATCCGAGGCCACAGGCGCATTGCCCATGCCGACAAGATAAATCCGGTAAACCGGAACGTCATTGTTCAGGACCATATAGCGAACCACCGACTCGGCCATTTTCTGCGAGTTTGTAATCGCCGTCTGGCCCCGACCGGAAGAGAAGCCCTGCACTTCGATGATGTAGCCATGCTGGCCCTTCACGCCGTTGGCCATTTCATCCAGAGCGTCTTTGGCGTTCTTGCTCAATACAGTTTGGCCGGGACGGAAGCGAATCTCAGTCTGGTTGGAGGCCTTGTATTGATCGATGTTCCCAACCACGGTTTCGACCGTCTGGATTCGCGTCGTAGCCTGTTGAGCGCTCTGCTGGGCCATCGTGGCCTTGTTGCCGGCATCGACGGCGTGTTGATCGGCCTCATTGGCCTTATCGGAAGCAAGCTTAATTCCCGCTTGCGCGCGAGCGTCGGTGTCTTTAATTGCGCGGCTATTGGCGGCGGTCAAATCGTCAAGTTCATTCACTCGATCGCGAATGGGTTCGGTCTGGCGCTTTACATAGCTTTTGCGGGCGAATGGATTCACCCGTCCCCAGAAGCCCTCTCGAGCTGGAGTCTGAAGAGGCTGCTTGCCCGTGCCATTCATGTTGTCCGTAGACTGGCTGGATTGGGAAGCGGCCGGGGGATTGGACTGATCTTGGGTAGACGAAGTTTGCGCAAAGGCCGGAAATGCAAGCATCGCAGCCAGAGGCAAAGTAGCGAGCATACGAGTGTTCATAAAAAAACTTCCTCCAATTTGGGGGAGCGGTTACGGGGCTCCACTCCAGAACGCCGAAACCGGCGTGTTGCATGATTTCTAGTTGCGTCCCCTAAAACAAGCAGTATGCGGTGACGCGACGCACACCGAAAAGCGCAAAACTCGGGCACCATAACCCTTCCGATGCCAACAGTTCTACTACAGGTCTGATGCCAAAACTCAGTTTTGGGTTTGAGCGCTAAATAATTGACCCTAAAGACATTATACGCGACCACCCGGCGGTGGAGTAGTCTGCAGGGGTTTGCGCACGGTAATTTTGGCAAACCTGATATAAAAACTGCGTGGAACGGAGGGAGACAACTTGCGGCTTTCGAACAGGATAAATGGGCGCGCGGCTAGGAAAGCCAAAGCCAAGCTGGGCAAACGGGTGTCGATTCTGGGGAGGTTGACGTTGCCAACGGGGCTCGTGATTCTAGCCTTTGCAACCCAGTTCGTGGTAGCGGCTGCCGCTACGCCGAGCGAGCCCTCAGCGATGGCTTCCTCGCGCATTCCAGCGCAGCATTTGCAGCAGTATTCCGATCTCGCGCTGACTTGGATGCAGGAATATCTGCGCATCGACACTACCAATCCTCCGGGACACGAAATGCGCGCGGTTTCTTTCTACAAAAACATTCTGGATCAGGAAGGAATTGAGAATCGCGTCTTCGAATACACACCGGGACGCGGGGATCTGTGGGCCAGGTTGCCGCACACCACGGCACAGGCGAAGCGACCGATCATTCTGCTGAACCACATGGATGTGGTCACCAGCGATGCCTCCCACTGGAAGGTTCCGCCCTTCAGCGGTGAGATTAAAGACGGCTGGTTGTGGGGCCGCGGCGCGCAGGACATGAAAGACGAAGGCCTGGCGCAGCTGGTGGTAATGGTCATGCTGAAGCGCGAAAAAGTCGATCTGGACCGCGATGTAATTTTTTTGGCAGTCGCTGACGAAGAAGCCGACGGCACCGGCACGGATTGGTTTATCGCGCACCAGCGAGATTTGCTGGAGAATGCCGAGTTCCTGATCAACGAAGGCGGCGAGAACCTGCTGGAGAACGGCAAAGTGAAATATGTCGGCGTAGACGTGGGCGAGAAGACTACATTCTGGTTGCACGTAGTGGCGCATGGCAGGCCGGGGCATGCGTCGCGGCCGAATCCGGATTCGGCGCCGAATCGCCTGGTGCACGCGCTGAATCGCATTCTCGCCTATCAGACACCATTGAAAGTCCTGCCGGTCGCGGAGGAATTTCTACGCGAAATGGCGCCCTATGAGCCGCCGGAAGAGGCTCGAGAATATCGCAACATTCGCAAGGCGATTCGCGAGGTCAAATTTCAGCAGGATGTCGAGAACGATGAGTCGTTGAACTTTTTGTTACGCGATACGATTTCACTCACCATGCTCGGCGGGTCGGAACAAACCAATGTGATTCCTCCGGAGGCGTGGGCGAATCTGGATGTGCGCATTTTGCCGGGCGGAGATCCCAAGGCACTCCTGGCAAACATTCGACGAGTCGTCGATGATCCGAATGTCACCGTCGAACCGCTGAATGCGGAGTTCCGCGAGGCCAATTATTCGCCTACGAACACGGCGCTATACGACGCCATCCGCGAAGTTTCGGAAAAGTATTTCCCCGGCACTCCCGTAGTGCCGCACATTACCAGCGGCTATACGGAGAATCAGCGTTACCGTCCGCTAGGCATCAATGCCTATGGGTTCAATCCGTATACGGCCACTGAGGAAGAAGGGAATACCGAGCATGGGAACGATGAGCGCATTCGGGTCGAGGAAGTGAGACGGGGGCCGAGGATTTTGTTCGATGTGGTGGCGGCGGTGGCGGGCACTCGGTGAGGCAGTCGCACGGATAGATTGAGAGGATCGAAAGACCGGTCGATGAGCGTAATGGAGATTTACAGTAAATTAACGACAAGCGTTCCGAAGGAAGCGGCGATATCATTCTCTCCATGCAGTGGTCAGCCATTCAGTGGTCACGGCTTCTCAAGTTGATGCTCCTCGGTGCAGCAGCTTTCTGGTTGCCAGATGTAGTCCTGCACGCCCTGCGGAGGTTTGACTTCAGTGGACGAGACGTGTGGATAGTCACAGCTATCGCTCCCCTGACACTGCTGATCACTTTCTTGTTTGTTAAACGAGTGGAAAAAGGCTCTGTAGCGATGCAGGTTGGCCTGCCACTACTGGCCGGGGTCTGGCTTTTCGGCGGTTTGTTCATGATGCTCGGAGCAAGTTTCTCAGGCGGGGGCCTCATGAGTCCCAACGGTATCCGCTTCGTACTTTTGACAGCATTGCTCTCCGTAATTCCGCCTTACACGTTTATTCTAGCAACTTATGACGGCGCTCTATATGCGCTTTTGATAGTCACTGCGGTTGGGTGCCTCGTCTGGGTTGTCCAGCGGAGCGGCGTTTTGATGTTGTTAAATCGCAGCGCACGGAAGCCCAAAACACTGTGAGTTTTCAGTTGGCGGCGAACCCAGCGGCGAGTCGAATTTGCACCGCTGACCCTAAGAGCGATGGCACTCATTGACCTGGTTGTGGTTGTTAGTCGAGCCAGAGGCTCGAAGCGGACGAACAGGCGCCAGGGGCGACTGTCGTCACGTGAGCGCTTCGTAAGAGATACTGAATCGCCATGAAGATGCGATCGGGCGGTAGGGATCCTTCGACTGCGTTGTCGTCCGCTTCGCGAACGACAACTTCGCTCAGGAAGACAGAGCTGAGGGCTATGTGTGCTTCCTTAGCGTGCATTGCCGCAGTGCCTTTCGTATTGCTCGATAATGAAGTGGTCGGTCATGCCGGCGATGTAGTCACAAACCACGCGCGGCAAGGACTCTTGCTCCGCTTTCTCCTCGTAATAGTGCGGTAAGGCTGAAGGATTCTTTATCCAGAAGGCGAAGAGTTCTGTAACGATGCGCTCGGCATCATCTTTTTCTCCCGCCAGAGACGGGCTGTAATAGAGATTTTCGTAGAGAAAGTCTTTGATTTGCTTGCGTTCTGCTTCGACTGCGGGGCTGAATGCAGCCAGCCGGTCTTGATGCGCACGAACATCAGCGAGTGTTTCGATTCCAGCTTGCTCGAGCCGTACTTGGGTGTTGGTGATGAGATCGCCGGCCAGACGGTTGAACACGCGTTTCAGCGCCTCGTTGAATTGCAGCTTTTCGGCCGCATCGGGATAAGTCTGCTCGACTTCGCGGAAGAAACTTTCAAAGACAGGTACGCCGTCTCTGATTTGCTCTAGAGTCAGCAAATGGGCTTCGTAGCCATCGTCCAAATCGGCGGTGTTGTAGCCGATTTCGTCGGTTAAGTCGACGAGTTGAGCTTCGAGTGGAGGGCGCTGGTCGAGCAAGTATTCGGCAAGCTCCGGATGTTTCGCGGCGTCGTAATCGCGCGAGTGCTTGATGATGCCTTCGCGCACCTCGAAAGTTAAGTTCAGACCGCGAAAAGCAGCGTAGCGCTGCTCGAAATCCTCCACGATGCGTAGGGCGTGCAGGTTGTGATCGAAGAACAGGCCGTGCTCGCGCATGGCTGTGTCGAGCGCCTTTTCGCCAGCGTGGCCGAACGGCGGGTGGCCAAGATCGTGCACCAGCGCGAGCGCTTCCGCCAAATCCACGCTAAGGGAGAGCGCTCCCGCGACCGTGCGCGTGATTTGCGCCACTTCGATCGTATGAGTCAGCCGGTTGCGGAAGTGGTCAGAATACCGGCGGGTAAAGACTTGCGTCTTGTCTTCGAGTCGCCGGAAAGCGCGCGCATGGATAACGCGGTCGCGGTCACGTTGATACTCATTGCGATAAGGATGAGGAGGTTCAGGGAAGCGACGGCCGCGGGATTGTTCCACCTGCACCGCGTAGCCGGCCAGCATGGGGACAGTCTAGCATTGTTGATTGTTGATTGCTGATTTCTGATTGTTGATTAAAACAAATTCACACGGCTTTAAATCAACAATCAGAAATCAACAATCAACAATTCATTGCCCGCCTACTGGTTCTGCGAATCTTCCCTGGCCAATCGCACTTTTGCGGCATCGAGCTTCTTTTGCGTGGCCACCAGTAGATCGCTATCAACTTCAGCCGGCACCGTTTTGTTCCATTCCTCAACCGCGCGCTCCCAATGAGCAGCAGCTAGTTTGAGGCGGCCGGTTTTCTGAAAAAGGTCGCCGAGATGATCCTGTACGGTCGGGTCTGAACCCATCCGGAGCGAAGCCTTGTTCAGACTCTCTTCGGCGAGGTCATACTTGCCGAGCCTGAAATAAGCCCATCCCAGAGAATCCAGATAAGCGCCGTTCGTAGGGTCGAGGCTAACCGCCTCTTTAATCTGGTTGAGAGATTCTTCCAGTTGCACGCCGCGATCGGCGTTCATATATCCCAGATAATTAAGCGTGACGGCACTCTGGGGGTTGACGGCGAGAACCTTCTTGAATTCCGCTTCTGCTTCGTCGTATTTCTTTTCGCGTTCGTAAGTCGAGCCGCGGAGAAAGTAAATATATTCCTTGTCGTCAGGCTTGGTAGAAAGAAGCTCGGCCTTATTCAGCGACTCCTCAGCGTCGCTCCAGCGCTTCAGCCGCGTATACATGATGGCCAGGCGCACATAGACTTCGCGGTCTTCCGGTTTCCCGGTCAACAATGAACGCACATCGGCGAGCGGCTTTTCAGGATCGCCGGTATCGGCGAGTTGCGCGTCGAGCACCATGCGAAGCTCGTGATCGTCGGGCATTTTCTGTACGGCTTCTTTCGCTACGGCGGTGGCCTGCGGCCACTGCTTGGCTTCGCGATAGGTATCGATTACATCCTGATAGCCAGTTTTGGCGTTGTCATCGCCCAGAGGAATCATTTTGCGGAAAGCGTCTACTGCGGCGGGATAGTTTTCCTGGTCACGGTAAACCATTCCCAGGCGCTCAATAAAAATGCCGCGATTGTTGCGGTCGGCCTGGGAGTAGCTACTGTCCGGTTTTTCAGTTTTCTTCAACAGATCCTGCAGAATCTTGATGGCGTCGTCATAGCGTCCCTGCGCCTCATAAACCACTGCGATGTTGTAAGGAACTTCCAAGGCATCGGGGACCATGTCCTGAGCTTTTTTCAAACTGTCGAGAGCCTGATCGTACTTGCCCTGCCGGCGATAGATTTCGGAGATGCGGAGATAAGTCTGCGCATCTTCCGGATTGGCATCGGCGATCACTTTGTATTGATCGAGCGCCGCATCGATCTGGCCATCATTTAAAAGATTCTCAGCCAGACCGCGTATGGCATCCAGATTGTCTCGATCGAGTTGAATGGCGTGTCTGAAAGCGTCGATGGCGCTCTTGTAATCCTTGCGCTGCTCGTACGTGGCGCCAAGTGCGGCATACAGCTTGGCGGAACGTCCGGTATCGGGAACTGCGCTAAGCACCTGCAGAGCGTGCGCCGTGTCGCCTTCGTCGGTATAGAGCAGGGCGAGAGTGGTGACAGCTTCTTCGGAATCAGGGTCGAGCTTCACGGCGATCTTGAGTTCGCTCTCCGCTTTCTGCAAATCGTTGTTCAAGCGGTAGAGCCGGCCGAGTAGCAGATGATCGTCCACGTTATTAGGTTCGATCTTGACGATTTCTTCGTACTGCTCGATGGCCAGCTTGAGTACGTTCTCGGACCCATTGCCGTTGCCCGGCATATCGCCAAGAGACCGCAGATAAATCCGGCCCAGTAATTTGTGAGCTTCAAGATTGTTCGGATCACGTTTAAGGATGTCTTGGGCCTGGATTACCGCGTCGCGAATGCGTCCCGTCTTTACGTAGAGCTCCGCGAGTCCTGAAGTCAGAAATTCCGAAGAAGGATCGGCGTCGATGGCGAGCCGGTATTCTTCCATGGCCTTGTTAGCCAATTCGCTGCGGCCATAGGCCGTAACCTGCTCCTCGTAAAGGTGCGCCAGCGTGTAGTGATAATAGGAAGCAGCATGGTCCACTTTGTGCGGTGCCGTCTGCGCCGACTTAGAGTTCTGCGGCTTAGATTCGGCAGGCGCCGAGGTACTGGTTTGCGCAGACACGGCCGCTGCGACAAGCGAAAAGGCTAAAGCTAGTTGAAAAATTCTATTCATGCTCGACCTGACCACGCTGGAATGGATGGAACTGATCCTCTTGAAACTGAGCGCACTTCCCGAAACCATGACCATTGGATGCACAACCGCCGGGGCTGGGGTGCTCTAATTCTAACCTGTTGGACGCCTGATTTGGAAAAACAGTGCGGCTTATTCTGCGCAAGAACGAGTCCGGAAGTACAGGGACCGGGGGGACTTGCCATTAAAAATTGTCAAGTTTGGTAAAGGACGAAGTCTTCAGTAGCCGCTTCTAATGGCGGAAGTGGCGCACGCCCGAAAAAAGCATGGCGAGGCCAAGGCGGTCGGCGGCTGCGATCACTTCGGCATCACGCTGTGAGCCTCCGGGTTGAATGATGGCCGTAGCGCCCGCCCTGGCAATTTCCTCAACCCCGTCAGGGAATGGGAAGAACGCGTCGGAGGCGGCGACCGTTCCCTGCAGCCGCAGTTGCGCTTTCATGGCTCCGATCTTGGCCGCATCCACACGGCTCATCTGGCCAGCACCCACGCCAACGGTTTGTCCATCGCGCGCGTAAACGATGGCGTTCGATTTAACGTGCTTGCAAACTTTCCAGGCAAATAAAAGTGCGCGGGTTTCTTCGGGCGTGGGAGCGCGCTGCGTGACGACTTTGAGATCGATGTCCTGCAATGGGCGGACGTCAGCATCCTGCAACAGGACTCCGCCGGAAATATTCTTGAGCGTCCATTTCTGCGGCGCAGCGGTAACTTCAACGAGGCGAAGATTTTTCTTGGTGGCGAACTTGGCTTTTGCCCCCTCATAGAAGGCGGGAGCGGCGATCACTTCAAGGAAGAGTTTGTGCATCTCCTCCGCAGCCTCGAGGTCGATAGGCCGGTTTACGCCAATCACGCCGCCGAACGCCGAGACGGGATCGCATTCGAGCGCCCGCTTATAGGCTTCCGCGAGTGTCTTTCCGGTAGCTGTGCCAGCGGGATTGGTGTGTTTGATGATGGTGCAGACCGGCTCGTCGAATTCCTGAGCGAGATCCCAGGCAGCTTGCAGGTCGACGATGTTGTTGTAGGAAAGTTCCTTGCCTTGAAGCTGGCGAGCATTAGCTACGCCGACGCCCGAGCCATCGGAATACATGGCAGCTTTCTGGTGCGGATTTTCTCCGTAGCGCAGATCGAGAGTCTTTTGGAAGGACAGGCGCAGGGTCTGCGGGAAAGTTTCGGAAAATGTGGGGGCAGCCGCCCCCGCCTGTCCGGCGGAGCGAAGCTCCGCAGCTGCCGGCGGCGCAAAATTGTTGACGTGGGGAATGCCTTCGAGGGTTGAAGCGATGGCGGAGTCGTAAGCAGCGGTGGTGGCGAACGCTTTCTGCGCGAGTCGCCATTTTGTTTCGAGCGAGAGCGCGCCGTCTAAGCGAGCAAGTTCTTCTGCAATCGCTAGATAGTCGGAGGGGGAGGTGACGACGGCAACGTCGCGGAAATTCTTGCCGGCAGATCGAATCATGGAGGGTCCGCCGATGTCGATGTTCTCAATCAGCTCTTCGAATGCAACGCCGGGCTTGGCTGCGGTTTTTTCGAAGGCATAGAGATTTACCACAACCATATCAATCGCCTGGATGCCATGCTCGGCAACGGCTGCGATGTGTGTGGAATTCTCGCGCCGATGCAGGATGCCGCCGTGAACTTTGGGGTGCAGCGTCTTCACGCGGCCATCGAGCATCTCTGGAAAGCCGGTGAGATCAGAAATATCTCTGACGGCGATGCCGGAATCGCGCAGCAGCTTGGCGGTGCCTCCGGTGGAGATGAGTTCGATGCCAAGGCCGGAGAGCTGGCGCGCGAAGTCTACCAGGCCGGTCTTGTCGGTAACGCTCAGGATAGCGCGCTGGATACGGGAAGAGCTGGGGGACATAATCGGCCTCTGGTATGCAGGATGAATGCGGAACGACCGAAGATTCTATCAGCAAGCCGTCGTTGGCCGTTTGGCGACAACTGGTCCAATAAATTAGCTGACTCCGGAACTGTGATGTGGCTCTCGGAGTCGAGCGTCAGTGCGTCTCTTGGTTGAGCGATGCGTACTTCGGCAAACCGCAGTGAACACATCGGCGGGCAAGGCCATTGTGATACCACCATTTGGCGAAGAACGATTTATGGCACCGCGGGCAGCGAAAGCTAGACCACCTCAAGCTTGCAACCAAATAGAAGATCATCCAGCTAAAGGCTGCAATGAAAGCGAGCATTGTGGTGTGAAATAGGCGAATGGTCACAACCGCAAACACAAACAGAGCTGGCGTATAACCCAAGAATGCGAAAAGGACTAGATTGCGACGTTTGCGGTAGTCCTGCCAGGGGTCAGAGTGCTCGTTCATCTATTCCACTCTAGCCGTAGGTAGGCCTTTTAACCAGCCTGACTTTCACGAACAGTCGAGCCGATCTGAAGGTAAGCAGCGGACAAGTCAGAGCTACCGAATTCTGTGGCCCCTACGCTTTCGCCTTAGCCTTCAGCTTGACCGTGCCTTCCGCGAGCTCCACGGAGAATTCCACATCCTTGCAACCATACTGCTTGCGGATTTGCTCAGTCTTCTTCTGCACGAAAGTAGAGAATGAATCCAGATTGCCGGAGACGTTCTCGCCCGCTTTTTTCTTGGCGGCGACCAGCGTGTTGTAGAGACGCTCCAGTTGTTCGCGCCCGGCTTCGTTCTCGTGCATGGTGAAAGGCTGTGAAGTGGCTGCGGCAGATGCCGCGGCGGCATGGCTCAAGCCATAGACTGGATGTGCTGGCTTGTGCTCCTCTTCCGGGCGAACGCCTTGCACGGAGAGAAGCGCGTCCTGCGGGCGCCGGTAGCCTTCCTCGCGGATGCGGGATTTCTTGCGCCACAGGTCGCTGTAGACGGCGTAGCGCTGCGCCATTTCGTTGTAACGGTAGCGTTGGGAAAAGTTCATCCGCCCGCCGTCGGAGAATTTGCGCAGCAGCGACAGCACCTTCCACTCGATGTCAGTGGGCGGGCGCTTGGTCGGATTGCTGAAATAAACCTCATACTCGATCTTCAGCCGGCGCAATTGGGTCTCGAGTACGTTTAATTCTTCGTCGGTGGTCAAGGCAGCGTCTCCAAGTCACAGTGTAGTGAGAAGCAGCGGCGACCGCGAGGTACCCGGGGGTCACCGAGGTCATGGTACGAAAGTAAGTCCGCTCTTAGCTTTTAGCCTTTAGCTCTTAGCTCAACGCGAATGGGCCTGATTCCTCTGCTGATTTTTGGGATTCAGATCAAGAAAAAAGTTGTGGAGATGAACGGACCCGAAAGAACTCGGAATTGACTAAAGGCTAAGAGCCAATGGCTAACGGCTTATTTTGAATTCGACGCCATCTTCTTCACCATCGCTAGAACCAGCTTGCGGTCGCTTTCGTTCAGGTTGGTGGCGTAACGGCGAACCTGGCTGAGGAAGCGGACTTCGTCATCGGAAAGCTGCGGCAGTCCCTTGGAGCCGTTGCTGTGACCCGACTCGGAAAAGAATTGCGACAGCGCGATCTCCATGGCTCCGGCGATTTTTGAGAGCGTGTCGAGCGAAGGGATCGTGTGACCGTTCTCTACCCGCGACAGGTAGCAGCGCAGCAGCCCGGTACGCTTCTCAATGTCTCCCTGAGACATGCCTTTCTGCAGCCGGTAGTTTCTGATGGTCTCGCCGATATTGATGGTTGGAAGCATTGCAGGATGCGACATAGTAACCAGATCGGAATCTTCTGGCAAGTGGAAATTCGTGCCATATCTAAACCCGTTTATTTCAAGGATCGGCCGGCACAAACATTTTAATATTTGCACACCGTAAAAGAAACGGAAGCAAGCATGACAGCATACAACTTAGGCCAGAGGAATTACTTCTTTAAATTATCTGCAAGAAAGCCGACGGTCCGCTTCCACGCGTCAGAGGCATCCTCCGGGCGGTAGCCTGGCGTGTTCTTATTGTTGGGATTTTCGAAGGCGTGGCCGGCGTCGTCATAAATCTTGATCTCGACTTTCTTCCCCTGTTCCTTCATCGCGGCCTCGAATTTGTGAACATCATCGGGAGTGATGCCTTGATCCTGCGCCCCGAATAATCCGAGAATGGGCGCGTTGATTTTCTTGATCGTGGCGGGATCGGTGACCAGGTGTCCGTAGTTGATTACGTCGGCTGCGAGGGTTGGCTCATCAAGCGCCACATCAAGTGCATATCCTCCGCCCATGCACCAACCGATGGCGCCAACGCGATCCTTCTTAACGTTGGGTTGCGACTGCAAGAAATTAAACGCGGCTTCCAGGTCACGATTAGCGCGGTCATCGGGAACGCCGCGCATGAGTTCATGGGCCACTTCAGGCGTGGTCGCAACTTTGCCGCGATACAAATCGATCGCCAGCGCTTCATAGCCTTGATCGGCTAACTTTGAAGCTTGACCTTTGACCCAGTCATTCAGCCCCCACCATTCGTGGATGACGATGATGGCTGGAAATGGTCCCTTGCCCGAGGGGGTATAGAGAACGCCTTGTACCGTATCATCGCCGCTTTTATAGGACACAGTCTTGCTGTCAACTGCGAAACAGGCCGAAGTAGTGAGGGCGATAAGTAGGAGCAGGGAGATTTTTTTCATGGCTACAGTCCTTTCCAACAGAGGGCATCATAATTCCAGTTCCATATACATTGCGCCCGCGACCGGATTCGATCGGTAGGGCGCGATTTCTTTGAACCCAAGCTTGCGATACATTCCCACGGCATCTTTCATCACGGGCTCGACGGTGTCAAGACGCATTCTTTGATGGCCAATTTGGCGCGCCTCGGCGATGATACGGTCTGCCAATGTTCGTCCCAGCCCCTTGCCGCGAAGCTGTGGACGGAGGTACAGACGCTTCATTTCACAGATGCCAGGTTCCAGCGTGCGCATTGCCACACAACCCGCTAGTTGGCTCTCATATTCCGCCAGCAGCAGACGACCGTCCGGAGGAGCGTATTGGCCGGGTAGCCCTTCCAGTTCTTTATCGAAATTTTGAAAACACAAACTGAAGCCGAGGGACTGCGCGTACTCCAGAAATAATTCGTGGGCTTGCGCAATCTGCGTGGGTGACTCGGCTTGATAAATCGAAAGGCTTTTCACCGCCGAGCACGCCGGGGGAATTACAGGCTCCATCGGCTTGGCCGAATCCAGTTTCATTTTCTTCCTCTGCGTTCTCGGCGTGCTCGGCGGTGAATCCGTCTCACCCCATCAACATGCCGCCATTCACGTTCAGCACATGGCCCGTGATGTAGGAAGCTTCATCGGACGCAAGAAAAACTACTGCGTTGGCTACATCATCCACCGAGCCAACGCGGCCCAGCGGAATCTGTTTGGCGGCGTTCTGTTTGAACTCGTCGCCCAGAACTTCGGTCATGGCGGTTTCGATGAAGCCGGGAGCGACGGCGTTGCAAGTAATGTTACGCGATCCCAACTCGCGAGCAATTGCCATCGTGAGTCCGATCAGCCCGGCCTTCGAGGCGGAATAGTTTGCCTGCCCCGCCTGCCCCATCTGGCCGAACACGCTGGCGATGTTGAGGATGCGTCCCCAACGCTGCTTGAGCATGGAACTGCTGACCTGTTGGATGCAGAGATACGCCGATGTAAGATTGGTTTGCAGCACTATCTCCCAGTCTGCGCGCTTCATCCGCATAACGAGTTGATCACGAGTGATGCCGGCGTTATTGACCAGAATGTCGATCTTGCCGAACTGGGCGATAGCGCTTTTGATGGAGGCCTTAATCTGCTCTTCGTCAGTAACGTCGAGGACGCAAGCCGCGGCCTTACCGCCCATGGCCGTGATTTCATTCACCAGATCGTTTAACTTCTCCTGATTCCGCGCGGCAACGGCAACGGCTGCGCCTTTCCCGGCGAGCTTTAGAGCACAGGCTCGCCCAATACCTTGCGATGCTCCGGTGATGAACGCCACCCGTCCTGAAAGCGGCATGAATTCTCCCTGAATTTCTTTCGAGGCTCGATTTAGAAATCTTTTACATCGGAAAGTGAGATTATACCCGGCGCTCGATTCCGCACCCGCGATCAAATAGCGCCCGACCCAGTTATCCACAGCGGGGAACTGGATTATTCGTCTAACGGATTGCGCATCGGTCGTTCGCCGATTAACATTCGAACACTCCCATGCCTCAATCAGCGACGAATGAAGTGATCACGATGCCCGAGCCTGCCAACCCCAACTCACCCACGAACGCGAATATCCCGGGGCATCGCTCGACACAACGTGCGTCGACAAGCGAAGGGCCAACTCCGATACAGAAACCGCAGGCTGAGCCTTCTACCGAAGTCTTCGCGGTGTATGGCGTCGAGCCTGAGATCCAGGCCTACGCCATGGCGAAGTATTCGCGGTCATCGCTATCGATGAAGGAGTCGTTGCGCGAGATCAGTTCGCAGAAGGCGGAGAAATTTCTCAATACTTTTTATTTTCAGTACGGTCACCGCTCGATTGCCGATCTGGCGCATATTGCTCTGGCGGTCGAGAGACTGTCGATTCTGGCGGCGATTGAATTGGCCGATGAACAGCGTTGGGACGGCCAGGAGCGCTCGACCCGCTATCAGGATTTTAAGAAAAGCGGCTACTACGTTCCTGACTTCGGAGCCGACGACGAGGCCGGAAAGCTCTACCGCGAGACCCTGGATTTTCTTTTTGCCGAGTATGAAGCGCTCTCGGCGCACATGACGCAACATCTCATCAACATCACGCCGAAGCCTGCGGAAATGAAGCAGGAGGCATACGAGCGCACGCTCAAGGCGCGGGCTTTCGACATTACGCGCTATCTGCTGCCGCTGGCCACGAATACTTCTTTAGGGGAGATCGTAAATGCGCGGACGCTGGAAACGCAGGTGGCGCATTTACTCTCCCACACCCACCAGGAAATCCGGGTTCTCGGCGAGTCGATGAAAAAGGCGGCGACCTCGGCGGCTTACAACGTGAATGCTGAGTCTTTGCGGAATTTGGTGGAGGAGATTCGGAGACTGAGTCCGGAGCTGGGCTCGCGGGCCGAGCAGGAATTGCTGCACGAAGTGCGCGTTGCGCCCACGCTGGTGAAGTATGCGGATCCGAATCCGTATGAAATGGAAACCCGCCGGGAGTTGCGGCAAGCGGCACGCGAGCTGATGAAAAGCGAGTCGGTCGCACCCTCAAAGGCGATTGTCGATCTTCTCGATGATGAGCCACTTGAAGTTGAGATTGCGACTACTTTGCTTTACGAGCATTGTCACCACTCTTATCGACAAGTTCGGCAGGCGCTGCAAGTTTCAGGCGAGCGATTCCGGCGCGAGATTATCGACTTGGGCTTGCGCCATCGTGGCAAGCACGACGAGATGCTGCGCGGCTTCCGCGCGGGACAGCGGTTTCGCTTCGACATCCTGATGGATACTGGCGGCTTCCGCGACATGCACCGGCACAGGCGCTGCATTCAGGTGATGCAAGCATTCACTACGCAACACGGCTACGAGATGCTGCTCGATGTAGAAGATGCAGGCATGCGCGGGCGATTCGATGCCGTGATGCGACGCGTGCAAACGGCGATCGAGAAGCTCGCCGCGCGCAACTCGCCCGAAGCGGAAGAGAATTCGCAGTATGCGATTCCGCTGGCCTATCGCAAGCGCGCCCTGTTCAAGATGGACTTCGCCGAGGCGGTCTACATCTCCGAATTGCGCACTACGCCTGCGGGCCATGTTTCCTACCGCAACGTGGCTTATGCGATGTATGAAGCCGTGGCGCGGAAGCATCCCGCACTGGCCAAGTACTTTCG
>JBAVQD010000212.1:0-54201 GCA_049693675.1 Candidatus Sulfotelmatobacter sp. | reverse complement strand
CTTCGACCTGAGTGGCTCCATCTGGATTAAAGCGGATGTAATTTAACCCCCCGAAGGCTGCAGCATATTCGTCTTGCTTACCGACATGCCGTTTCAAACCGAAGCGGGTGATGCGGTAGGCGCGCTCATCCATTGCGAGGATGAGAACATCGGGCAGCACCTGTTCGACGATCTCGGCCAGTTCGGCCTCGTTCTGCACCTCACCCACAACTTCAATATCGGGCTGGTCGGCAATGGTGGCCAAGACCAATTCCCGCATCAGCCGCGGATGATTTGCCACCAGTACGCGAACTCGTTTCACAGAGAATTCCCCAGCGCAGAGCATAGGTTGGCCTATTGCGCATGCACAAGGTTCAAAAGAGATCTATGCGAGAGCGGTCGGGGAGAAGCCAGAAAGTGATCGGGAGTATTAAGTAGCGCAGGACAAAAAGGGAGTTGGCAGTACTAATCCATAGTACTAATCAAGGTACTAATATCGGTGTCGCAGGACCGAACTTCTTCCCGCATCGATCCACTTGTGATCCTGCCAGAACGGAAGGCTCACTCACGGGCCAATCGAAGTCTAGCTTGAGGAAGTTGGTGGGCAGTGCAGGACTCGTTTCGCCCACCTAAATAAAATCCCGAAAAACTTGGGAAATCCTTTATTTGGCGCTGGTTGTTGGCTGATTGAGCTTCCAGTGGGTTCCAGTCTAATCCAGCTTCAACCGGCGTTATCATACCGAAATTGTTCACAGATTGTTCACAGAATTCCAAATTCTCAGTATTGGGATTCGTGAAGACACGTACTCTCGAAGTCAGGCACCTGCTCACCACTAATCAAACCGCAACCCTCCTCAACTGCCATCCCGAGACCCTGTACAAATGGGTAAAAGAGGGCAGAATCGGCTGTATCAGGACCGGACGGAATGTGAAGTTCCACCCGATCCATATTGAAGAATATTTTGACCGGCAGAGTCGAGGCTGATACCTCTGAAGCTAATCTCCCGTCCCATGGTATCGAGATGAACCATACGCTGTCTGCTCTTCGTCGCGTTGGCCTTTTTGCGCGAACCAAGTAAAGCTCTTACAGCGTCTCCCTACTCAGCCATTTTTCAATGTGCGTCGGAAGCCACTCCTCCAGTGCTTGCAGCAGGTCGGCAGGCTTGTCCCGTGCTAGTACCAATGCCCGGTTCTTCGTCTTCAGGAACCGCTCCTCCACCGCATGGTCGAGCATCGCGAGAAGCGGCGAGTAAAACCCCAATACATTCAGGATTCCACAGGGCTTGGCTTGGAGACCGAGTTGCGTCCAAGGAACCACCTCGCAGAACTCTTCCAGTGTCCCGAATCCGCCCGGCAGTGCAACAAACGCATCCGACAAATCGGCCGTCAGGGCCTTGCGCTCGTGCATGGAGCGGACGCTATGCAGTTTCGTGAGTCCCTTGTGCCCGACCTCCCGCGCCATGAGATGTTCGGGGATGACGCCTTGCACCTCGCCGCCTGCCTTAAGCATGGCATCCGCGATAATCCCCATCAAGCCCACATCGCTGCCGCCGTACACCAAGGCAAGGTTCCTTCGTACCAATTCCGCAGCCATCTCCTCAGCGGCAATGCGGTATTCCGGTCGGCTGCCCTGACTGGAGCCGCAGAAAACGCAGATTCGTTTCATACACTTGATTCTAAGTCTTGCTCCCGGAGATTTGTGAGGAGCGGGGACGACGCAAACGGAACGTCTAGCGCCGAGCCTGCAATAGAACCGATTCTCTGTGGTAATCAAGAAACTGCCTTTGGCCCTCAGTAAACGTTCCGACGTTGATGATGTGGTCTGTCGCCAAGCCCATGCGGTTCAGAGAGGGGCATGGGCAACCGGAGAGACAATCACGAGACCAGAATCTTCGAAGCTGATGAACCCGCGATCAAACAGATGATCCATTGCCGGAGTCAACAGAAGTCCGTTTTCGCCGTTGAGCCGCTCATCATTGGTTGAGTCCCGCCATGGTTTGCAATGGCTCGCTCGTAAATGGATCGGATTCGTGACGCCTGTGATTCGGCATCGGCTTTCGACCTGCATCACACGCTGTTTGAACAAGCCCTGTCCACGTGGCGCCACGATCAGTGCTTGGCGCTCAGTCTCTAGCAGTTGCCCATCAGATTCGATCTCGGATTCGATGTGGTGCTCCCAAATTTCCAGATCAGCATTTTCGCTCTGCACGGGAATGTGGAGAGCGGATGTAGCGGCCTGTTCATTCAACAGTGAGGCTTCCTTGCCAATGAGCCCGACAAGAACCTCAGCCAAGGCAGTGGGCACTTCGGTCAGATAGACCGATTGAATGCCGTTCCCGGAGTCCCGCAAGGGCGAATAACGTGAGGGCAGCAAACCCCTCAGGAAATCGATGTGATCCTTAGGGCGAATCCTGTTCACCAGCGAAAAAAATTTCACCCGTACCCGCCATCCAATCGCTTCCCAATTCAAGCCCACTCCTCCGAATTCGGTGGGCTTTGGGCTCTCATAGCAATACGACGCCACGGTCCCGACGGCGGAGATGCGAGTGTCCACGAACGAGGAAACAAGGTCTCCCGGTGCTACTTCCCTCATGAATTCATAGAAGGGGTTTCGCGCTCCGTTGGCATTGCGCTTCGGCCGCCCTCAATCTCTTGCCGATACGTCTGGTTTTGGTTCACCCACCAGTAGCGCACGTCGGTTCAATCCTTCCGGAAATCACCCTTCGCAGGCTCCAATTATTGCACTTCGATGGGGGAACCTCGCGGATAAGGGAAATTAACCGGGCAGTCAGTTCCCCGTCACCCCGTCGCAGGCTCGGCTTGTATTTCTTGCCGGAGCCACGGGGACCGATGTTAAGGGAACCCGGCGTCCTCCATTTTATCTCCGTCGCCCCTCCCAGATGAAATCGCATCATCACTTAGCCCACGCCAGACCATCTGCTCCGCTCCCGGCGTCGATCAATTTCACATCCCATCAGAAGTGTGGGCCTTTTTCGGAAGGATTGGCGCATGTTATGAAAGCCGGAAAGTACGGCTACATCGACCACAAGGGCTCCCTTGTAATTCGACCAGTCTATGACTACGCTTTCGATTTCTCCGAAGAGTACGCTGTCGTGGGGATTGGGTCGAAGTACGGGTTCATCGATAAGCGAGGTGTGGTTCTGGGTACGTTTTCCTATAGTTTCGCGAGAGGTTTCTCCGAAGGGCTGGCAGCCGTCGCTCCGAACGGGAAGTGGGGCTTCATCGACAAGTCTGGCATTTTAGCAATTCCCGCCAAGTATGAGGAAGTAGGAGACTTTTCCGAAGGACTCGCTTGGGTTCAAATAGACGGAAAGCGTGGCTACATAAATGTGTACGGCGATCTGGTCGTGCCGCCGAAGTACGACAGCACATCTGACTTCTGGAACGGCATGGCGGAAGTCATACAGTATCCAAAATCAGAAGGCGATCTCGAAGTTCACACGGTCATCAACAATGCAGGAGTGCCGATTCCGCTAGGGAACAAATAGCCCTCAGTTACCGTTAACAGGCGTGGGTGTTGAAAAAGTCCCTCAACAGAACGCCGTTTCATCTGCGAGCATGCCGTCGCCGGTTTTCTTGTCTCGGGCTCGACTAAGTGGTGGCCGGCAGAATCGGTGTTGTTGGCTGACTGAGGAAGCGCACCAGTCGCTTGAGGTTCTGGGCTACCGCTGCCAGGAAGAACTGCTCGCGCACGAACCTGAGTCGGATTGCGGACCGACTTGCGGCAGAGCCAGATAGCGTCATGCCTGCAGTTTGTTGGTGGCAGCTAAGCGGATCAGCAGTGCCAGTCGTATGGTCCACTTGATGCCAAAGTGGCACGGCTATCGTCGCTCTGACCCGGTAGCCATCGCGGTGTGCGGAGCTGTACGCCTAGCAACCACGCTGTCAGGAGGTTTGCTTCTGAGGTCAATGAGTGAAATCGCGATGTTTCGCCAATGATGGAAGCCGACCCCACGAATCATGTTTGGAGTTTGGAGCAATTGGTGGGATTATTGGACGCGAAGTTGGCTGAGGCGGCATGAAACGAATCGGGCAAAGTCTTGGGTTATTTCTCGGTGGCGCTTTCCTGCTTGGTTGGTCTTATTATGACTTTATGCGTTACGGCGATATATGGCGAGGAAAGATCGCTGGCGAAATGGCTGCGATTGGGGCTGTCATGATCATGATTTCAGTTTGGTTGCCGCTCCGCAGAAAGAGATCGAACTGGGATTCGCTACCCACTCTTTGACTCGGTAATGACTGCAATGGCGATATTTCGCCAACCGTGATGGCAGGCCATTTCGCAATATCGGGTCTTTGAAAATCTTGGGACTGAGGGAATGTAAGTCGTCGGGCCTGAATTGGGTGTAGGATTTCCATGTCTTCCTTGAACGCGCGGTGCACGGCTTTATCGTAACGTAGCGAGCAAGCAATCCCGAGAACCGCCCAACATGTTTCTCGGCGGCGTGCCGAACAGTTGGCATCTCGCCTCCCACGATGGGTTCTCGGTAATTCTCGGGGAGATGACATGTCATCTGCACGACGTGTGAACACGCGGTCTCTGGTGTCGGCTGTCCTGTTTCTGCTCTGTTGCTTCTCTCCTGCTTTCACCCAGAAAGCGCCGACCAAAAGTTCCACTTCGCCCAAGTACGATCTCCAAACCGAGAACAAGGCCAAAGGAGTCGTTGACGAGGTGAAGGTCTTGGATTTTGGGACTCGCAAGGACTTCATCCAACTGATACTTAAAGATGAAAGTGAAACAGTCGTCGTCTACGTTTGTCCCAAGCCGTTTGAGGAAGAGATGGGAATTACTTTCGCGAAGGGCGAACAGGTTTCGTTTACCGGCTCCAAGGTGAAGGGGGAGGAGTCCGAAATAATTCTTGCTCGGGAAATCGTGAAGGGGAGCGACACGTGGACGTTCCGCGACGCGAAAGGCAGTCCGGTTTGGGATCCCCGAACCGGCAAATAGGAAGCCTGCGGAGCCAATGAGTGTAATCGCGAGTGGGTGTTGAAAAAGTCCCTCAACAGAACGCCGTTTCATCTGCGAGCATGCCGTCGCCGGTTTTCTTGTCTCGGGCTCGACTAAGTGGTGGCCGGCAGAATCGGTGTTGTTGGCTGACTGAGGCTGCCGGACGAACTCGAAGCTGATGTGTTTGTCGATCAGCCGCAACAGGTGGGTTTCAGGAACCTGGTCTTCCAGACGGAAGTAGTAGAACAAAGCTTCGGAGCGGTCGTGTTGCCCCATCATAATCAGCAGGCCTCCGACGATCAGAATCAAACAGAGCATGTGCGATTGCTTTCTTCTAACATGCTTCTGCCGAATCTCATCCCCCTAATCGAAGTGACTTTTTCAACACCCACAGGCGATAGCGCTCACCCTCTTTATTCACAGTAGTGAGCAGACTTCGGGGGAGGGCTGTTCAGCGAACGTCCCACGACTCGCAAGAGTTTGGGGCGTTTTGTTTTGGAGGAAGGTCTGTAATGAAGATAGATCAGGCGTTGGTTCCTCAAGACTAGGTTGATGGGATGCGGCGGTGTTAGGCCAGCAGCCTGCTGCATATTTATGCTCGTTGCGGCATGGCTCCGGGCTAGTATAGGGGGAGAACGAGGGGGGAAGGGATGCGCTCAAGTCTTGTCATTTTGGTGGGTGCAATCCTGACCTCTGCTACTTGTATCGCGCAAGACGTTCGGTACATTGACCTCTCCGGCGTTAGCGAATCGGCGGGTCATGATGTACCTCCCGGCTCTATGATTGAGGCCTATAGCTGCGTCGGTCGGAGGGAATCAATTACTCAGAAAGCAGAAATCTCATTGGAATGGATGGAGACCACCGATTTATATCCTCGCGAGCGAGTAGGAGCGGAATTTCGCGTGGAGAACGTCGGCACTACTCCCTTAAGGCTCCCAATACACCCTACCCTGACGGACTTGCAACCCGAAGACCTTGCCACGCCATTTGTGTACTACCGAATGAGACTGCCGCTCGTAGCGGGAATTGCAGCCGAAGGATCAGCCCTCGATGCGGGCGGGCTTGAGTTGTACGGATCACTGAAAAGACCCGACACATTCTTGACTTTGAAGCCGGGCGAATCAATTCGCATCAAAGGCGATGTCGGCGTGCGGCGATGGTACAGGCTCGACCAGATCATAACTGTGTCCACGGATTTGGAGGTGTCAAAGTTCAAGTTTCCGGTCAAAAAGAGCAAAAAGTTCATTCCATCCACCCCGCAGTGCCATCTGGAATGGTCGGATCGCGGAACACCGCTAAATGCATACATGCACCCTGAGCCCCCGACTGCGATCCCGAGCACTGCTTGCACATCTACTTCCGACTGGTGCTTCGACAAAACGGTTCACTAGCGCGTATACAGATTTGGCACGGGCCGGGACTGGCCCGCTACTGACCTGTGCGCAGAGTTGGGAAAGAACCCGCCCTACGTAGAGAAGAAGATGGGTTTGACAATCAGGTGTATTATGTTTATCGCCACTTTTTGACCCTCGGCCAGCAAGGAGTTCAGGTCATGAAGCCCTTCGCAATTGCGCTTTTTCTGCTGTTTCTCTCTGTCCCGTCGTTTGCAAATTCGGTAACAATGTATAACTACGGATACGAAATACGACAGCCCGCTAATCGATTCTCTATACTCATGGTTCCGGGACAAGAGCAACTCTTGTATTCCCAGCGTCCATTCCCTTGGGGCCCCACTACATCTATACTTTTTTCCGGAGTGTTTGATTCTCCGATTTCCAGCATGTCGTGGACGTTCACTTCTCTCGATACGGGGTCCGTCACAATTACTTTTCCAGCGCAGAGCTGCTCGTCAAGTTGCACAGACTACGGCTCTTTCCTCATTCCGACAGATGGTAGCAACCATGGCCCTTTCCTTGGTTCGCTGACCGTGAACGTTAATGGGACCACACAGAAATACAATTTCCAATACCTGATCCCCGTACCTGAGCCAAACACTCTTCTGTTTCTTGGCAGTGGGTTGGCTGCGATTGGATGGTGTGGGTACAAAGGGTTCGGTGCGATCACTGGTAAAAGCAAATTGTGCAAATGATTCCCGGCTCTTTCAACCAGAGTGGCTTCCACCAACTCTGGCGTCCACCCACCCGGAGTTGGGGCGGATGACCTCTGGGGGGATTTGCTCTTCTCAGGTTCAGGTGCTTCGGAAGCGAGCACAAGAAGCAAATCTCTTGTGACGATTCCAAGGCTCTCTGGTGGCGCGAACATCTTCGATAGACGATGCGAGCGCTCAGGAATGCTATCGCCCTTGCATGCCTTGGTGCCATACGCCTTCGTTATCCGGCTTGCATTGAATACCTTCTGATCGATCTTTACAGCACTCGTGTCAAACTGCGCAGCCAGCGCCTTCAGCGCCGACTCCAGCAACTTCCGACCGTTATCATCGTTGGGCAGATCGATCCTATAGAGAAGATGATATCCATTCCCGCTGTCTGCGATCACTGGGTCAGCCCAACCGAGCGTCTTCAGGTATTTCTTGATTTTCGGTACGAGACGTTTCGCAGCCGTTTTCTCTTCATCCGTGGAAGAGATGTCCGCTGGACGTACGGGATCGCAGTCCACCAAGAGCCAGTTACGCTCAACGATGTTGTCCTGCGCATCACTGGTCGTATCCTTGGCGTATTTTCTTGCGCGGTTACTGGCCCGTGCGAGTAGCGCGGGGTTGACCGGGTTGAGCGTGTAGTAGACTGCCCCAACCTTGCCGCTCAATTGTTCCAGTTTCTCTGCCAGTTTCTTATGGTCATTGACGTAGCCGCTGACGGTTCCGTATTTTCCGGCTTTCGGAGCACGAACCTCAACTACTTGCCCCGGCTCGAAGAGAATACGGATCGCCTCCTCGATATTCTCGTGGTCAGCTTCTTGATTTCGTGCAGATTGGTTATCGTCCATCTTGACCTGTTTGCTTTCTCTGACCTGTTGGCAAGGTGTGGGGGACGGGAAACAGGTCAGTGCAAACCGTCCCCACCTTTATTGCGATTCCGTCGAACCGCCGCCTGAAGAAGCATCTGGTAGTCGCCAGATTCCCGAACGTGCGATTGACGAGACCGCCAGCCCGAGGCTTTCCGTCTCAATACTTGGGCCTCGACCGATATCACCTTTACCCCAACAACCGTGCATACTCATCGCCGCAATCCTCCTCCAAACCGCGTGCCATTTGTTTTGGGCGCAATAGCTCCACATCGCGGAGCGGAGTTAATGTTGAGCGCGATCGCATTGATTCGACGAAAGCTTGTAATTCCTCTATGCTGCTGAAATCTTTGACTCTCATTTCTATTTCTCCATTGAGCCTGATCGGCTCTCTACACCTAGCATTTCGAATTCAGAAACTAGGAATCTAATTAGCGATTCGCGTTCTTCTCCCTCGCTTTTTACAAAATTGATGGCAAAACCAGCATCCCCAATCAAAATTCGCTAGTTTGCAAAGTATTTTCTGTCTGTCCTTTATCTAGTAGAGGCGGGAAACAATGGACGAGAAGTGCAGAGCTTTGCTTCGACAAACTGCCGATGTGGGTTCAGACAAAGATCGTGATACACCTTGAACTGTCGCAGGTCATTGCCCTCAATTTCATCCATGTGGGTTTTCTTGCAGGATTCGGTGAACAGTTTCAACGCCAGTGTGTAGCACTGTCGGGTATGCTTGCGCCAATCTTTCTGAGCCGCTTTGCCGGTCGTCATGTACTCGCGAATCGCCACCGCCACCGTGAGCCGGGGTTGTTCGGTTGGCGGGTGCAAATGCGGTAGGGCTTCAGGAACTGGCACCACCCCACGTTCGATATCTCGCAGCAGTTTTTCTTTGCGGGCTTTGGCATCTTGGGCAAGGAGGGGATCGCTTCCGACCGCTTCCCATTTTCCCGCACAGCGCAAGTAGTATTCTCCGTCCTGTGACTTCAGACGGGTTTGCTTGTTGTCTTGGTAGAGGGGCTTGCTGAATTTTCCGTAGCTGCGAATCCACAAACTGACTGTCCGGATCGGGGGTCTCCAGATTTCAATACCGCCAAATCAGGAAACCCACGAAATTGTTCACAAGAATGTTCACAGACCGTGAAAAATTTCGTTTTACGGGGATTTTAGGTATTGGTGGGCAGTGCAGGACTCGAACCTGCGACCTCCTGCTTGTAAGGCAGGCGCTCTAACCAGCTGAGCTAACCGCCCATCGTGAAAACAAATGGGTTTACAACACATCCGACCATAGCACTCTCTTGCCGATATCCCAGCTTTAATAAAATAGTTTTGGAAACAAAGTTGAGATGCAAAAGTGGCTAAACGAGCTGGCCGGGAAGTACAGCAAAGCTTTTGTGCTGCACTCTGGATTTTACCTCAAAGGCATCTTGTCCCAGGCCCAGGAGCTGAGCTAACCACCCGCTGCCACATTCGGTGAGATCAAATGTCCACGCCGCCGTCCCTTTTCGGCCAACGAATGCGCCGTCCGGCGGGCGACTCCGACGCCATTTGCGACTGAGCGAGTATACGCGAGTCGAGAAAACGCGGTCACATGCGGAGCGCCCGCTTTGCGATCGGACGACTAAAGTTTAATTCGTTCATGCCGATAGCTTTATTGAAACAAGTCCCGCCTCGCTCCTCGGGGGTACGTCCCTGTTGCCTTTTGACAAAATGAAACTCTGGAGACGTGAATGAACCGCCTCGGACTTAGGACAAAACTAGCCACGGGGTTCGGACTCTTGCTCGCGTTGCTGGTGCTGCTGGGTGGGGTAAGCTATTATTCCCTGCTCCGCGTAACCACGGCCACTGAGGAGGCCAACAACTCTTTGACCAGAAAGCAGCACGCAACCCTGACCGAGGTAAACGTACGGAAGCAGATTCAGGCGTCAAACGACCATACGTTCACCGGGGATGCAGCCTCTTTGCAAAGATATGGCAAGGCTAAACAAGAAGTACAAAGCAGTCTGGACGAGCTCGGCAAAGTGCTGGTCGCTGAAAAGGACAAGGCTCTGCTGGCGAAACTATTGCTGAGCGTGCAAGACATTACCTCGCTGACAGAGCAGCAACTCGCCTTGCGTCGCGCCAGCCGGAACTACGAAGCCACCGACATGGCTTTTGGACCCAAAGAACAAAAGGCAATCAAGAGCGTGGCAGACGATGCTTCGCAACTGGAAATCTGGGAGGACACTCAGGCGCAGAGCGCCCTTTTGGCGGAGCACAAAGCTCAGGCGCGAGCGAATTTCGTGACGATCGCGCTGGTGCTTTCCGGCTTTTTGGCGGGCATTACGATCGCAGCCTTCATTGCACGCTCGATCACCCGCGGAATGTCGGGGTTGCTAGGCATGATCCAGGAGATTGCCAGCAAGAACCTTGCGAAGTCCGATATCACTGTAACGTCGAGCGATGAAATTGGACAGGCCGAAGCCGCCCTCAATGAGATGAAGAGCTCGCTGCGCGAGTTGATCAATTCCATCGCGGCGACGGCCGAGCAGGTGGCGAGTGCCAGTCAGGAGATTTCGTCATCTGCAGCGCAGTCGGCCGAGAATGCCCGCGTGCAGAGCGATCAGACTCAACAAGTGGTTGCTGCTATGCAGGATATGGCGGCGCGGGTTCGGCAAGTTCTGGATAGTTCCATCAGTGCTGCTGATTCTTCGCAGAAAGCTGCCGAGGCCGCCCATCGCGGAGGCCATGTAGTGGAGGAAGCGCTGGCCACTATATGCAGCATCGCCGATTCATCCAAGGGTGTGGCCGCCAGCATCGCCACTCTGGGATCCAGTTCGCAACAAATCAGTGCGATTGTGGGCGTAATTGATGACATCGCCGACCAAACCAATCTCCTCGCGCTTAACGCTGCGATCGAAGCCGCGCGCGCCGGAGAGCAGGGGCGCGGCTTTGCCGTGGTTTCCGACGAAGTGCGCAAACTCGCCGAGCGTACCACACAGGCCACCAAGGAAATTGCTGCGACTGTCGAATCGATCCAGACAGAGACCGGTCACGCCGTCCGCGCAATGGACAAGGGAACGCGGGACGTAACGGCCGGGGTCGAAAAGACATCTGCATCGGGCGAAGCTTTGCAGGAAATCATTCAGATGTCCGCTAAGGTAGGAGATGTGATTTCGGAAATTACGGGGGCTGCAAATCAGCAATCGGAAGCCACTCAACAAGTGAACGCGAGCATGTCGCAAATCTCGCAACTCGTTCAGGAATCCTCCACCGCCGCGAACCATACTGCCAGCGCGTGTAATGATCTTTCAAATCTGGCGCTCGACTTGCGCGCCCTGGTAAACCAGTTCAGGCTCGAATCCGCGCCGAACGACACAAATGAGTCCGCCTTCGCGAAATCTGATTTCCGACCGGACCGCGCATTGCCTGGGGCGAAAGCTTCAGCCGCATCAAGCGGAGCGGATTAAGCAGAACACAGCCGAATACTCTCGAACGCTACGAAATTTCCAATCTACGCTCCGCCAATGTTTCACTGCCCCTCCCTGCTAGACTGACGCCGTGCGCCGTCTGATCGTTAATGCCGATGATTTTGGCTTCACTGCAGGAGTCAATCGCGCCATTGTCGAGGCTCACACTCGAGGAATTGTGACTTCGACCACTCTGATGGCGAGTGGGCCCGCCTTTAACGATGCCGTCCGGCTGGCTAGAGAAACTCCGCGGCTCGATGTTGGATGCCACCTGGTGCTGATCGATGGCGAGCCGATCCTGGATGCGGTTCGCCTGCCCACGATCACGTCCCGAGATTCTGGCAGGAGTCGCTTTCGTGATGGTTTGAAATCGTTTGCAGCCCGCGCGCTGACCAGCCGCTTCGACCCGGCGGAGATTGAAGCCGAGACAGGGGCACAGATACGCAAGATCCAATCGGCCGGCATCAACGTTTCCCACGTGGATTCTCACAAACACACTCACTTGTTTCCGGCAGTGCTGCGGCCGGTGCTGCGCGCGGCGATGGCTTGTGGAGTAAGAGCCGTTCGCAATCCGTTTGGCCCGCGCAAGCCGCTGACTTCGACAGAATTGTTGGCGCGGCCCGGTCTCTGGACTCGTTATGCCGAGGTGAGAATTCTGCGCGCCCTTGCCGGCAAATTTCATGATGCAGCGAGACGGCAGGGGATGGTAACTCCCGATGGCACCCTCGGCATCGTTGTGACCGGTGCGCTCGATGAGAGACTCTTCCGAGCCATTGCCGCCATCATTCCCGAAGGCACTTGGGAATTTGTTTGCCATCCGGGCTACAATGATGCGGAATTGCAGCAGGCTAATACCCGGCTGCGGGAATCGCGAGAAACCGAATTGCGGGTGCTCACTATGCCTGAAGCCAGACAGTTATTAGAGGCCGAAGACATTGCCTTGATTTCGTACCGCGAACTCATCTCAACCGAACGTGCCTCCTAAGAGCAGGTTTATATATCCATTCACTCACTCAGGACTAGTCACTTTCGTAATCTTAAGAAGAATCGGGCTGGGCGTATCATCAGGTTAGTTTCGGCTTAAAGACTTAAGCTGGGAGGCTCTTAATCATGTCTGCCTCAGGGGCGGCTCCGCGCGCGACGCTGGACTTGCGTGTACGTGTCTGGGGCATGGGGGCCGATAACCATCCTTTTCACCAGAACGCGAACGCGCAAAATGTCAGCGTCAACGGCGCCTGTATTTGCGGACTCGAACATGAGTTGAAGGTGGGCGACGTTATCGGCGTTCAATATGAAACCAAGAAAGCCCGCTGCAAAGTGATATGGGTGATGGAGGCCGCGGGCCTTAAAAAGGTTCAGGTGGGGGTGCAGCTCGTGGCCGACCAGGAGTGTCCGTGGCTGGCACAACTGCCGCCAGAAATACGCTCCAACATGCCGAATTACACCCCTGACAATCGCAGAAAGTTCCAACGTCACCGAATATCGTTCCCCTTGGAATTCCGCGACGAACGCGTAAATACCCCGATGCGGGTCAATGCCACTGACATCAGTGGTAATGGCTGTTATGTTGAGACCGTCATGCCCTTGCCGATTTCGACCGTGTTGCGGCTCGAGTTTTGGATTGAGCAGGAACGTATCTCCGCTACGGCTACCGTCCGCACCCGAGATCCAGGAGTTGGGATGGGAATCGAATTCAGCGGTCTGCCGGAAGATTCCAAGAAGCGCTTCCAGGCTTATCTCGATAAACAGGACCCTGGCCTTTCCGTGCAAGGACAAAAAGCCGGCGAATAGGCCGCTGTAATTCGCAGAAAGCTTTCTGCTTAAACCCAGGTTCGCCGAGAATCTTGCATCTTCTGCCAGCCTCGACCATCGAATTACAGAATCTCTAAAGGGCGGTCCAGGCGGAATGAAGATTGGGATCACGTGTTATCCCACCTACGGCGGCAGCGGCGTGGTGGCCACAGAATTAGGTCTGGAACTGGCCCAGCGCGGTCACGAAATTCATTTCATTTCTTATGCCCAGCCGATCCGCTTGCGCGGCGAAGAACCTAACATCCACTATCACGAAGTCGAAGTCTCCCGGTATCCGTTATTCGACTATCCACCGTATGACCTAGCTTTGGCGACACGCATGGCCGAAGTCTCACAGTTGTACGATCTCGATCTGCTGCACGTGCATTACGCCATTCCTCACTCCGTAAGCGCTTTGCTGGCGCGGCAGATGCTGGCCGATGGACCGCGGGGACGCCGGCTGCCATTTGTCACCACGCTGCACGGCACTGACATCACTCTGGTCGGGCTGGACCGATCCTACTTGCCCATCACGCGCTACTCGATCAACCAGAGTGATGGCGTCACGGCCGTCTCCAATTACCTCCGTGACCGTACGATGCGGGTCTTCGATGTCAGGAAAGAGATTGAAGTGATCTACAACTCGGTGAACTGCGATGTGTACTGCCGATGTGCGAACTCCTCCGAGCGTCGAGCCGAGTACGCGCCCAACGGGGAACGCCTGCTAGTACACCTCTCCAATTTTCGCCCGGTAAAACGGGTGACGGATGTGATCGAGATTTTTGATCGCGTCCGCAAGAAAATTCCGTCAAGGCTGATGCTGATCGGCGACGGACCGGACCGTTCCGTGGCGGAATGGCTGGCCGTTCAAAAAGGAATTCACGAAGACGTGCTCTTCCTCGGCAAGCAGGATGAAGTGCAGGAAAAACTCGGCATCGCCGACATTCTTCTGATGCCAAGCGAGTTGGAATCGTTCGGCCTGGCGGCGCTTGAGGCGATGGCTTGTGAAGTGGTACCCATCGCCACCCGCAGCGGCGGCGTGCCGGAAGTGATTGAGCATGGCGTTAGCGGCTATCTTGCCGACGTTGGCGACGTGGACACGATGGCGCGTTACGCGATCGAACTTCTCAGTGACGAGAGCGCGCTGCTCGCTATGGGCAAAGCGGCTCGCGCCGTGGCGCAAGCTCGTTTCTGTTCCAGCAGGATCGTCCCGCAATACGAAGCTTATTACCGTCGAGTGGTCGAACGCGCTTCGTAAAATCCTTCGGGCACGGCTCCCGCTGTCTGCAGCAGCGGCAACCGGATTCGCACCAGCGTTCCTTTGCCTTCGTGGCTGTCGATCGTCATCCGCGCTGCGTCGCCATACAAAACCTGCAGGCGTTCTGAGATATTCGCCATCCCGATTCCCGCACCTCGTATGCTCACAGAATCGGGTGACTGGCTGGCGGCCATGCCAACCCCATCATCCTCTACTTCGATCACCAGACCCGACCCGGACAGTCGGCTGCGCAGGTGGATGCTGCCGCCTTCCACCTTCGAGGCAAGTCCGTGCTTGATGGAATTCTCGACCAGCGGCTGCAACAACATGCTGGGGACCATCACGTCCAGCGAATCGGAAGCAAGTTCCTTCACTACGCGGAGTTTGTCTTCGCCGAAACGGACAACCTCGATGTCGAGATAGTTGTCGATAAACTCCACTTCCTCGCGCAGAGGCACGAAAGAATCCGCGCTGTTGAGTAAGCGGCGCAAGATGGTAGCCAATTTAGAAATCAGTTCGCGCGCCGTATCCGGATCGAAGCGGACTAAAGAAGAAATTGAATTCAGAGTGTTGAAAAGAAAATGAGGATTGATCTGGTTCTGCAGTGCTTCCATGCGCGCGTGTAACAGCAAGCGCTCTTGTTCTTCCAGTTTGATCTGGATGCGCACGCTGTTGAAGATCTTGAGTTCGATCCCGATAGCGGTTATCGAGGTCGCATAGATTGCCGCCCATATCCACCAGTTATCGGGACTCTCCATGCTAAAGATCGAGCGGGGAAAGTTCATTGCAAGTTCGGTCTGCACCAGCCGCAGCCCCAGCACCGTGATAAAGAACATTACTTGCCAGTCGAACAGGCGCGGGCGCGGCAAGTTGCGACGAATCAGACGGAAGATGCTCTGATCGATAAAGGGAGAGAACGACCAGATATCGTCTTTGTCGGCAGCCAAGGTGCGCAGTTGGCCGGCGATAAAGCCGCACAGTACGCCGAATGGCATCGCCGCCCAGTCGCCATGCAGCATCGCGGGGATGCCCATCATAACTCCGCCGAGAGAGCCGGCCAGACGTCCACCGATCACGCCCAGCAAAAGGGCGGTTTCAAAACTTAAATCTCCGGCAAGAAAACTTTTTGCGGTAAAGCGTATCCAGACGCCGACCATGATGGGCAGCGCCATCCACAACACCAGGTAGACCTTCTGGCGAAATGTGCGCTCTTCACGAAACAACAGCGATTTGAATTCCTTGGAGCGCACTAAACTGCTGGACACGGCAGCAGCCACGCCCAGCTTGACCAGCAGATTGATCCAAATGAGCCGCGGTTCCATGAGTTTTCGGCAAAGAAATGCCCGCGAGAAAACTGTAGCACGAGAGGGATCGGGCGACCTGATCCGATCGAGGGATCAGTCGATCTTGCGCGCCACTCGCAGATCGCTTCCCGTCATTTCCTTCGGCTCATCGGCGCCGAGAATGCCGAGCATGGTAGGAGAAATATCGCGCAGGGAGCCGTTGGGCTTTAGGGTGAAGCGCTTCGCATCTTCTGCAACTACGATGAAAGGAACCGGATTTGTAGTATGCGCCGTGTGTGGGCCGCCGCTCACTGGATCAATCATCATCTCGGCATTGCCGTGATCTGCGGTGATCAGCATCGCTCCGCCCTTCGCGCGCACCGCGGCTTCGATACGGCCCAGGCAGGCGTCCACAGTTTCCACAGCCTTCACAGTGGGCTCAATTTTTCCCGAGTGCCCGACCATGTCCGCGTTGGCGAAGTTGACGATGATCACATCGAACGTGCCGTCTTCCGTAGCTTTTATAACAGCGTCTGCGATACCTGCAGCACTCATCTCCGGCTTCAGATCGTAGGTGGCAACTTTTGGCGATTGCACCATCACGCGCTCTTCGCCGGGAAAGGGCTTCTCCACTCCGCCGTTGAAGAAATATGTAACGTGGGCATACTTCTCGGTTTCAGCAACGCGCAGATTGCGCATATTTAAGCCGCCCATCACGTTGGCCAGAATGTTCGCCATGGATTCCGGCGGAATGACGACTGGCAGGCTGAAATTCTTGTCGTATTGCGTCATGCAAACGTAGTGCAGATTTTTCGGAACCCGATCGCGGGGAATGGTAGCGTCCAAATCAGCCGCACCGGGAAGATCGCTGCCGCCTTTCGAGTTCAAGCCACTGTTGCGCGTCAGTGCGCGCGTGATCTGCCGCACGCGATCAGCACGGAAGTTGAAACAGATGCAGGCATCGTCATCGCGAATGGTCGCCACCGGCTGCCCGTTCTTATCGGTGCAGACGAACGGGATGACAAACTCGTCCGTCACGTTTTTGTTGTAAGAATCTTTCATTCCCTGCACCGGATCGCAATACTTGCCGCCTTCCGCGTCGGCAAAAACCATGGCGTTGTACGCCTTGGCAATACGCTCCCATCGCCGGTCGCGATCCATGGCGTAGTAGCGCCCGTTCACTGTGGCAATTTTTCCGGAGTTGTATTCACGCATTTTCTGCTGCAGTTGTTCGAGATAGCCGGCGCCGTTAGTGGGGAGCGTGTCACGGCCATCCATGAATGCGTGGACAAAGACTCGTTCCACGCCATTTTGTTTCGCCATTTTCAACAGCGCGTAAAGATGAGCTTGCTGCGAATGGACCCCGCCGTCGGAGACCAGGCCAAATAGATGCAGCCTCTGCTCGCCCACCCGCGCATGCTTCATCGCCGCCAGCAGCACGGGATGCGAGAAGAATTCTCGGTTGTGGATCATCAGATCGATGCGCGTGATGTCCATGTGAACGATGCGGCCGGCACCGATGTTGAGATGTCCCACTTCGCTGTTGCCCATCTGGCCTTCGGGCAGGCCGACAAAAGGCCCGCTCGTATGAATTAACGTGTTCGGATATTCGCGCAGCAGGCGGTCGTAGGTAGGCTTGCGCGCGAGCGCGATGGCATTGGCTTTGATTTCGGCGCGGTAACCCCAGCCGTCGAGGATGATGAGAACGAGTGGTTTGGGACGAAGCTTGGCGACCGGCTTGCCAGCCTTGGCGATAATCACTTCCTCGCCAAGCGCGACTCGTTCCAGAAGACGCGAGAAGTGAGTTTTGGCCGCATGAATATTGACTTCCACACGTTTATTGTAGCTAAGTCATCGACTAAGTCAAGATGCGCAGAACTAGCGCTTTTGAGGGAAACCACGCCAAGCATTTATACTGATCCACGGAGACAATCATGCCGATTAGCGAATTGCTGTTGCCGGAATTTGACGAAGAAATGAAAAAGACGCGCACCACCCTGGAGCGCGTTCCCGCCGACAAGAAAGATTTTGCGCCGCACGCGAAATCTATGCCGATGGGCAAACTGGCGCCACACGTGGCGCAACTTGCCGGATTTGGGTTAACGATTCTGACGACGCCTGAACTCGATTTCTCCAAAGGCAGCGTCAAACCGCTGCCGTTCGAATCGTCTGCTCAACTGGTGCAGGCTTTTGATGAAGGTGCAGCCAAAGTTCGCACCGCGCTTGAGGCCACACCGGATACGGCCTGGAAAGAAAACTGGAAGCTCAGCTTTCAGGGCAAGACGATTTTCGAAGGGCAGCGATTTCTGGCTTATCGCGAGATGTTTCTCAACCACATGGTGCATCATCGCGCGCAGCTTGGCGTGTATCTGCGGCTGAATGAAAAGCCGGTGCCTGCGACTTACGGCCCGTCGGCCGATGACACGATGGGGTTCTGAGAAACCGCTAAAAAATTCTCAGCTGAGTTATCCCTTGTAATTCAGCGCCTTCAGCCCTAAGAACCGCGCGCTATTGCCTAGCTCCTGCTCGATCCGGAGCAACTGGTTGTACTTCGCGATGCGATCGGTACGCGAGGCGGATCCTGTTTTAATCTGGCCCGCTCCTGTAGCCACCGCGAAGTCGGCAATGAAGGTGTCTTCGGTTTCTCCGGAGCGGTGCGAAATTACTGACGTGTAGCCATTGCGTCGTCCCAGATCGATTGCATCCAAAGTCTCACTGACAGTGCCGATCTGATTTAGCTTGATCAGGATAGAGTTTGCGATTCCCTTCTCAATGCCTTCCGCGAAGATTTGAATATTGGTGACGAAAATATCGTCGCCCACGAGTTGAATTTTGCTGCCGAGTTCTTTGGTCAGGTTCTGCCATCCGTCCCAGTCGCCCTCGGCGAGGCCGTCTTCCAGCGATACGATGGGGTAATCCTTCACCCACTTAGCATAAAATTTCACCATGTCATCGGAACTCTTGGCCGATTTATCCGACTTCTTGAAAACGTACTTGCCATCCTGATAGAACTCGCTGGCTGCGGGATCAAGAGCGATGGCGATCTCTTCTCCAGGTTTATATCCGGCTTGCTGAATGGCTTCCAAAACGACTTCGATGGCTTCGACGTTGGACTTGACCGAAGGGGCGAAGCCTCCTTCGTCGCCGACGGAGGTGTTGTAACCACGTTTCTTCAGGACTCCCTTGAGGGTATGGAAAACTTCCACGCCCCAGCGCAGAGCTTCTGCAAAGGAAGGCGCGCCAGCTGGCATGACCATGAATTCCTGGAAGTCGACGTTGTTATCGGCATGGGCTCCGCCGTTGAGGATATTCATCATCGGGGTCGGCAAAATATTTGCGCCCGCGCCGCCGAGGTAGCGATACAGCGGCAATCCATATTCCGCTGCAGCCGCACGCGCCGCGGCCATTGAGACTGCAAGGATCGCGTTTGCTCCCAGCCGACCCTTAGTTTCCGTGCCATCCAGTTCGATCATTTTCTGGTCGAGTGCGCGCTGGTCGGCGGCATCCCAGTCGGCCAGCGCGTCGGCGATCTCGCCGTTCACGTTTTCCACCGCTTTAAGCACGCCTTTGCCGAGAAAGCGCGTTTCGTCGCCATCCCGCAGTTCGACCGCCTCGTGTTCGCCAGTCGATGCGCCGCTGGGAACAATGGCTCGTCCGACAACACCGCTCGCCAGCTGCACTTCCGCTTCTACCGTAGGATTGCCGCGCGAATCCAGCACCTCGCGCCCGATAATTGCGCTTATATTCGTCATAAAATCTTTACCATCCCTTCGCTCTGCAATGGATTTCGTATCGTCATCAACTACCACTTCGGCGCCGCCGGAGTTCAAGCTCAAGCGACGTCCAGTCAGGTAGCCAATGCCGTTGTATGTTTTCGCCATGAAGTCGTTTCAAAACTGTTGATTATAGCGGATCGAACATCTCCAGGATGTGACACCGCGCACGACGGCTTGATAGCGTTTAGATCGGATCTGTCCCAGACGGCATCAGGCCCCTTATCTTCGCTGGTTCACAAGCAACTCCAGCGGTTGTTCCAGCCATCCGTCTAATCTAGAGTCAGAAGGAACAATCGGATACCTTAAGTAGTTGTAAGTTCCGTGGAGGAGCCATGAAGAAGTTGACAGTTCTGCCCTGCATCCTGCTGATGGCAGCGATGGGCGCTGCTCAAATCAGTGCACCCGTGCCCGCCGGCACAGCGCTGATGGTCAAGCTGGAAACGACGCTTGCCACTTTCAGCAATAAGCCTGGTGATCCTTTCCAGGGTCGTTTGACGCAGGCCGTTATGGTCGACGGAAAGACTGTGATTCCTGCCGGAGCCACGGTGGAAGGTCGCGTCACAAAGGTGGCGGAGCCACGCCGCATCGCGGGTAAGCCGACTATTGGAATTGCGCCCGAAGCTTTGGTCCTGCCCGGAGGCGAGCGAGTTTCTCTTGACGCTACGCTGGTAGATACCGACATTAAAGGGACGGACGTAAATCAGGAGGGTGAATTCAAAGGATCCGGTCATGACCGTCGCGACGAAATGGAAGCTGGCGGCGGAACAGCCGGAGGCATGCTGATCGGCGGTCTGATCGGCGGACCGCCGGGAGTGCTCATCGGCGGAGCCGTGGGCGCAGGTTCAACCGGCGCACATTGGTTGAGCAAGCACCATTCGGCTACGTTGCCTGCCGGGACTACTCTCACCATAGAACTTAACCGTCCGCTGTCAATGACTGCGGCAGTGGCCAGTTCAGGTCAATAACCACGCTATTCCGCGGAATAATCCCGGGCCAAATCGGCCCGTTTTTTCTGCGTGATTTACATACAGCCATAAATATGGCACACTGGACAAGTGAGAACTACCGTCGATATACCGGATGCTTTGTATCGCGAACTCAAAGGCAAAGCCGCCAAAGAGGGGCGGTCAGTCAAGGAAATAATCTTGCGGAGTGTCGAGCAGGAACTGAAGAGCCGCGGCGACCGGGCCGCGCGGCGTGTGTCGCTTCCCATCGTGCGCTCGAAACAACCGGGAACGCTGGATCTGGACAATGCCAAGATTTTCGAGATCATTCCTTTTCCCTGACGTGAATGTCTGGATCGCTCTCACCTACGGAGGGCACGTTCACCACAAAGTCGCGCGGACTTGGTTCGAAGAAGTGAATATGGAAGCACGCGTTTGCTTCTGCCGCTTCACCCAGATCAGCTTGCTGCGGCTGCTTACGACGCAGGCAGTCATGGGCACCGATGAGGTTATGACTCAAACCCAAGCCTGGCAGGCTTTCGATCGCTGGCTGACGGATAGCCGGGTAGTCTTCGTCGATGAACCTCCCAATCTTGAAGAGCTTTTTCGTTCTCTGTCCCGCCAACATTCGCCAAATCCAAAAACCTGGGCCGACTCCTACCTCGCTGCTTTTGCCGCCGTTTCCAATATGTGCTTGGTGACCTTTGACCAGGCTTTTCAAGGAAAGGTCCGGCGGCTTTTGATTCTTCGTCCTTAGCTGCGCTCGGTAGCCTACATCCCCGCTGCCAATTCCCATTCGCTCACCAACTGAAGCTCGATCCAGCCTTCTACGGGCAGGGCATCCACGGGCAAGCGGTTGTGCCAAAGGCTGAAGCGCAATTTGAGGCGACTGGTCGGCTCTATGGCCGAATTTCCTGGCTTGGAATGATCCACGGTTCCGCCGGCAGCCGCGGAAGCCGAGGACGAGACAGGTTTCGCCAGCAGCCAACTCAACGGAAACCGAAATTCAAAGTTGCGAAGCAGTGCGGCCTTTGCTCTCTCCTCTGGCGGTTCCGAGGATGTTGTCAACGATTCTTCCCGGCCGTCAACTTGCCACTCTGTCAGTTTGCGGTCTCGGATCTTGGCATCGAGCCGCAGCGCACGCCGCGGACGCGCCTCTTCGCTCGCCCACGATTCCAGATTCACCACCACATCCAGTTCCGTGTCTGGAACGGGACCAGCAAAGTCCAGTCGTCCGTACACAAACCTGCTGTCGATTCCGGCATACACGGAATCCAGCAGGAATTGTTTTCCGTGCATGGCGCCGGCGCGTTGATCGGCGGTAAAAATGGCCGCTCCCATCCACTCGAAGTAGCGAACTTTGTCACCTGTAATGCGAGGATGAATGTAGGCGGTTTGCGGAGTGAAGGCCGGACGAACTTCGCCGCCTATGATCGGCTGCGCTAAATAATCGGGCGGCGTCGCACCCAGTGCCTGGTAAATGTTCGAAAGATGTTTGCGGTAAAGCTCGTCAAAATCGCGATCGTTGGCCGAGTGATGTTCGGGACCGTACCACCAGTTCCAGTCGCTGCCTTCGGCGATCAGGATTTCTTCAAACGCTAACTTCCTTTGCGCGTCGCTGGCGCGGGCCGAATTCTGCGCGTAGAACTCGCGCGCGTGGTGCAGGTAATCCCATGCCCGATTGTCTTCGGGAGCGCCGATCCAGACATTAAAGTTCGCATTGATCCATGAGCCGGGTACGACAGACTTTAAAGGCGATACGCTGCGATGGCGCGAAATCGCCTCCGAGACCGTGACCGCTTCAGGTCCTCCCTCACGCTGCAGCGCATCATAAAAACGCCGCAGAAATTCTCGCCCGGATTTTGGATAATATTCCCAGGCGTTCTCGCCATCGAGGATGACTGAGACCACGGCGTCGCGCCCCTGCGCGAGCACAGGTTGAGCGGCGTCTTTGATGTTGCGCAAAAGATGACCGGCGGCATCTGCGGGATCCATGCCGGAATAGACGAAACCGATCAGGTCCGAAATTGTATGGTCTCGAAATACCATATGCATTTCGGTGGGACCGTTCTCATAGCGGTGAATGTTGTAAAGCCGCTCTGCGAGGTGGGCGGGCAGCCGTCCATTGCCATCGCGTTGGAAAAATACTCCGGTGCTGCGGCCGAGCACGCCTTCATCGGTGGCCATCCATTTGACCCCGAGACTGTGCGCGATCGCCAGCGTCTCTTCCGACACGCTGCCCTCCGACGGCCAAACCCCCTGCGGCCGCATTCCAAATACTTCTTGATGAAGGTCAAGCGCGCGCACTAGCTGTTCGCGCGAGTCTTCGGGATGACGAAAGCGGTTCTGCGGCAAAGGCAGGCCTGGCGAAGAAACGGCACCGGCATTGGTGTCGCAGACCAGAGGCAGAATCGGATGGTAAAAAGGGGTCGCAGAAATTTCGACTGATCCCTTCTTGGCGGCATCGCCATAGGCTGGCAAGACTTTCGCCAGGAGTTCCCGCTCGCGAGCAATTACAAAACTTTGATCGTCGAGCGAGTAGTTGCGCTCCTTCTTGATGAGTGCGGCAACGTCTTTCTCTTCCAGAAAGAATTCGTCGAACCATGCGATCTGGGAAAGCACCTGCAGGTCGGTGAAGTCTCGCGGCTGAAAATATTTTTCCGCCTTTTCGGCTGAAAACCCGTGCTCGCGAAACCGCTCCCATAGCTCGCGGTAGCGTGGATATCGCCCAATCACGTTCGTGGGATTAGCCTGAAACAAATATTGCAGAGCGAAGATCCGCTCATGCAAAGTCAGGTCGTTGCCCGGCTTGGCTGCGACCTTCAGGAACGGATCCTGTGCGGTTCCAACCACGTAGTCCTGAATCTGCGTAATCAGCGACGGCACCAGATTGAAGTTCTGGTGGACTTCAGGAAACTCATCCAGCAACTTCACCATGCCGTAATAATCTTTGAGGGCATGCAGCCGCACCCAGGGCAGGCGATATTCGCCCGTCACCAAATCCTTATAAAAAGGCTGGTGCTGGTGCCAGAGGAGGATCAGACGCAGGGCGGGCATGGAGGAAACGTAAGTCTAGCACGGGGATTCAGCGCTGAGCCTGACACGAAAGGCGCGGACGCACAGCGCGCAATCCCCGGCCGCTGCTAGCTCACATACGCAGTCGATACGTCGGTAAAGAAATGGCCATCGTAGGCAGCCTGCACCGTCGTGATCTGGAACGGACACAGCGATTGATATTGGTCGTTAATGATCCCCTCTCGGAACTGAATGCTCAATTGCCCAGTGAGCGACGATAACGTGTCGATCAGCAGAGATGCAAACAAATTGCCGCTGCCGTCCACAGTAACCACCGTCCCAAGCCCAGAAGCAGTTGTAACGTTTGTAGTGAGTAAGTCGTTCTCGTCCACGTATTGGAAAACGATATTGACTTGGGTCCCGGGCCAAAAACCGCTGCCAGCGCAACCAACTCCGGATGGTATCTCAGGGTTATTCGGTTGATCGATGGCAAAATACGAGGTCAAAACTACCTTCGGCGCGATGGCACTCCCGGGCTGTGGCACAATCTGCCAGAGCTGGTTCTTTGCTACACCAGGCTTCTGTGGGTAGTTATCCAGTCCCGTGCCTGCTGCAGTCGAGTTTCCTTGAATATCGATTACATCCCCGTTCAACTTACGTTAATAAACACGTAGTTGTAGGCATCCGATGCGACGAATTTCCACAATTGATTGTCTGTTTCGCCGGCGTTCCGTGGGTAGGCCTGGAGGAAAGTGCCGCGGTCGCTGTTGGCGTGTTTGACGTCGACTACCTGACCGTCGAGTTTGCTCTTAATAAAGAAGTAGCCTGGTGAGGTCGAGGAAGGTACGAACTCCCAGAGCTGGTTGTCATTTGAGCTGGGCTTTTGCGGGAAAGCGTCCAAGGCGTACCGGACGTCGCCGTCCCGGCTCGCTCGATGTCTATAACATTCCCATCCAGAAGGCTCTTGATAAAGTTGAAAGTGCTCATTCACAAACCCCTTTCTTAGTGGGGAAATTGCAGGCTCCGAAGGGAGGTTGGTACGAATTGGGGCGTTTAGGCGCCTCGATAAGACTTCCAGTGTCCCGCACCGGCTTATCTGCGCCCACGCCTAATTGTGACGTGAAAGCCTAAATCGTTACACAGAGAGGCTGGCCAAACTGAAGGTTCCTTCCCAGGGCGAGGAAAGCCCGGTCTATCCTCCATCAAGGTCCTAGCTGCAATCTGCAGGCATCACCCGAGATGTCATGGCGCTAGTCTTCCGATACACTAAGAACTCGTAAATGCCAGAACCTCCCACTCCCGCCGCTTCTGACCGCCCTACCCTGCTCTCGGATCAGGATCTCTACTTATTCAATGAGGGCAGCAATTACCGCATGTATGAAAGCATGGGTGCTCATCTGGTCACGCGCGGCGGGCAGGCTGGAACCATGTTCAGTGTGTGGGCTCCGAATGCGCGTTTGGTTTCAGTAATTGGCAGCTTCAACTCCTGGGGTGAGCGAAGTAACCTGCTTGAGCGCCGCGGCGATTCCGGCATCTGGGAAGGATTTATTCCTGGAGTGAACAAAGGCGCGCTTTACAAATTCCACATCGAATCGAATCGCCATAGCTATCACGTCGACAAGGCTGATCCGCTCGGTCTGCTGCACGAAAAGCCTCCACGCACCGCATCCGTGGTGTGGGATCTGGATTATCAATGGGGTGATCGGGAGTGGATGGAAAAGCGTGAAGCGCACAATTCCTTGCGAGCTCCGCAAGCGGTTTATGAAGTACATCTGGGCTCCTGGATGCGCGTTCCAGAGGAGCACAATCGTCCGCTAACCTATCGCGAAACCGCGCCGCGTCTGGCCGAATATGTTGGCCGCATGGGCTTCACTCACGTCGAGTTTATGCCAGTGATGGAGCATCCTTTTTATGGTTCCTGGGGATATCAAACGACCGGATATTTTGCGCCGACGTCGCGCTACGGCACACCACAGGATTTCATGTACCTGGTGGACTACCTGCACCAGCATGGCATCGCCGTGATCCTTGACTGGGTGCCATCGCACTTCCCTTCCGATGCTCACGGGCTGGCTTATTTCGATGGTACGCATCTCTACGAGCACGCCGATTCGCGGCAAGGTTTTCATCCTGACTGGAAGACGCACATTTTTAATTATGGGCGTACCGAGGTGCGCAGCTTTCTCATGTCGAGCGCGATGTTCTGGCTCGACAAATACCACATCGACGGTTTGCGCGTAGACGCGGTCGCTTCCATGCTGTATCTCGATTATTCGCGCAAACAAGGCGAGTGGATTCCGAACAAATTCGGCGGTCGCGAAAATCTGGAGGCCATCGATTTTCTCCGGCGATTCAATCAGGAAGCTTACAAAGAGCATCCCGCAATTCAGACCACGGCCGAAGAGTCCACTTCATGGCCTATGGTGTCTCGGCCCGTCTATCTCGGCGGTCTGGGCTTCGGCATGAAATGGGATATGGGATGGATGCATGACACGCTCGAGTATTTCAAACAGGACCCCATTCATCGCAAGTACCATCACAGCAAGCTTACATTCCGCATGCTGTATTCGTTTCAGGAAAATTTCGTGCTGCCGCTGTCGCACGACGAAGTGGTGCATGGCAAGGGGTCGCTGATCGGCAAAATGCCGGGTGACGAAAAGCAGCGCTTTGCCAACCTGCGGCTGCTGTTCGGATACATGTACGCCCAGCCCGGAAAGAAGTTGATGTTTATGGGCGATGAGTTCGGCCAGGTTCGCGAGTGGGCGCATGACACCAGTCTGGAGTGGCATGTGCTCCAGTATCCGGTGCACAATCGTTTGCAGGAATGGGTGGGGCAGCTAAACCGCGTTTACCGCAGCGAGCCTGCGCTGCACGTGCTCGATAACAGTCCCAACGGGTTTGAGTGGGTAGATTGCAACGACAACCTTACAAGCACGATTTCGCTTCTGCGTAAGAGCGAAAATCCCCAGGACACAATTCTTATCGTTTGTAATTTCACGCCGATCACGCGGGTTGGCTATCGCATTGGGGTTCCGCACGGAGGCTACTGGCGTGAAGTCTTGAACAGCGACGCGATGGAATACGGTGGTACCGGCGTCGGAAATCTCGGCGGCGTGCAGGCCGAGGAAGTGACTGCTCACGGCCGCCCTTTTTCACTGAAGCTCACCTTGCCTCCGCTGGGCGCGCTGTTTCTAAAGGCGGGCTAGTGCAGCAGGCTTTGATGCTGAGGATCGCGCCCGTAGCGACGATTTAGGACGCTGGAAAAATCCGCCGTCGATACGCTTCGGGAGTCTCAATCAGAAATACTGTTTGCCCAGCCACTGCCAGCAGGTCTAGGTCGCCGCTCACCAGAACATCGGCTTTGCCGCTTTGGGCTAGATCCAGAAACGGCTGATCGTTTTTGTCCCGGCAAACACTAGGGCATCGTTCTCGGCGTTCGATTACTTCACAGAAGAGAAGGTACTCAGCTAGCAACTCTCGCGCATCCGAAGGGCTGAGCGCGAATTTTGGATAACAAAGCACCCGAGAGAGCTCGCCAGCGGTATCCCGAGAAATTAGGGGCACGCAGCCATGTTGGCGCCAATGCCTCCGGAGCCATGCCAGTCGACCTTTCGAAAACAGGAGTGCGGACACAACCGTCGTCGTGTCAAAGACAACTCGAAGGCTCAAACGTTCTTGCGGGTCCACTGAACGGAGTCCGCGACATCATGCTCGTCGATTCCAAGGTGGGCCAATCGCGCGCGCACTTCGTCGGCACGGCTCCTTTGCAGTGGGCGGAGGATGATGCACGCCCCATCTGTGCTCACGTCGAAGTATTCAACCCCATCGAAATGAGTGATCACCGCCTTAGGAAGAGTGATTTGGTTTTTGACCGTCTTCTTGGCTAGCACGATATCCCTCATTCAAGGAAACAAGGAAATCTTACCACACTTGGCGGCTAAGGTCGTCAGATCCGTTCTTTGCATCAGCCACCCGGATGCTTGCTAATTACCGTGCTATCCTGCGTTTAGACGACGCACGACGCATCTCATGCGGATTCTCACCCGCTATATTCTTCGAGAAGTAAGTTCGCACGCCCTGATCGGCGCGGGCATATTCACTTTCGTGCTGTTCACGCGCGACCTGGGACGCATTCTGGAACTCGTGGTCCGGGCTAGCGCACCGTTGCCCAGCGTCGCGGAAATTTTCTTCTACACCGTGCCGCTCGCGCTCACCTACACCATTCCCATGAGCGTGCTGGTAGGGATTCTGATTGGGCTGAGCCGCCTCGCCGCCGATAGTGAGATCACCGCCATGCGAGCCAGCGGCATGGGGGTCTGGAGTTTCGGCCGCATATTGGCAATCTTTGTGGTAGGAGCTTGGGCGCTGGCGCTGTTCAACGGACTTTATCTGGCGCCCTGGTCGCTGGCTTCGTTGGGACATCTTGAGGACCAACTGAAAGGCTCGCAGGTTTCTTTTGAAGTACAGCCGCGGGTTTTCTACGAAGGCTTTCCGAAAATCGTGCTCTACGTGCAAGACGTGCACACAGCGCAGGGCGCCGCGGTGTGGAAGGGCGTTTTTCTCGCCGACATCTCTGACCCGGCTAACCCGCGGATTACGTTAGCGCACGAAGGCATTCTCGTGCCCGAGGGGCAGGATCGCCTCCATTTGCACCTGATCGACGGCGCCACCCACGAAACCGACCCCAAGCTTGCCGATCACTACCAGATTTCCACTTTCCAGCAGACTGACATTCCCATCGAACTTCCTTCCACCGAAAATAAAGCGGACGAGCAGATTCCGGTGGGCCTGGTCAGCACATCGGCGTTGCGCGATTATGCGCGGCGCGTGGATCCCGTCTCCGCGCGCTGGTACTTGATCGAATTTCATCGCCGCTTCGCTTTGCCGACGGCCTGCTTAGTTCTGGCCATGGTCGGAATTCCTCTCGGACTTTCCTCGAAAAAAAGCGGCAAGTCCGGCGGCTTCGTACTGACAATCGCCCTGGTTTTCGTTTACTACTTCGTCTCCCTGATCGGAGTGTCGTTAGCCCGGCAAGGCAAGGTTGGGCCAATGTTCGGAGCGTGGCTGGCGAACATTGCTTTCTTCGCAGCGGGCGCGATTTTGCTGTGGCAGGCTGAGCGGCGACCGATTGCGCTTTCTGCCATCCGGCTCGGGGGCAAACGCGATCCTCACCGTGCCAATGGCCGCGTACCCGCATTCCGGTTGGGACGCAGAGACAGCGCCAACGCTTTCGAGCGCGCCTCCACTCGGCGGCGCGTGTTCAGCGTCAGCTTCCCTACTCTGCTTGATGACTACGTGCTGCGCGATTTTTTCGTTTATCTAGGAATGATTCTCTCCTCATTCCTGGTCCTGCTGCTGGTGTTCACGTTGTTTGAGTTGCTCAGCGATATTCTGCGCAATCAAACACCTTTTACGGTGGTCGCGGAATATTTGCTCAATGTTGCGCCATACCTGCTCTACAGCGTGGCTCCGTTAATCATGCTGCTGGCAGTACTCATTACCTTCGGGCTGATGAACCGGTCCAACGAAATTACTGCGATCAAAGCGACTGGAACCAGTATCTACCGCATCGTCGCGCCGGTGATTGTCGCGGCGGCAGTGCTCGCTGTGGGACTATTTTTCGCCGACCAGTTCTACTTGCCTCATACCAACAAGCGCCAGGAGGCGCTGCATAACCAGATCAAGGGCAAACCAGCGCAAACTTATCTGCGTCCCGATCGCAAGTGGATCTTTGGCCAGCACAATGACATTTACTACTACCAGTTTTTTGATCCCGACCACGATCAGTTTGCCAATGTCACCATCTTTCAACTTGATCCCGCGAGCTTTAGCATTTCGGAACGCATCCACGCTGATCGGGCGCACTGGGCCGAGAGTATGAACCGCTGGATTTTCGAACAAGGCTGGGAGCGCTCGCTGCACGGATCGGCCATTGCCGGCTACCGCACGTTTGAGGTCTCTACCTTCCCAGAACTGAGCGAGTCTCCTTCCTATTTCAAGAAGGAAGTGAAGCAGTATTCCGAAATGAACTACGAGGAGTTACGCCGTTATATTCGCGATCTGCAGCAAAGCGGCTTTGACGTGGTGCGACTGCGGGTGCAGTTAAATAAAAAGCTTTCATTTCCTTTGATCACGCTGATTATGGCGGTGCTGGCGGTTCCGTTTTCTCTTTCGGCAGCCAAAAAAGGCGCCATTACTGGCGTAGCGGTCGCGGTGGGAATCGCTGTGGTCTACACGGTTGTGTCACGACTATTTGAGGCAATGGGCGATCTCAGCCAGCTTCCGCCGGCTTTGGCGGCCTGGTCGCCGGATCTGATCTTCGCGTTGGTGGGCAGCTATCTAATTCTAAAAATTCCTACCTGATCCGCCCCGCCCTATTGCAATCCTGTTTCATGCCGCGTTACTTCACCGCTATTCCCCAAGGAAAGTTATCGGTCTGGACCGGGGTTTGCGGTGTCAACCCTCCGCTCGAAGGAGTAATGGCATACTGCGAAAGGTTCGCCTGGGTGAGATTGGTCACAAACAACCAGCTATCGTCGCTGCGGATGGCCATCGACGTCGGGTACGAATTTGTCGCGATAGTGGCGGGACTCAGTGGCGACAGGCTGCCCGTGGTGGTACTGATCCGGTACGCCGATATTTCATTCTGCCCTGTATCTAAAACGTAGAGGAAATTGGCCAGCGCATCCTCTAGCAATGGCCCGGGAGCGATGCCGGTGGTAAACGGAGAACCGGTGACGGGAAGCAGGCTGAAATCACCCTTGGCACAGGTCGGAAGTGATACGACATTGCAGATCGTATAGGCGCTAACGCTATTGTCCAGCTGGTTGGAGACGTACGCGAAGCGGTTGCAAGGATCAACCGTCACTCCAAAGGGTACCCTGCCGGTCGGAACTGACGGAGCCGCGGAGGCGGTAGGCACCACCTGCAATGCGCCGGACGAGGATACTGAGTAGTTGATCAGCGTGTAATTCAAGGAATCTGTCACGTAGAGGTTTTCCGTGGTGGGAGGCACGCTTCCAGAACAAAACGAATACGCGATCGGATAAACAGTGGGAGTGATCGCGAGCGCGGAAGGATTGGGAGTCGTACCGCCAGGTTCTGCGGGCAGGACAAAAGGTGAAGAAAGCGCCGGCGTTGGACCTGTTACCTCGGTGAGAGCGCCGCCGCTGCCGATCGACAGCACTGAGACTGCGCCTGGCTCTGTGCCCGTGGCAGAATCGGCCACGAACAGGAATTTTCCGGCAGAATCTATGACCATCGCCACTGGAGCGGCCGGAACCGTTCCCACATTCTTCAACGCGGTCGTCTTTATGGGCCCTAACTTACCGTCGGAGGCTACGGAAAATGCTTCGATCCCGGTCACACTGGCATTCACGTTCGTGCTTTTGGTGACGATCACGTACGCATAATTCCCTGACGGGTCGAGAACCACGGCGGTTGGTTGCCCGGCGGTGGGTGGTCCGTCCGAGTTGAATATCCACGTAATATGACCGTTGCCAAGATCAAGGCTGAAGGTATCCATCACAGCGTTGCCTTGCGTGGAGACCACTACTAATCCGTTGTTGGTATTTGAGTACTTGCTGCTGCACGCGACCAACGCGGCGACCGAAATCAACACTGCAACTCCCAAAATCCAGGTGAACCTTGTACGCATTCTTCTGGTTATCTCCTCTGAACGTGCTGCCGCGCTCCCCGGCTGCCTGACCGGGTGGAACGCTTTGCAAAGGCGTGGATTGCCATCCATTTATGTATCAGGAATGCACGGGAAGAGCAAACCCCGCCACGTCTGATTGGAACCGGAGAAGCGGTCGGGAGTTGCCTGAGGAGGTGATTAGCCGCCAGTGTTTAGTGATTGGGCGTTTTTCCTAAGGTTCGGCTACGCCTCTTGGGTTGCAGGAATCCGTTGGGAAAGAACCGCGGCAGCGTCGCTCGGCAACAGAGGCAGATGAATTTCTACCAGCAATCCGCCTTCGGCGCGATTGAATGCTGCTACCCGCCCGCCGTGAAAACGCACCGCTCTCTCGGTGATAGCTAAGCCCAATCCAACCCCGCCGGTCTGGCGACCACGATCATCGTCCAGCCGGTAAAACGGTTGAAACAGTTTTTCCAGCGCGTCTGGCGGAACTCCCGATCCGCAGTCAGTGACGCTCACCACCGCTTCCGCACCATTGGAAGATTCGACCTTCTCCAGATGAATCTCAACCGTTGAACCCTCACGGGTGTAACGGATGGCGTTGCGCACCACATTCTCGATGGCACTGTGTAACAGCGACGCCTGTCCATGCACTTCCCAAGTCCCCGGAGGAATGTCGCTGCGTACGTGACAATGGCGCGCCTGCGCTTCGAACTCGGCATCTTCGGCCACGTTCAGCACGACTTCACCCAGAAGAACGGGAGTGGTTGGAACGCGCTGTTCGCCGTCTTCCAGGCGCGCGAGCGTGAGCAGGCGACCGATCAACTCGTTGAGGCGGCTAGCCTCCAGTTCGATGCGCTCCAGCATGCTCGCGCTCTCCGGTCCGGAGCGCTGCCGCACCAGTCCGAGAGCGACATTCAAACGCGCCAGCGGAGAACGCAACTCGTGGGAGATGTCATTGAGCAGCCGGGATTGTGCCTTCACCAATGTTTCCAGTCGCGCCGCCATGGTGTCAAAATCGCGCATCAATCCGGCGATTTCATCACCGCCCTTACTGTTCGGGTAACCGGCGCGGGCCGACAGATCTCCGGCAGCCAGCCGCTGAGTCGCGGCTCGCAGTCTGGCCACCGGCTTCGTCATATACCAGGCCAGAAAATAGCAAACCAGTCCGGAAGAGATAACCGCAATGATCAATCCCGGCATGGGTATTCCCCAAGGTCCGAAAAAGACACGCGGTCCGGGCGGCAACTCCATGGCGATGGTGTAAAGATGGCGCCCGTCGCTCGAAGCTTTCGATTCGGTCAGGATTTGCGGACGAGGAAAGATCATTCCTGGCCGCGGCGGCAGCGGCTTACCCGCGGCTACGTGCTCCGCCCAGCCCTGGCTGGAGCGCCCCGATATCTCATTGCCCTGCTCGTCAAAAACGTAAGCCCGCACATGGTGCGTCCGCTGCAGATTTTCCAGGTACTCATGCGCCTTGGGTGCGCCGCCGTGTTCGTAAGCGGCAATCGCTTCAGTCAGGCCGGTGGTACGCAGCGCGTCCCAGGTTGAGTTACGCTGCGGCCGCAAGGCAAGCATCACCAGGATGGCAAGGACCAAAAACAGAGCCAAGGCGGCCCAGAAGGAAAGAAAAATCTTCAGGAAAAGAGTCCTCATGAGGTCGTCTTTTCCTTCTGCCCGCTCTTCTCTCTCGGGCGCGCAAAAATATAACCTACGCCCCGAATGGTCTTGATATGCTCGTCGTTATCAGTATCCCCGAGCTTCTTGCGAACTTTACTGACGTGCATATCGATGCTGCGATCAAAGGGCGAAAATTTGCGGCTGAGTACCGCATTCACCAGGCGCTCGCGTGGAACCACGCGTCCGGCTTCGCGCAGCAGTACTTCCAACAAATTGAATTCCACCGAGGTCAGCTCCACCGGCTGGCCGTCGCGGCTCACGCTGCGGGTGGCGGGATCAAGCTCAATTTCGCCTACGCGCACGATATCCGGAGCGGCTGGAGAAGATTTATCTCCGCGAGTACGGCGCAGGACCGCTCGAATGCGCGCAACTAATTCGCGCGGGTTAAAAGGCTTCGGCAGATAATCATCGGCGCCTATCTCGAGACCAACAATCCGGTCCACATCTTCTCCACGCGCGGTGAGCAGCAGCACGGGCAAGCGCGAAGTGGCTCGAATGCGGCGCAGCACTTCGAAACCATTGATACCCGGGAGCATGACATCCAGCACCACCAGCAGGTAACCACCGCCACTGGCGCGCTGCAAGCCACTTTCTCCATCATGCGCGGCTTCCACGACGAAGCCTTCCGCCTGCAGGTATTCGCCGACCAGCGTACACAGTTCCACGTCATCGTCGATAACCAGAATGCGTTCCATGTTTCTGGTCCTCATTGTGCATCATGCAACTGGCGGTTCCGGTAAAGAATTGTCAAAACTCGGAAATTTGCCAATGACAAAACTTTACTCGCCTTTACTCACGTTTTACTACTTTCCCGCCGCAATCGTGTTCCTATGATTGTACGCAAAAATGCCGCGTTCCTGAAGGAAGTCCTGGCAGGACCGGCTTGAAGGAAGGATGTTTATGAAATCGATTGGTCTTCGCTTTATGGTTGCGGCTCTGGCTGTTTTGTTGGGCAGTGCAATCGCAAGATCGCAAACCGCGGATACGACTCCGCCACCGGTGCATGCTGGAATGCGCGGCCCGCTTGGCATGGATGGCCACATGCTGCAGTTTTATGCCAAGTACCTGGGTGTGACCGACGAACAGAAGACCCAGATGAAAGCTGCTCTGCAAAAGGAACGGCCTACGGTTCAGCCGTTGATGCAGCAACTACATCAGCTCGACCAGCAGCTCAAGCAGTATGAGGAAGGCACCTATGATGCGGCCAAAGTGCAAGAGTTGGTTTCGCAGCAGGCGCAAACTCTGGTTCAGCTGAAAGTGGAGCAAACCCGCGTTCACAACGAGCTGTATCAAATGCTCACTCCCGATCAGCGGAGCAAGCTGAAGGAATTCGAAGCCAATCGGGCAGCGCGCATGCAGCAACGTATACAGAACGCTCCGGCGGCTGCGCAAGACCAAAACTAAGATACCTGGCTGATCACTTGGATTGGGTCCAGATTGCTGATTGTTGATTTTTGATTGCTGATTGAGATACCTGTTTCGGACCTGGGTTTTTCAATCAACACTCAAAAATCAACAATCAGCAATGACTGGCCGTGAGATCGCTTCCTATCCAGTGCTGCTTTTGTCCCGCTCAGGTTAAAGGGAACTATTATGGATATTGTGCAAGCATTTGTCTTAGATCTGGGTTGGATATTTTTCATCGCCTGGGGGACAGTTCTTGCGGCTGTCGGCGCAATCGCCTTCGGGCGGGACTTATTTCCATCTACTTCGCGGCCACGCTATGAACCGGAACCTCTTTCCCTGCAAGGCGAGTGATTCGCCTCAGCAGAGGTGAGCGTCAGATAAATATCGCTTGATTGCTCCCAACCTTGGAGCCGTCTTCGCTGCGAAACTGAACCCCTGCCTGTTAAAATTTCATCTACATCAACCACATGATTCCTCGCAGCATGCGTCCGCTATTGCCCTATCTCAAGCGTTATCGCTGGGGCTTTGTGTTTGGCACATTTTGCGTGGTGATGAGCAACGGCGCGTGGGCCGGCCTTCCCCGCGTGATTGGCCAAGCGGCCCAGAGCCTGGAAGGCGGCGTCACCTCGCACAAATTGCTGGTCTTTACCTTGGAAGTGCTGGCGCTGGCCGCGGTGCGCGGCATTTTCTTATTTTTGACGCGCTGGGTTGTGATCGGTATTTCGCGGGACATTGAGTTTGATCTGCGCAACGATCTGTTCGCTCATCTGGAAACTCTTTCCTACTCCTACTATCAGCGCATGCGCACCGGCGACATCATGGCAAGGGTTACCAATGATCTGAATGCGGTGCGGATGCTGATGGGCCCCGCGATCATGTATTCAGCGAATACGCTGGTTTTCACCGCGGCGGCGCTATGGTTCATGGTGCACAACAGTCCGCGGCTGACGCTGTATGCATTTCTGCCGTTGCCGGTTGTGAGCGTTACGATTCAATACTTCGGGCGCCGCATTCATGAGCGCTTCGAAAGAATTCAGGCGATGTTCTCCGATATTTCTGCGCGGGCTCAGGAAAACTTTTCCGGAGCACGTGTGGTTCGCGCCTACGTGCAGGAAGAAGCTGAAATTGCATCTTTCGAAAGTGCGAACCAGGAATACGTAGCGCGTAGCCTGAAACTGGTACGGCTGATGGGCATGCTTTGGCCAACTCTCGAACTGATGCTTGGCCTCGCCATGGTTCTGGTGTTGTGGATGGGAGGCCGCGAAGTGCTGGCCGGCCGGATGGAGATCGGAGCCTTCACCGCCTTCAACATTTACATGATGCAGTTGACGTTTCCCATCATCGCGCTGGGCTGGGTGGTTAATATTTTTCAACGCGGCACTGCGTCGCTGGTGCGATTGAATGAGATTCTGCAGGAAAAACCTGCTATCAAGGACGAATCTGGCGCCAGCGATCACGAGGTACTGGGCGAGATCGAATTTCGCGGGCTGAATTTCGAGTACGAAGGCAAGTCCGTGCTGCACAATCTGAATCTGCGCATCCCTGCCGGCAGCAGTATGGCAATCGTGGGTCCGACGGGCTCAGGAAAAAGCACCCTGGTCAGTTTGATTCCGCGAATTTACGATGCCGCGCCGGGAATGGTTCTGCTGGATGGACGGCCAATTCGCGAGTTTTCTTTGGCTTCACTGCGCAGCAGCATCGGCTTTGTGCCGCAGGAAACATTTCTATTCAGCGATCGTATCCGCGAGAACATAGCGCTCGGCGTGGAATCCGCCACCGATCAAGAAATTCACCATGCGGCCGAAGCAGCCAACATTGCTGCTGATATCGAAGGCTTCCCAGAGCGCTATCAGACCATGGTTGGCGAGCGCGGAATCACGCTTTCGGGCGGACAGAAGCAGCGTGCCGCGATCGCCCGCGCTCTGATCCGGAACCCGCGCATCCTGATTCTGGACGACGCCCTCTCGAGCGTCGACACTCATACGGAAGACAAAATCCTGAATCACCTGCGCGAAGTAATGCAGGGACGCACCACAATTTTTATCTCTCATCGAGTATCCACGGTGCGTAATGCTGACCGAATCGCGGTGCTGCACGACGACAAAATCGTAGAGCTAGGCACACACGACGAACTGCTCGCCTTGAACGGCTACTACAGCGACCTGTATAACAAGCAGTTGCTGGAAGAAGAACTGGCAGAAGTTTAGCTTCGGCGAACCCTCCGTCATCCCAGCAGACCCAACCTCAATCCCATGCAGAGATTCGACGCACCGGAGATTCTCGATTCTGACACTTGCTCGCCTTGCGAAGCGCAAGCTGTATTGACCGTTCTGGGACGCATCAACCGCTGGTTTGGCGGAGTCGCGACGACGCAGAAGATGGTAAATCGCGTGGCTCAGGCGGCCGGAGTAAATCGACTTTCTCTGCTGGAAGTCGCGGCCGGATCGGGCGAGGTGCCAGAGATCGTCCGGCAGAGGCTGCGAAAGCGCGGGATTGTGCTCGATGTGACTCTGCTGGATATGGCGCATTCCCATCTCTCGGGTTCTCATCATGACCTCCGGAACGGTGCGCAAAAAAATCGAATCGCCGGCAATGCGCTTAGCCTGCCTTTTAAAGATGGAGCGTTCGACGTGGTGAGTTGCAGCCTCTTCGCCCATCATCTCAGCCCGCAGCAACTACTAGTGTTCGTACGGGAGTCGTTGCGAGTAAGTCGGCGAGCTGTACTGATTAATGATCTCGTGCGTCACCCTTTACATCTGGCTGCGGCCTTTGCCGGCTTTCCAATTATGTGGAACCGCGTAGCCTGGCTGGATGGGCTGACTTCAGTGCGCAGAGCCTACGTGCCAAAAGAGATTGAAAGCATACTTCCACCCGATGGTTTCGAACTGCCGATGCGTTTGGAGATTTCCCGCCACTTCCTCTACCGCATGGCGGTGATTCTCTGGAGAAATTCTGATTCAGAAAAGCAAATCGTCTAGCGGACAACCAGCACTTCTCTCACATTGTCACGGGCGAGAAAAAACTTGATAGAAGCGAAATCGCGGAAAAGGGTTTCGATGTGCCGGTTGTTGAATACGCGTTGCAACTGAAAGCCATCTGAAATGGCGGTGTGCACCGCGCCCGTCGGACCGCGGCGAGCTTCGCGGCGCAGCTCAATTTTCTGCATCTCCAGTGTGTCAGCGCCGACAATGTGAAAGCGGTGACAGGGCGAATCCGGCCCAGCATCGCGGGTATGGAAAAATGCGAGCAACATTCCGCCGGGCTTCAGCACCGACCACAGCCGTCCGACAACCGGCTTCACCAGGCTCTCATCGAGATAGTCGGAAAGATTCCAGCACAGCACAATATCGAAGTGAGCCGCGGGATAGACCAGGTTGTCGGCGAGAAATTTGCGGCTGTCGAGAATCGCAGTTCCCTGCTCGTCCTTGGTAAGAAGTTCGGGATCGGTGGAAGCCGTGAGCAGATCTTCGCTGTAGATTCTGTGGCCGCGTTCGGTGAAGTGGCGAATATTGGTAGGCGAAGTGGATCCCAGATCGAGCACGCACAGATTTTCCGCAGACTCCCAGGAGCGCGAAAGCTCGCCCAAACCGCTGGAGCGACGAATGAGCTTCTGCGAACCCTGCGCCGGAATCGTTTCCGGTCCGGAAGAACCGCGAAAAAATTTCATGAAGGTCTGCGAGACAGATGCCACTTAACTTCCTAGCTGTTGATCACTTTGCCAAGCCCGATGCCCTACTGCCAACCATCCCCGGTCTGTCGCTTCGGCCCGACATACAACCCGCCAGGCCCATCATTCCCATTTTAATCAATACCAAGCCGGGAAAACTACTTTGCATCCGAGCGGTGAATCTCAACTTTGCCTTTCAGGAAGGCTCCTTCTTCGATGGAAATGCGTTGCGCCGAGATGTCTCCGTTAACGACGGCCGACTTGCGCAACTCCACACGGTCACTGGCCAGAATGTTCCCGTCAAGTTTTCCCTGGACGACCACGCCCTTGCCCTCGACGCTGCCTTTGACCTGGCCATTCGGTCCTACAGTTAAGCTATTCCCCTTCAATGCGATACTGCCTTCGACCTGGCCATCCAGATATAAATCTTCGCTGCCTGAAAGTTCGCCTTTGATGACAACCGATTTGCCGATTTGCGCCAAACCACTGGCTGGTGTGCTCACTGGACGCGCTCCTGTCGATACGGGATAATTGCCAAGGGATCTATGCGCGGTTCCTCGGGATCATCTTCAGAGCGGAGAAACCGTTACCAAAGTACTTTAACGACTATACGCAACGCACGGAGTAACCGGCAAGCACTTGCCTGGCCGCAAGGAAAATACTCGGTTTCCTGTAGAGATGGACTAGAACTGAATTGGTACACTTCCACAGGCAAGCGGGAGAAACAGCCCTTATGAAAAGCCGAGTCAGGATAAACCTGCCGCCCGCTCTCGTGGTTCTTCTGGTTGCTCTCGTCGCGGGGGCAAACGCCTTTCCAATTTTCGCTGAGACCGCGGACGCTTCAGGTTACGATCCGGCTTCTTGCCTGAAGTTGGTGCAAGAAACAGCCGCAAATGAAGTCGCGGCAAATAATAATTCCCAGAAACATATGTTTCGCGCCCGCAAGCAAACTCCCCAAGGTTCCCAGACCCGGCTCTATGTGGAAACCCGCGATGCCATGGCGGGCATGACCATTGCCTATAACGACAAACCGCTGGCGCCCCAGGACATGCAGAACGAGAACGGTCGCTTGGCAGGACTGGCAAGCAATGCGGAACAGCTGCGCCGCAAGCATGCGCAAGAGCAGGAGAATGCGGATCGCACTCTGCGAATTGTGAAAGCCCTACCCGACGCTTTCCTCTATCAATACGACGGTGAACAAGTTGGAGACGACCGCCTGGGAAGCCCCGGGCGGACGTTATTGCGCCTCAGGTTTCGCCCCAATCCCGCCTACCAGCCTCCTACTCACGCAGAACAGGTTCTGGTTGGCATGAATGGAGTCTTGGTAATCGATCCGGTGGCTCACCGCATCGCGCAAATCGACGGGACATTATTCAGGGAAGTCGCGTTTGGCTGGGGAATTTTAGGCCACCTCGACCCGGGTGGGCATTTTCTTGTGGAACAGCGAGACGTGGGCAACGGCTGCTGGGAAGTTTCGCGTATGTCCCTGGACTTTAGCGGAAAAATTCTCCTGTTTAAAAGTCTCGCAATCAAATCTGAAGAAGTATTTAGCGACTTCCGCCGCGTTCCTGACGGCACCACTTTTGCCCAGGGCGTGGAAATGCTAAAAGCGGAAGAAGTGAAGCTGGCGCAAAACCACTTCGCGGAAACCATCAAGACCGCGAATAAATCACGATAGGATTGGCGGTTTGGATCAAGTGCTGGCGCGAAGCGTCTCCTTACGCGTGGTTAGTTTCTCGATCAGGTCTTCTTTGATCCGGTAACCGGTACCAGCCTGGTCGCTGATGGCAATCATTCCCTGCGGCGAGACTTGCACCTCTGGATCGATGATGTCTTCTTTCCAGTAGCGCTTCGAAGCCGAAACGTCTCCCGGCAAACTGAAGTTTTCCAAAGTGGAAAGGGCGATATTGTGGGCGCGGCCAACCCCGGATTCCAACATTCCGCCGCACCAGACAGGGATTTTTTGCGAGTGGCACACGTCATGGATTTTTTTTGCCTCAGTGAAACCGCCCACCCGTCCAACTTTAATGTTGATAATGCGGCAGGCGCCGGTCTCAACGGCCGCGGCCGCGGCGCGCGCGTTTACAATCGATTCGTCCAGACAAATGGCGGTTCGCAATTCTTTTTGCAGGCGCGCGTGGTAAAAGATGTCGTCATCCCACAGCGGCTGCTCAATCATCAGCAGGTTGAATTGATCGAATACGCGCAGATGTTCAACCTGATCCAGCGTGTAGGCAGAATTGGCGTCGCAGCTCAGGGTTATGTCAGCCCAGCGAGAACGAATTCTCTCCAGCACGTTCACGTCCCATCCTGGCTTCACCTTAACTTTGATGCGGCGGTAGCCAGCGGCCAGTTCGATCTGGATTTTGTCGAGTAACTGATCGACGGAGTCCTGAATGCCAATGGAGACTCCGCAAGGGATTTCAGTTCGTATACCCCCGAGCAGTTTCCACAAAGGCATGTTCTTCTGTTTCGCTTCCGCGTCCCACATCGCGTTTTCGAGCGCGGCTTTTGCCATGCGGTGGCCGCGAACTTTGGAGAACCACGCGGCGCAATCGCGGGCCGATTCCAGGTTGTGTCCAAGCAGCGGCGGCGCAAGGTAATGGGTAATGGTGGACCAACTGCTTTCGATCCACTCGCTGCTGTAAAAAGGGTCTTCCCCGGTCACACATTCGGCCCAGCCATTCATACCCTCACAATGCACGGTAAGCAAGAGAATGCGGCGGCTGTAGGTGCGCCCGAAACTCGTCTCGAAAAAATGGACGAGCGGCATTTGAATCTCACGGAGTGTGATGGCTTCTATCTTCATAGGAGCAAAGGTTTGAATTCAGCGTAGAGCGGCATAGCCGCGGAAAAAACGCTGATTATCAAAAGCCTCTCTGCAAAACCAGTTCTTCTAACAGTTATTCCTGCGATGCGTATGACCAACTCTCATTCCAACTGCCGAGTAGGAATTTGCCATTTCCCGCCGCGTCGCGTTCATAACCTAACACGCTGAACCCGGCTTCAAAATCGCGGAGAAACTGTCCGCGGTTTCGCTCCTGTACAGCTTGCGCCTTGCTGCGTGATTCTGGCACAGCTTTCCACTCATAAATCTGCGCCGGCACTTCAATCGCCGACCGCTGCTCGAAAACCGGAATCTTTCCCGTTTCCAGCAAAGTCTTCACCCTTCCCGATTTCAGCCACCACTCGGCAATCAGCCGGTCGCTGGGAAGTCCGCCCTGCAACGGCGAGGACGTGATCCCGTACTGGTTAATGTTATAGCGCCGCGCGATTGCTCCCAGCTTTTCAATGTTGAGATAAGCATTTTTGATTTCGAGGGGATCGAATGTCCATTCGATCAATTCAATTCCGCGAGCCAGCGCGTCTTCGCGCTGCAGCAGCTTGAGGCGGCGGCCGAGTCCGCCATTGCGATGGTCCTTGTGCACGGCCAACATGTGGGAGTGAAAGTAGACGCGGCCGGAGCGAGTGCCGGGCACGGAAAGCGCGAAGCCGACCATCCTTTCGCCGTCGAAGGCGCCCATCACCTGTCCGCCAACTTTTTCCGCTACGACGAACATGCGCAGCGGAACCAGCTCCGCGTCCGTAAAGTTCCAGACTTCTTTTTGCAATGCAACGCAGGCTCGCAGCTCGTCAAGCCCTTCACATCGCCGGATCACAATCGCATCCGGGCTCACGATTGCTTCTCCTGCTGCTTGGCTTGCTGCCACAGGGATTCAAGTTCATCCATCGAGGCGGTTTCGAGAGTGCCACCGCTTTCATTCAGTCGCTGCTCCATCCACTGGAAGCGTCTTCGGAATTTACGATTGGTCTTGCGCAGCGCTGATTCCGGATCAAGCGAGAGATAGCGTGCGATGTTCACCAATACGAAAAAAAGATCTCCCACCTCTTCTTCCAAACGTTCTCGCAACTTTTCCGGAACCGTTTGCCGTCCGGAACCGGCTACGCCACGGCCTTCGGGACGTGGACCGGGAGCGGGAAATTCCTGCAAGTGCTGGCGAAGCTCGTTAGTCTCCTCCGCAAGCTTATCGAACAAACCTTCTATGTTCGGCCAGTCAAAGCCCACCTGCGCCGCGCGCGAACTGAGCTTATGTGCCTCCAGCAACGAGGGCATTGCGGAGGAGATTCCTGCCAATATTGACTTAGAGGAAGTCTGCGCGCTTTCACTTGCATTTGTTTTGGCATCCCGTTTTTTTCGCTCTTCGGTTTTCAGCGCCTCCCAATTGCGCTTCACCTCGGCCGAAGTATCGGCCTTCACCTCCCCAAACACATGCGGATGCCGATTCACCAGCTTGTCAGAAAGCCGGTCGAGAACGTCGTCAATGGAAAACGTTCCCTGCTCAGCGGCCATTTCGGAATAGAAGAGCACCTGAAGAAGCAGATCGCCGAGTTCGCCGGCAAGTTCCTTCCAGTCGCGATTATCGATAGCTTCAAGAACTTCGTAAGTTTCTTCCAGGGTATACGGCTTGATGGAATCGAAAGTCTGTTCGCGGTCCCACGGGCAGCCTCCTGGCGCCCGCAGGCGCTCCATGATGGCGACTGCGCGTTCAAAACGTTCGCCGGTAGTGGGCATTTGCAATCACTTTAAATGACTCGCCCGCGATGCCGCAATTCAGGCCGAGCTGGCTTTTTTCTGATAACCCAGACCTACCCGCATGGCATCCAACTCTTAACAGCAATCAAATATCTAAGGAGAAAGTTCATGGCAAATACTCTTCAACGAAAGACTATTGCAATCCTGGCCATCGACGGCTTTGAGCAGGCGGAGTTAACCCAACCGAAAAAAGCGCTCGAGGAAGCCGGCGCACGCACTCAGGTGATCTCTCCGAAAGGAGGAAGAATCAAGGGCTGGAACAAGAAAGACTGGGGCGAGGAGGTGCCGGTCGACGTCACGCTCGACTCCGCCGATCCGGCAAAATACGACGCTCTTCTTCTCCCGGGCGGGGTTATGAATCCCGATCACTTGAGAATGATTCCGGAAGCGGTCCAGTTTGTGAAGCACTTTTTCGATCAGGGGAAGCCCGTGGCGGCGATCTGCCACGGACCGTGGATGCTGGTAGAAGCAGGCGCGGTGCGGGGACGCACTATTACTTCATGGCCCTCTCTGAAAACCGACATTCGAAATGCCGGCGGTACCTGGGTGGATGAAGAAGTGGTCTTGAGCAACGGAGTGGTCACCAGCCGCAAGCCCGACGACATTCCGGCATTCAACCGCCAAATGATCGATTTATTTTCCAAGGGTACGAACGCCAGCGGACAGCAACGAAAAGTCGCGTAAACAACCCGTTTTGCAGGATGCCGGCCCGAGTTGTGACTCAGCGGGCCGGTAACTTTTTTGCGCAACCTCCACACTTTCAGCCCAACCGATAGGATTTCGGTCAGGCACGTTGCAGCACCAAGGTGACTTGTTGCTTGGGAGCGGCGAAGAGCAGACTCTAGGAGTCGAAGTGTGACTTGGCCAACGGAATTTTAGTAACCTTGCAACAAGTTACTCCGGTGCAAAATCCATATGGTTTTAGCGGCAAATCCACGGGCAAGCCTGGAAGGCCAACGCTTTCACGTTGTGGTGATTGGCGGCGGCATCAATGGCGTGGCTGTGGCGCGCGAGTGTGCGCGCGCTGGAAAGCACACGCTACTGGTCGAGCAAACTGATTTTGCCGCCGGGGTCACCAGCCGCTCGACTCGAATCATTCACGGGGGCCTGCGTTACCTGGAGCACGCCGAGATTGGGCTGGTGCGGGAGTCGCTGCGGGAGCGCGAGAAGTTGCTGCGAGAAAAATCTCACCTTGTGCATCCCATGCACTTCCTCCTGCTTTTGAATGAAACCAGCCAACGAAGCGCGCTAACAGTGCGGGCCGGATTATGGCTCTACCAACGCATGGCGGGAAAACCACCCAACGACAGCACTGAAATGGAATTGAAGAGGCTGGAGCGGGCGCTGGACGCCGGGCACAAGTGGTCGTTTTTTAACTATGAAGATGCGCAGTGCGAGTTCCCGGAGCGTCTGGTTGCGGAATGGCTGCTGGAAGCGGTAGAAGCCGGTGCGGTGGTGCGGAATCACACCGAGGCGCTGGCAGTGGATGTGGCGCATGGCCGAGTCCACGGAGTATTGCTCCGCGATCAGATTACCGGTCGGGACGCGCGCGTAGATGCAGCATGGGTAATCAACTGCAGTGGGCCATGGGCCGACCGCGTTTGCCAGCGCTCGTCTATCCGCATGAGTAAGCCAATGCTGGGCGGAGTGCGGGGCTCGCACATCGTCGTGCCACGCTTTCCAGGTTCGCCGAATATGGCGGTTTATACCGAAGCGCCGGATGGTCGTCCAATTTTCATTTTGCCATGGAACGACCAGATCATGGTCGGAACCACGGAAGTGTCAGACAACGGCGATCCCGGAAAAACTGTGCCGTCGGCGGATGAAATTAATTACCTTGTACGTTCCGTCGCACAACTGTTTCCCAAGGCAAAGATCACGGCGCAGAGTGTGAAATATTCTTTTGCCGGCATTCGACCACTACCCTATTCACCGGACAGTAATCCTTCAGCGGTCACGCGGAAGCACATTTTGCACGACCATGCGGACGACGGCGCAGCGCACATGATTTCGGTCATCGGAGGCAAGCTTACAACAGCAGCGTCGCTGGCACGGGGCTGCGCGCGGAAGATCGGATTACGAGTGGCGGAACCCAATGCGTTTGCCATGGGGCCGGGCCGGGCGCTGGATCCCTTGCTGGACGATGCCGTTTTGGAAATTGCGCGGATCGGCGCGGTGAGCGAAGAATCCGCCCGCGGAATCCTGGAGTGGCACGGCAAACGCGCGGCCGATATCGCACGCATGGCACTGGTGGGGGCTGAATTGCGGGCTCCGATTTGTCCCCACACCTCACACGTGGTTGCGGAGGTGGTGGAAGCCTACCGCAGAGAATATGCCATCACGCTTGGGGATGCCCTGCTGCGACGAGTTCCGGTGGCGCTCGGTGCGTGCTGGTCAGAATCCTGCAGCCGTGAAGCCGCTTTACGCATTGGCGCCGTACTCGGCTGGAACGATCTTACCCGGGGTGCGAATCTGGAAGCGTTTGAGATGGAGCGTGCGGCTTTTCTAAGGCCTGCGCCACGCACCGAAGCTATGTTCGAAGCGGCCGCGGATTAGCTGTGGCAGGAAACGTGAGAGCTAGCCTTTCGGGATTGTCCGAGATAATCCCGTCCACTCCCCATTTTGAAAATCGCTTCATCTCCTTCGCGGAGTTGACCGTCCAGACCAGTAATTTTTTGCCTGCACTTTTGATCTCGGCGATGACATTCTGCTCCGTCAATGTGTAATGCGAGATCACATAATCAACAGGCTGCGCGGGCCAAAGGTTGAACTGGGCGCGTGTCTCGCAAATTAGCCCGAGCGGAATGTTGGCGTCATCGGCGTGGACCGTCTGTAGCACTTCTGGCAGAAATGAAGAAATCACATAGCCACGGCGCGGTGCAAAGCCGCGAAGCAAATCCAGCGTAACCGTTTCCAGTCCGGGGACTTTCAATTCGATGTCCAAAAAAGCGGTAGGTTGGTAGCGCTCAAGAACATCGCGAAGAAGCGGGAGTCCCAACCGGGATGCTCGGGAGCGAGCGACTTCAATCCCCTGAACCGTGGGGTCGTGGCAGATGATGGGCACGCCATCGGCGGAGAGTCGCACATCAAACTCGAAGCCATCGCAGCCATGGGCGAGAGCCCGATCAAAAGACGCCAGAGAATTTTCGGGGATAGATTTCTCAGCCCGCGCGCCGCGGTGGCCGAGAAGCAGTGGACGAATCGGCATACCTTGATCTTTCGGCATACCTTGATTTTAATGACGCACTAATCCAAGTCGAAATCGCGAATCGGTTTGCCGGTGTCCGGCGATTCTTTGGCTTTTTTGACTGCTTCCTGAAACTTTTTTTCCAGAAGTTCGGAAGCGTGCTTCTGGGCTTCAACTGATTGGCGGAAGATGGATTCGCGGCGCGTATCCTGCTCTTTCATGGCGCGGGCAGCGGCTTCCATATCGTTGAACATGCGCGGCTTCACGGCAGCGGTATGGGCGATCACCGAGCGAGTTTCGACGTCCACTTTCAGCAGCGCGCTGCAACAGGGACAGGCGATTTCGAAATTTAGGGGTTGCTTCGCCACTTTGCGAATCATACCGCAAAATTGGAACGAACGCGCCTAGCGCTGCAGTTTGATCGGGAAGATGTGAAAGACCCCGAGCAACTCCCAGCCCAGCAGAAAAATGGAAAGCAGGACAATAAGGACCGCCATTAATTCGCCGAAGGTGAGTCCGCGGCGATTCGGTTCGAAGCGCCGCGCGGCCAGGCTCAAAATGTTCAGCGTCGCAAATCCGAAAACAACCGCCCAAAGAATATTGTAGACATCATTGCCGCGGCTGGGATGACGCCGCAAGAGCAGCAACGCCGTGAGAACCGCTGGAACACGTGCCAAGCTGTATAAAGACAGCGCAGCATACTTTGTCCGCGCCAACGCCCCCATCCAACGGGTTGTTAAAGCTAAAGCCATAAAACTCTAACCTTCGACGGTCGAACGTTGGATTGGATATTACATTTTTTCGAGGAACGGGTCACGAATAGGGCTCAACTAAGGCAACCTTCATAAGGCCTTTGTGAAACTTCGTGTCCTTCGTGGTTATAGCTTTTGCACTTCCGTGCGCAAACTAACGGATCGATGCATTCTGTGTCCGGCGCAAAGTTTTCGCTAAGATGGAAAGATGCCTGAGGTACGCTTCGTTTTTTTCGACATCGGCAACACCTTGCTCTTTCCCAACCGATCGAAAATGTTGTCTCCAGTCCCCACTGAGCGTCCTCCCACACTGGCGCAGTGGCAGGCTCTGGAGCGCAGGACCAAGGCTGAGTTTGATCGTGACATGCAACGGGGTCGAGTCGATCACAGTTTCTGGTGGATCTTCCATTCCTACCTTCTCGAAGATCTCAATGAAAGCCGCGATGATGAAATCCGAAAGACATTGGTTCAGGAGTTGGTGCGTAACACGCAGAACTCGGCTAATTGGGATCAGATTCTGCCCGGTACGCGTGCTGCGCTCGATCGAATCCGCAAGAGGTTTCGCATTGCGGTAATTTCCAATGCCGATGGAAGAATCGAGAATATTCTCTCGCGCTGTGGAATCGCTGATTGCTTCGAAACTATTACGGATTCAGGCATCGTGGGATTTGAAAAGCCTCGTCCTGAGATCTTTTACGCAGCGTTGAAGACCATGAATGCCCGGGCCGACGAAAGTCTGTACGTGGGCGACGTGTACTCCGTAGATTATGTGGGAGCAACAAGTGCCGGCATGCAGGCCGTACTGTTTGATGTGGCGGGAGCCTATCGAGACCGAAAAGAGCCTCGCGTGGAATCTTTAGCCCAACTGGAAAGTTGGCTGGGAAAATAGCTTGCCGAAGTAAAATCTGTTTTCATCGCGGCTGATTCCGCACGGCTGTTGCTTTTTCTTACCGGAGCGTTGTTGCTGGCCATTGCGCCCGGACCCGGGAATACTGTGCCTGCTTGCCCAACGCATGGCTGGACGTAAGCGCGAAGAATCGTCTCTGATCTACTGCTCCACGCGGAATCTGAAGCTTGTTCTCGCGTCGTACCCTGCACTCTGATTTTCTGAAGCGTGATTTTCGTCAAACATGATCTTCTCAAACACGATTTTCTCCAGCCGGGCGCGACCAAAGCCGGAGTGTCTTGAGAAAGCCTGATTTTGAAGCCGGTATATTTCGCTTGGCATCAGAGGCGCCAACTCTTCTGGCTACGAATGCGTCTGCGTGATTTCAGGTCTGCGCGGATAATCGACAATAATGGCTCTGCCATCGGTGAAGGCTTTAACCGAATGGCGAGCATTGCTCGGCACCACCGCGACCACGCCCGGTTTCATGATCCGGGCTACTCCTTCGATTGTCACTTCGAGTTCGCCCTCGATCACCTCGTAGACTTCTTCCTGAGGATGGAAGTGCTCGTGTATGGTCGAGCCCCGCTTGAAATCATAGTGCGCAAACGTCATGTTTTCCGAGTGGAAATACCGCCCAAACCAGCCCGGCAAACGCTCGATGACATTGAGGTTGTCGGTTTCAATAAAGGGCATAGGACCTCTCCCGTGAGCGATTTTAGCAGTGATTAAGAGCTGCCCAGCAGTGGCTGCTCTCCAGAATAGTGTGGGCGGATCAGTTCTAAGTTTCCCAGAGAAAGCTCTTTGTGTTTGAGGCGGGCCGTCGCGTGATACGAATCCAGCGCTCGCGGTGGGACAGATTCAGGCGGGCGCCGAAAGCAACGCGCACCATCTGCCTCTATCAGATCAATGATCTTGCCGAGGAATTTACAACAATCGGGAGTGACCGGGAGTCGCAGCTAGCGGCAATTAAGAACTCTGTGTGGTCGCCGCCACAAAATCAATCAACTGCTGTACTCCACGCCGTTCGTCTTTGGTGTTCAGATGAAACAACACGCCCATGCCATAGCTGGGATGGGAAGCTTTCACGACTCCACTCAGACGCAATTTCATTTCGTAGGTTCGCACCACAATCTCAACCGTGGTGTCCACGGCAAAAGCCAGCGGCATTTCGAGATAACAACCTCTCTCGCTCAGGTCGCTGAGATGGCAGTAGTGCCGTACCGAACTTCCCTTCTGGTAAACCTCGGCTCCCAGGCGGCAGGCATAACGGGTTTGCCCGCGGCGATTGTCCGTTCCGTCGCGCAAGCGCGCGGCTGCTTCTCCGTCGCTTCCAGTGGCATCCGATTTCTTACCACGCGCGTTCGCCAGCACGCCATCTTCGTCCGGACGGATGGAAGACTCTACTTTCAATTTCTCGGAAGCCAGTTGCCCTTTTGCAGCGTCTTGCGTGTTCATTTTCAGCCACTCTTGCAGAACCCGCCTCGAAGTCTGTGGCACATCCACAAACTGAATTCCGGCGCGTCCGTTCCAGTCCTGCCAAACCACCTGACCGGAGAGCCGAACATTCGCCGTCTGTCCCGGCAATTGAAACTGAAAATAGACTTTGCAGGTGGGCGGCAGACGCTTGCCGAAATTCACCGCCATGCCTTCTTCCGCCAGATTCACCAGGGTCGCCTTTGCCTGTTCGCCGCCAGCGTAATCGATGGTGGCATGCGTATGCACCGGAGCACGCGCCTTGCGGCGCTTGTCGCGGTACAGTACGCTCTGCGCCGCACGCAAGCTGCTCAATGCGCGCTCGTAGGAAACCGGTTTGTACAGCACGAAGTTAACGCCAAGAGAAAATATCTCGCGGATGTTCTCCTGTCCGGATACCACGGCAACTGCCAAACTGGCATCGTTCAACCGCGAAGACCGGCTCTCATGCAATAAGGAAGTGACATCGGCCTGGGTTTGGCAATCAAGAATGATCAGATCGAAGCGCTGCTGCGCCAGCCTGACGGCTGCGCGCGCAACCTCCACACACAACTCCACCTGGATGCCGAGCTCTTCGAGCACGCGATTCAGCACCTCGACTGAGGCTTCATCCGCGCAAACCAGGAGCGATGAGAGAGTCATACCTGCATGCATCGTAGGGTCACCGCGGTTCATCCGACAAGTTACCGGAGTCATTCCAAAAACAACCGCCAGTCAGCTAACTGTCGCAGCCTCAAGCAGGTGACATGAGTCACCACGGTGATTACAAAAGACCAATGCTCCGGCGTTACACCGTAGTGCTTTGACGCTGGCCCCACCCCTCCCTACGATGAAGATCGACTAGGCACATCGAAGACGTGACCAGTTCGCTTTGCGAACAGTTGCGTATTTCTCGACGCATTCGGCCTGAAAGAAGCTTATGGTATCGCGAAAGAACACCGGGTTTTCGCTGCTGGAGCTGATGCTCACCGTCAGCATTAGCCTCATTTTGGCTGGCGTCAGCTTTATCGCTTTCCGCCCTGTACTGAATCAGGCGCACATCAACTCAGCTTACGACACGACATTAATGGCCCTGCGTAATACTCGAAACCTGGCGATCACTCAAAGCCACGAATACTACGTCAATTTCAATCCTGCTGGATTTCCGGCGGGTACGATACAGGTCGAGTATCAGCCCGGGCCGGTTGGAGGAATAGCGCAACCGATACAGCAAGTAATCACATATTCGATCCCTTCCGACGTGAGTTTCGCAGTGCAGGCGGGATTTCCGGCCGTTGCACCAGACGGATTTGGTGCCGGCATCAATGCCATTGATTTCGGACAGGGCCTGGCCGGCGAGCCGCTCAACTACGTCATATTCATGCCTGACGGCTCTTCGCAAGCCTTCGTTGTGGGTAACAACGGTACGTACAACAGTGGCATCGTTTATCTGACTCGGCCCGGCGACAACATATACAACAGCTCGCGCGCCATTACTGTTTGGGGAGCAACCGGAAGAATTCGCGGATGGCGATTGACTCAGACGGGCGGGGTGGGTGCATGGGTACAAGAATGATCAAGAGAGAACAATCCGATAAGAAGAATTCCGAGGAGAGCGGTTTCTCGCTCCTCGAAGTCATGATCGCAATTGTCGTGATGACGATCGGGCTGCTCGCCGTAATGGCTAGTTTCGCAACTGCGATAAGCGCCACGGCGTCGGCGCAGGAAGACCTGATTGCGCGGCACAAGGCGCTCGATGCCTTGGAGAGCATCTACACCGCTCGTAACAGCCAGCAGCTTCCTTTCTCCTCGATCAATAACATCGCGAGCGGCGGAGTTTTCAGGAGCGGACCACAGCAACTGCAGTGCGCCGGACCGGACGGGCTGGTGGGAACTGCGGATGATGTCCCCTGCACTGCGCAGGACACTGGCGCGGCTTGCCCCGGCGGAGTGGAATGCCTGGTGTTGCCCGGCCCCGACGGTATTCTCGGCACCGCCGATGACGTCACTCAAAGCCTTGGCAACTTCACCCGTACCGTCACCTTCAATCCAGTGTTGCAGACGATCAACGGCGTGGTGAGTACGAATCAAAATCTTATCGCCGTTACGATCTCCATTTCTTACACGAAAGCAGGATGGCCCGCCCGCACTTACACGGTAAACGGGTTGATCTCCAGTTACCACTAAGGCGGAGGATACGAACAGATCATGAAGAGTCCCATCGCAAACTCGCAACCCGGATTCAGCCTTCTGGAATTAATGATCGCCTCCACCCTTGGCCTGATCGTGATTCTGGCCATGACCAGTCTTTTTCGCCAAGGGATGAACGCAACATTCACGATCACTCAGCGAGCTGAAACTCAGCAGAATATGCGTGCCGCAATCGAATTGATGACTAAGGACCTCACCATGGCGGGAGCAGGCTTGCCCTCGGGCGGCCTGCAGCTGGCGACAGCTGGCGGGAACTCCAAAGTCGCCTGCAACCAGGCTGGTACCTGCTACGTTGCTGGCGACACTTATCCCAATGGCAATTTCATGTATGGCATTCTGCCTGGCTTCGCCAATGGCGTTCAAAACGGAACCATCATTAACAGCGCCCCGGCGGCGGTGAACGACAGTATTACTTCCATATACTGCGACTATAATTTCCCGCTCACCAACTTCACCTTCGCCTTTCCTAGCACGACCCAGGTAAATGTCGGCGTGGTGAACGCGGGCGTCACTCCAAATAACATCCTGGCGCCCGGCGGCCTCAACGTTGGAGATTTGATGTTGTTCCTGGTGAGCACTCCGGGCAACGGCAAAGGCAGCGGAGGTACCAGCGACGCGCAAACGGCAGCTGCCGTCGCAGAGATCACCGGCCTTCCCACTAACGCGCAGATTAATTTTGCCACGGGCGACGCACTCAACTTCAACCAGACGGGTGCAAACAGCCTGGCAGCGGTCGCGGCCGCTTACGTGGCGGGTACCACCATTACTGTCTGCCGCCTCAACGCCGTCACTTATTTCCTACAGGTTCCCCCTGCTGGCGGAACGGTGCAGACGGTGAGACTTATGCGCCAGGTGAACGGCCTGAATGCAGTCCCCGTCGCCGATAACATCATCAACTTGCAATTCAGCTACGACGTGATCAATTCGGTGGGCGGCACCATAAGTGCTAATCAATCGAATCCGGTTGCGGCGGGACTCTCTCCAGCCCTGATTCAAAAGGTCAACATGTGGGTCATGGGGCAGAGTTTGCTCTCGGCAGGAAACAAATTCCAAAGCATGTATTTGGCGAGTTCCACGAGCACCGGAAACATGAGTTTCTGCAATTCATACAGTTCCAATAGCACGGTGTGCCAATGATTGACTCGCGTAGGGGTTTTGTCTGCGGTTGGAGGGGGAAAGAAATGAATAAGAGAAGACGAGATTCACGAGGTTTCACGCTGATAGCAGCGCTTTTGTTGACCGTGTTGTTGTCCGCCATGGCTGTAGGCCTTCTATATCTGGTCAACAATGAGCAGCGCATGGGAGGCAACGACCTGGAAGGCAACCTGGCCTACTATGGCGCGGAATCAGGTATTGAAAACTTAACCGCCCAAATCTCGCAGCTGTACCAATCCTCCCAGACCCCCACGGCGGCGTCTCTTACCGCTCTCGCGAGCCCGGCAAATTATCCTACCGCTGTAACCGGGTCAAACATTACTGGCATGAATTATGCCGAGTCCATCACTTGGCCAAGCACCCAAACCAACGGATTGCCTTGTCCCAATCTTCCCAACCCGTGCGGAGCGTGGGACATCGTTGGATCGGGGCCGGATCAAGGAATGGTAGCGTCTCTCATCCCCTTCAACCTGCAGGTCACCGCTACTCGCGCTACCAGCGGGGGCGAAGCCAGTAGCAATGCCGCGCTGGCGCGCACTGGAGCTTCCGTAAATCTTACGCGGACAGTGGAAGTTGCTCTGCTTCCCGCCTTTGAGTTTGGAGTCTTTTGCGATGGCGACTGCGACTATTTCGCCGGTCCTAACTTCAATTTCGGCGGCCGAGTCCACACCAATGGAAATTTGTATCTGGCTTCGGGCACGGCATTAACTTTCACGGACAAAATTGCCGCTGTGGGCAATATCGTTCTGGACCGCCTGGAAAATGGCCACCTCACGTCTTCTGGTTACGGTGGCAGCGTTTATGCACCCAGCGCTGCCGGTGGTTGTCCGGCCGCACCTGGAGCCGGCCCGGCAGCTAACTGTCCGCAGCTCACGGCTGGGAGTTGGTCTGGGGGCATTCCAATTGGAGCGGGCGGGGCCAATGCCGGATGGACTGGCATCTCAACCGGAACCTTTCACAACTTCGTGATCAACGGACTCACCGGCGCTACAACCTTGCAGTTGCCTTTCGTAAATTCCTCTCAGATTGGAGCAATCGATATCGTTCGCCGACCCCAGGCTACGGACACTACACTGTTGACCAATTCGCGCCTCTACAGTGAGGCTGAGATCCGTATTCTGCTAGCCGATGACATTTCCCAGCTTCACCCCGAGCGCAGCGCTGGCGTACTAGACCCCAACGACGTTCAACTGGGGACGCCTTCGACCGGCTACTTCAGACTCTCGGGAACGCCCAATACCGACTACATGTACTACGGCAAGGGCCAAACCGGAACGGGAAGCTTTATCAAGCCGACGGGCTGCGCTAGTAGCCCTTGGCCCCTGCTCGGACAAGTCACCTGGACAACCCCGTGCCAAAGCGTATGGCTGCGGGTGGAATACCTGAATAATGCCAACCAGTGGATCGGAGTCACACAAGAATGGCTGGGATACGGCTTCGGTAGAGTGTACGGTGTTTCGCCGAGTGTCCCCTATTCCAGCACCGGCGCTCCTCCCGCAGGCGCAAACCAGATTAGCCCCGCCATCCTGATTCTTCAACAGCTGCAAAGCGGTAAGGCCGCAACGAATGGCTATGAAACGCCGGCCTCCGGCACGACCCAATATAACTGGATTCCTATCAACTTTTATGATTCAAGGGAAGGCGAGCCACGCGACACTCGAAGTGGCGGCACGGCAACCAATGTCAGTCCCGAAGGAGTGATGAACGCGGTCGAACTGGACGTGGGCAACCTCTGGCTTTGGCTGCAATCCTTACCTGGCACTCCATACTCTGCAGGCAGCGGACACTTGGTAAACAATACTAACCAGAATGGTTACATTCTGTACTTATCGGATCATCGCGGGATGCAACCCGACCCCGATGCTAATCGGACAGGTTTCTATAACGGCTTCGTTGGCATCTCCGGTCTGGAGGACGTGGTTAACTCTGGATCCGCAACTGGGATTCCCGATAATGCATTGGAGCCGCCGACCTACTATACCTACTCGCCGGAAGACGTGGATGAGAACGGCATTCTTGACACCTTCGGAGCAAAATACCTGGGAGCCGGATTTGGCCTGGCGGCGGGGCCGACGGGTATGTCGCAAGCCTACTATATTCCGGGCACAACCGCCGGGATTGCTGGGCTCACAACGGCTACCTGGAATATGGT
>JBAVQD010000211.1:0-30045 GCA_049693675.1 Candidatus Sulfotelmatobacter sp. | reverse complement strand
GCACAATGGGCATCCTGGTCCGCTTGGCACTTTGACGCACCATGCGTATGGGATTCACATCAAGCCATTCCCATCTGACAGCGTGATTGAAAACCGCGCTCATGATGTTTCGAGCTTTGGCTTTGCTTCCATTCGCATACTTGAGCGACCGAAGCCACTGCTCGACCGCGACTGCCTTAACCTCGGTGACGCGATAGCTTCCCCAACGAGGCAGAATCCACTTGTTGAAATAGCCCTCGTAGGTGACCTGCGTCTTCCGTGTTTTGCTGCAATTCGCCCCCAGTTCCTTTTCCCGGTAGTGTTCGATGAGCGTTTGAACACTAATCGGTGTCAAGCTGGTGCGCGGATTCTCAGCGTTGATGTCTGCCCGAAGTGCGGCTACGGCCTTCTGCGCCGACGCCTCGTTCGGATATTGTTCGACCGAACCAACGATCAGACAGCGTCGCTTGCGCGAGCCGTCTGCCTGGAGTTCGTACCATCGATACTCCCAAGCGTTCCGGCCACGAGCACGCTTCACAATCTGAAGGCTGCCTTGCTGAAATCTCGTCCGTCTCATCACGATCCTCCGTGGTTAGGGACGGTACGGATAGCTGGCTAACTTTAACCTCAAATGCACCCACGCGTCGAGATCGGATGTGCGAAAGCGCCACAATTTTCCGATCCGCATGGCGCGTATCTCGCCCTTGCGGGCGAGTCGTTGAAGTGTTTTCGGGTGGATCTGCAGCAAGGCTGCCGCCTCGCGCGAATCGACTAACCTCTCGAAATGAGGGACCGGCTGGCTGACTGGCGTTACTTCGTGCATCTCGCTCATAAAATCTCCTGCAGCGAGAGTCGAGACCGGGCTGAAATCACCGCGTCGTCTGAAGGTCGGCTTTGGCGTCCGACTTCCTTCGACAGATTTCGAGCCCATTCACTACTCGGCTGGCGTTAGTCTTCGCGTCATGGGCGGACGAGAACATTATTCGTATAGAAACCGTACAAGACGCATTTGTTGCTTCCCTTCATAGAATCTTTTTTCTTTTTGACTTCGAAAGAACTTCTCAACAACTGCTTAAAGTGCCTAAAGCGCCTAGAAGTGCTTTTAGGTACGTTTGGGGAATCCACGGGAACATCGCATCGGCGGCACGCAACCGCTCGCCGCTTTAGCGAGGTGGTCCCTTGGATTCGAGCGAAATTTTGCCCTCTATCTATAAAAGGAACCTACAGGAGGAAAAAGGTATCGAAAATATTTCGAATGTAGCCCGAACGGTGGGTAGGACGAGCCACGCTTGTTTATCCCAGCGGAGTTAAGTGGCTCTGGTCAGGTCGATGGGTCGATGCTCTGAGATGCGTCCTGTCCTTGGTGTATCGCTTGAGGGGCCACAAGTCGGGGCACGCCAAGGTGAATATAGGAAGGGAAACTACACAACGACTCGTTTCGAGTTGCTAGTGGGATGTGTCACCATTTTCGGGGGATGTCAACTGCATCCTCAGCCACCCCGGATCGTACCTCTCGTAGGGTGTCATCGGTCAGTGGCACCAACGCTGGAATGTCGTTCCGTTCAAAACCAAACATGACCGCACGCTGGGGCAGATTCCGAAGATCAATCGTCGGCTGTCGAGAAAGGCGCACAGGCTGTATGGGAACCTGGAACGTCCCCTTTATGGTCTCAATGATCTTGTAGTCTGCGTACTGTTGGCCGTCTCCTGAATCGTCTGATTTCTCGCGATACACTCGCAAAATGTCTACGACTGCAGCGTTCTGGGCGTCTCGCCCGAGAGCGCGGATCATCGCTGCGGACCAAGTCATCGGCGGCTGGCCCCCGGAATTGTATGATCTCGAATCCTCTTCGAGTAGCCGAGCGGCCACGGGCATTATTTGGCTCATCTGCGTGCACGGCCTTAAAGTCGCACCGATGCAAGATAAATCAAACGCGAAGGCGTCCCGCACTTCCTCGATACTCGCGAAGGGCGTAATCTTCACCCACAGTGCTTGACAGATTTCACATCCGCCCGGTCTTCCGAAACGAATGTTCGGATGCGTGTCCGGGCTCACGTACCATGTTCTCGTCGCGAAGTCGCGTGTGGTTTCGGCCGTTGCGATTAGGGGATAGTCGTCACGGTGCGAAATAGTCGCATCAAAATCCTTCCCCCAGACCACAGCGTCGCGGATGCGCACCGTGGCGTCAATGAATGCCCATCGTCCTCCAGGCAAACTCCACGCGGTCCAAACAAAGCGCCCGAAGCTCGTGTTCCCATTGCTGGAGCTCCGGAACTTATACCAATGATCTAGCATTACGCTGATGTCACATCGCACCGGCGAGCAAGCCGCATCGGTGCTTACGTGTTTCCCGTACCTTGCGCGAATCCGCTGTGCGTCTTGCCAGTTGCTCCTTCTCAGTTCGAGTTGCTGGATATCCCTCAGCAGCGACTGCGCCTTGAATTGGAAAAGTCGGTCGGACAAGCGCACGAAGACGATCCACGCAAGTATGAGGGCAACCGACGTGATGTAGATTCGTGCGGCCCATTTATTAGGAAAGCGACGAACCGCGTGAGACGGCGATAGTTCACTGGTGGGCTTCTTTCTGGCAAGCCTGAGAATGGCCCAGCAAGTTACCAAAAATCCCAACAGCCCTTCAATTAACGGCCAGGCGCGTCCCTGTGAGTGTGAGTTCCATTGCCATACGACCAATCCGGTCTGCTTTGCATTGGGAGCCGGCACAGCATCGATGCGTGTGATCTCTAGATCCCAAATACGGTATTCGCATTTCACATGTTCGCTGATACCGGAGTTCCAAAATGAGAGCGGGACGTTGTCGGTCCGGGACCTCGTCACGTGCAAGTTTCGGTACGGGGCATTGGGGAACGTTGACTCGTCGGCCGGAGGGAATCCCAGGTCATAAATCCAAAGTGAACTCTCCGTATCCTCGCCGCCGCCGCTCCATCCGAGAACGTATCCGCTGAACACGGCGTGGGGACTTGATTGAAGGACGGTCAGAAAGCCGCCATGCAAAAGTACCGCCGCACCCAGTAGAACGAAGCCAACCAAATTGTTCTTGTCAAAACGCGTCTGGCGCTTGGTGCCGATAAAGAGTGGAAGGGCAACCATTGCACAGACAATCGCGGCAACGTTAACGTATACGGAAATACCTGTAAGCACGGCGAAATTATAGTCCTCCTCGCGGGATGGTCTTCCTGCGTGAGTGTCCGCACTGCCACAGCTACCAGATTTAGACACCGAATCCGGAGTTCCAGCTCTACTAACATCCGGACTCCCCATGGTCCAAAGCATGGCCGGGGCGCGCCTCGTGTCAAGGCTCACGACCGCTTCGCGGCGCAAAACACGCGGCCTTGACACAAGCCTTTCCCCCCCCGGCCCATTTCTCCGCCATGTGGGGAATGTGCAGGTGTGGCTCTCCGCGAGACCTCAAAGCCCGAGACCAAGACTGGGGCCACCGAGGTCATGTTCCACGCCGACATGGGGAGTCTTTTCCGGTTCCGATGTGTGAGTTGGAACGGAAGAATGCTGCTCTCCGATCTGCTGCCCCGCTTGCCGGATTACCCCGCTCGCCAAGTCAACATCGTGTCCTTTTTGCGTACCGTGCGCGAACAGCTGTTTTCGGGCCAGTTCGATAGCGGACTGCCGCATCGTGGATACACCGATCGAGTCACGAAGTTGCTCGCGGTCGCTTGTGACGACAGCGATCTCGCTCCGCCCACGGCTGGCAGCCACGTAGAACAATTCCTGTTTCATGGCGTCTGCCGAAATGATAACGGTATCGACGGTTTTGCCCTGGCTTCGATAGGCGGTAACTGCATACCCAGCAGATCGATGATTCCAGAACTCACGATTAGGAGGAAATTCGCCAGCGCTGGGTGACCGTGCAGGTAAGTATTCGCAGAAGTCGTGACAGTGTGCAATAGGTCTCCGATTCCAGCATCCGGCACGCTGCGTGCGCCGATCAGTGACTGGGTCCAGAACCATACAATGAGGGCGACAGTCGTCACAGCGAGGCGAATCGCGAAAGATCGTGCGCTCCGATTCGTCCGGGAATCGCGGGACACCTCGTTTTGAATTACTGTCTCAGTCATAGTGTCCCTGTCATATTGCGACTCCCGCTGCAATCTCTTTTAGAGGACGCAGATCGAGCTTGCCAGTGCCGAGGTATGGTAACGAGTCCACATGCACAAACTGATCAGGCCGCGGCTTCCACAGCGCTGGTAAGTCCGATTTACTGAGTTGAGCAAGACACTCTTGTAATCGTTCGTTTGGAAGTGTGTGAAGCACGATCAGGCGTTCACCCTTTCTCTCGTCAGGTATCGCGGTTACGGCGAAGATCTGTTCCATTGACCCGCTGATCTCGTGAAGCTTGTCTTCGATCTTGATATGGGGAACCATTTCTCCGCCGATCTTGCTGAACCGCGTCAAGCGATCGGTGACCCGGACAAACCCATCTTCATCCATCATCGCGATGTCGCCTGTGTTATACCAGCCGTCGCGGAGAACCTCTGCAGTCTTTTCGGGTCGATTCAGATATTCCTTCATGATATTTGGACCACGCACCAACAGTAGTCCAGTTTCGCCTTGGGGCAGCCGACCTAGCGTTTCGGGACTCACGATTCTTACGCTGATTCCCGGCAAGGGATGGCCGATGCTGGCACGCTTTGCGCCAACCTGTCGGAACTGTGCTGCTCGGAAGTCGCGAGTATTTACCGTGACAGCAGGAGAGCACTCGGTACAGCCATAACCCTCAAGTGGTCGAACTCCGAAACGGTCCTCAAAGGCGATGGAAACTCGCTCGGGAAGCTTTTCTGCTCCTGCCATTACGTACTGCAGGCTGCCAAAATCTTCAGGAGAGCAGCGCCGCGTGTACGACTGTAGAAATGTCGGCGTGGCCAAGAGGAAAGTGACGGCATATTGGCTGACGAGAGCACCTATTGCGCGAGCTTCCAAGGGGTTCGGGTGGAAGACCACACCCATACCGATAGTGGTTGGCAAGCAGAGCGTTCCCGTAAAACCGAAAGAATGAAAAAAGGGCAGAATGCCAAGGATTTTGTCGTTGCGTCCTAGCATGAAAACCTGGTTCAGTTGTTCGACATTGGACGCCACATTGTAGTGAGTCAGCACGACTCCCTTGGGATCACCCGTGCTACCGCTGGAGAAGATGATGGTAGCGGTATCATCGAGTACTACCTTCTTGCCGGCGCCTGCGGACTTTTCAACAAGCCGTACTGGCAAGAGCCACGAGATTAGAGCTGCTGTTACACGCTCGAAGAACCCCGGTTTTTCGGCCAGATCCTCAAGCATGATCGCTTGCGCCGGTCGTTCAATGTGGACTCGCTCTAGAAATGCTCTCGAAGTAATTACGGTTTCCAGTTCGCATTGCTTGGCACACGAAGCTAGAACCTCGTTCGAAGCTGTGTAATTCAAGTTGACTGGAACCTTGCCCATCAAGAGTGCGGCGAGGTTGACTAATGCACCGGGAACTGACGGCGGGAGCAAGATGCCAACCATCTTCTGATTGACCCAGACCGGGCGGAGTCGCCGCGCGAGAAAAACGGTGCGAGTGAGTGCACCACCGAAGGCAAGTTTCGGGGTTCGGCCGTCTGCCATAGCAAAGCGAAACGGATGCCGCCGTGCCGTTTGCACAAACGAGCGATGCAGCGTGCGCATGTAGCGCTTGCGGAATTTGTACGCTTCCGCGCCGAGTTCCTGAACCGCTTGCCGAACATCTTGAGCGGTGGTAGTTGAGGGCATTGGCTTGCCGAAGGTCACGGTTACCGGATAGGGAATCTTGCGCGGAACCTTCCATAGAAATCTTCCCCGCTCGAAGCTGAAGACCGATCCCCAAACCCCTCCCAGATTCGCCGGAATGATGGGGACATCCACGCCCTTGATGATTCTTTCCATGCCGCGACGGAACGGGAGCATCTGACCGATGCGAGTCATCTGGCCTTCCGGAAAGATGCATACAATCTCGCCATCTTTCAACGCTTGCGTCGCCGTGCGGAGAGACTGAATCATTTCGCGGGGACGAAGCTGAGAGGAGATTGGGATCACCCCCATGATTTTGGCGAATGGCTTGACCAGTGGGTGGTCATAGGAGCCCTTGAACATAAGGCAGCGAATCGGGCGATCGATCGAGGCAATCAGAAGAACCGCATCGACCATGGAGACATGCTTCGGTACCAGCAACGCCCCGCCCTTTGCCGGAATATTTTCGCGTCCTTCCAAATGAATTCGATACAGAGTATGGGTCGCGATCCAAAGCAAAAGCCGAAGCAGGGCATCGGGCAGCAGATACAAGACATAGAACGTCGCGGCGACCGTTACTAATGAGACGCACAGGAAAATCGACGGCGGGCTGAAATGGGCGTAGTGCTGGAAAAAATAGTAAGCGCCCGCAGCTCCACCGATGCCAACAAAGGAGAGCAGGTTCGCGGCTGCGATCACTCCCCCTTTGTCTTTTTCGTCAGGGCGGTGCTGAATCAGAGCATTGACGGGGACAGCAAAGAATCCGGCTGAAAAGCCGAGAGCGGCGAGAAGCATCAGCACATGCGCGAATGAGAGGTTTTGGGCGGAGAGCAGCACTCCGAATGCCGTCATGCCGACCGAACCGAGCGGAATGAGTCCGTACTCGACCTTGCCGCTCGAAAGATATCCCGCCGCGAGGCTGCCCAGCCCTATGCCGATTGCTACCGCAGCCTGCAGGATCCCCGTGCGCGTTGAGCTGCTGTGCAAAACATCTTCGCCGTAGAAAACGATGTTGGCCGTTAGCAGCGCAGCAAGAAACCAGAAATAGGTGTTACCGAGAACAGCCAGCCACAGGACACGATCCCGGCGAATCAACCCTAACTGTTTCCATAGATCGGTGAGGGGATTGGCTTGAAACTTCTTGGACGGATCAGCGGCGCGGACTTTTGTGATCCCCAGACTGAGGATCAAACCGGCAACAGACAGAGCGAGAAAGACCAGACCCGACCAACCCTGGCGCCCGTGAAAAGCGTCTGCAAGGAAAGCACCGGAAACAAGCCCAGCGATCGATGCGAGGAAGGTTCCCAGTTCGATGACACCGTTACCCCAGGAAAGCCTTGGCTCAGGCAGCAACTCGGGCAGCAACCCGTATTTGGAAGGTCCGAAGAACGCGGCCTGTGTGCTGGCTAGGAAGATTGCAGCCATTTCGAGATTCAGATTCTGCCAAGCTAGACCAGCGATCGCGAAGGCCATTACGCCAATCTCGAACAATTTCGTCCCAATCGTGACGCTACGTTTACTGTACCGATCCGCGAGAAACCCTCCGGTCATGGAGAACAGAATGAAGGGAACGGAGAAGAGGGCACCTGCCACTAGAACGAGGCGGTCACGATCGGCCTTCTCGATCGCAGTGCCGAGGATGATGAAGACGATGAGATTCTTGTATGCGTTATCATTGAATGCACCCTGGGAATGCACCCTGGAACTGGGTTGCCACAAGAGACCAAAACCCTCGTCGCCACGATCGTGACACCAAGCGATCCGGAGGATTTTCTGCGAGTCCATTTGGCGAATTTTCCAGCACGGCCGCGGAAGCATTTTCGGTCATAGGAAATCTTGATAAGCGCCTGTAGATCTTGGAGTTCTGCACATCTTGTCATGAAGGCGGTTTACGTTCCAGTCACAATACACGGAACGCCAGTTACTTCCGAGTTTGCAGGGATGAACAATGTGCAAGAATAGGCACTCCCTCCGTTCTAGTATTTAGGCTTGCAGAACTACGTGTATACGGGGTAGCCATTGGAGCTCCTTGCCGTATTGTTAGCGCTGTTAGTCTTAGCCACGCCGGCGTTAGCCATTTATGCAGTCTGGCGACAGCGCCAGCTTCGCCGACAACTCGAAGAGCTTGCTAACCTGAGCTCTCAACAAAACGATGCCTTGCGTCGCGAACTGTTGGAACTCCGGCGTCAGGTCGCGGCATTTCCGCAGCTTTCCGGCTCCGCTGCAGTGCATCGCGAAGACGCAGCACAGCCCACCACCACCATCGTTGCATCGAAGCCGCCGCAACCTGCGGGTCCGCCCGCACCCGCTGAACCGTTAGTGCGGCCCGTACCCAGCCCGGCTCCGGCGGCCATGAAACCGGATCAGCCCGCCGACAGGACCCGGCCAGCATTCTGTGCTTGGTGCGGTACCGTCCATGCGGGAGGTGTAGACAACTGTCCCAAGCCGGTCGCCGCACCTATGGGTGCTTCCGGGGCCGATTCGACGCCAGCTTCCGTAAAGCAAGAACAAGGGGAAGAGGCTGCGGTTCGTGAGGGGGTTGTCACGAAGCCTGCTCCCCCGGCCGCAGGCAGCCCTGTCGACGCCGCCCGTAGGGAAACTAAGCCTGAACCTGCAGAAGTCATCACGAGTTTGCCGCTTCCTGCTGCATCGGTGGGTTCAGAGATCTCGGCGCAATCTCCTGATACGACGAAGGCACCTATTCACCCGCGAGCTGTAACACCGCCCGCGACTCCGCGCATAGAGACACCGCATACTCCCCCTCCGCCCGTTGTTGCGCTTCCCCCACCGAGCGCTCGCGTTGTAGCACCGCCGCAGTTTGCCGCGCTCCGCTCGTCAGCGCCAAAGCCTACGGCTGAACAGCGCATGAAGTCGGTGTTCGCTTTGGAAGAGACATTGGGCACGAATTGGCTCAACAAGCTTGGAATCACCATCCTTGTGTTGGGAGTCGCCCTTTTTGGCATTTATGAACTCGGCCAACTGGGCCCGCTCGGCAAGGTGGGCCTCTCCTTTATTGTTTCGATCACTCTCCTGGCGGGCGGAGTTTTTCTTGAGCGGCGCGAGCGCTACCGCGTTCTCGGTCATACGCTGATCGGCGGCGGATGGGCCCTGCTGTTCTTTACTTCATACGCCCTGAATCATGTTCAGGCCATGCGAGTGCTCAGTTCAGAGAACGCTGATCTGGTCCTCATGCTCGCAGTGGCGCTAGCAATGGTGGCGCACACGTTGGGCTACCGCTCACAGCTGGTTACTGGACTCGCATTTCTGCTGGCCTACAGCACGGTGTCCCTCAGCCATGACGACGTTTACAGTCTTGCCTCAGGCGTGATCCTTGCCGTCGGACTGGTCAGCATCGTCATCAAGATGGGATGGTTCGAGCTTGAAGTGTTTGGCATTCTTTCGAGCTATCTCAATCACCTTTACTGGCTCTATCGCTTGTTGGGTTCGGAGGGTGCATACGGACACGCCTTCCCTGAGTATCACGCAAGTACCGCGCTCCTCTTGTTCTACTGGTTGATATTCCGAGTGTCGTACGTCATTCGCAAAGCGAAGTGCCCAGCCGACGAACATGTATCGACGGCGGCTGCTCTGCTTAATACGCTGCTCCTACTGGGAGTGATGAAATTCCAGTCTGTGCAGCCGGAGTTGGCGTTTGTCGCTCTGTTGCTCATCGGCGCGGTTGAATTCGGCTTCGCTCAATTGCCGATTACTAAGCGCCGCCGCGAGGCGTTCATCATACTGACGGTACTCGGCGCGGCGCTCATGATTGCCGCCGTCCCGTTCCGCTATTCCGGTAACAACGTTGCCATCCTGTGGCTGATCGGCGGTGAAGCCCTTCTTATTGCGGGCGTCACTGTTAAGGAAGTGGTCTTCAGGCGCTTGGGTCTGCTTGCCGGGTTCCTGGTCGGGTTGCACTTGGTCGTTATCGACTTCAGGCAGGTCCTGTCGGTCCGGAGCACGAGCGAAGTTCTTTTGCTAGCCGCCGGGGTGATGTTCGGACTGTGTGCCATCGTCTTTTATGCGAACACACTTCTGCTAGGGCAGCGCTGGAAATTATTCTTCGGTGAATCGCCCGACAAACAACTGCTTTGCGGGCATTCCTATTTAGGAGGATTCGCCGCCGTAGCCGCTGCGTGGGCTTTGTGCTCTAACGATTGGACTGCCATTGCCTTCGCTGGCATCATGCTGGTTTTGGCCGCATTGGGCGCGAAGCTCAAGTCCTTCCACCTTCAGGTCCAGTACGGTCTGATTGGCCTACTGACTTTGTATCGCGTCGTTGTAGTTAACCTGCACAGTGAGATTCCTCGATACACCCACGTTCAACTGCGGCTGTTCACGCTGCCGGTGATTGCTGCCGCGTTCTATTTAACGTCGAAATGGTCGCAATTGAGGGATGATCAGAATCAGCGCTCATTCCGCGGATTCTTTGCTTTTGCAGGAACCGCTCTCGTTACTTCGCTTATCTATTACGAGGTTCCGGAACTCTGGCAACCCCTCGCGGCAATTGCCTTTGCAGTGCTCCTGTTGGAAGTCGGGCAATGGATTGGATATCACGCCCTCGCTTGGCACGCTCACGCACTAACTGCTTTAGCGGTATTGGCAGCACTGACCGCTGATCAAGCCGGCACCGAACGCTGGCACAACATCCCGTTCCACGCGATTGCCGGATTGCCAGTTGTTGCGGGCGCATATTGGATCGCCAGGCGTGTAAACCTACCCAACCCTAGCCACGCCGATTTCGGACGCATCGCCTATAGCTGGATCGGCACGGGAATGATGCTATGGGTGCTCTACGAAGCGGTGCCCACGCCTTGGATTGCTGTCTCCTGGATCGTTTTTGCAGTAGCACTTGCCTTAGTGATGCGATGGATCGGCTACCGGCAATTGGCGTGGCAAGCGAACGTTGTAGCGGCGTGCTCGCTGGTGCAGGTCTATACCAACAATTTCACCCTTGAACACACACTCTGGCCAGGGATATCTGTGCGGTTGGTTACCGTTTCAATTGTCGCGGCGGGTCTCTATTTTCTTTCGCGCAAAGCCACCGTTTCCGATTCTTCGTCCGCGCGCGCAATCACTTATCTGCATAGCTTCGCCGCGACGGCGTTGCTGGCCCTTCTGGCGTGGTACGAAGCTCCAAGCGCATGGCTTGCTGCAGTGTGGGCAATCTTTGCTTTGGTGCTGGCGCTGGTAGATCGTCAATTTGAACTCGAAGATTTGGCGTGGCAAGCCCATGCGCTCGCTGCGCTCACCATGTTCCGCAGCGTCACTTTCAACCTGTACGTCACCGAGACCTGGCACGGGATAAGCGTCCGCTTACTTTCGCTAACCATCGTCGCGGTTGTCTTCTATGCGCTGTCTCAGGTCCTGCGCATGCCGCAAGAGTGGCGCACTCGTGAGTTTCATCACATCTACTCGTGGGCAGCATCGGCGCTGGTCTCGCTGCTCCTGTGGTATGAATTGCAACCTTTGAGCGTGGCGGTTGGTTGGGCGGTCTTTGGGCTCGTTCTCTTCGAATACGGGCTTCTGCGCAATACCAGGCAGTTTCGCTTTCAAGCTTATGTAGCATTAGCTGCGGCATTCGGCCGGATCTTCTTTGCCAACCTGACAGCCGGCAATCCAGGTGAGTTCTGGGGGCCGCGGATGTACACGGTTCTACCGCTCACGCTTATTTTCTTCTTCGTTTATGCGCAATTAGGGCCAGACGAAGCAAGTATCCGCGACGATCGCCGTCTCCATTTCGATGACCTGCTCGGTTATATCGGCACGGGCAGCATTGTCGCGCTCCTCTACTTCCAGTTCGCAAACGATTGGTTGGTCACCGCTTGGTCTGTGGTCGTCTTTGTTCTCTTTGGCGTGGCGTTCTTACTGAAGCGCTCGATGTTCTTGCATCAGGGAATCCTGCTGACTGTAGGCGCGTGCGTCCGAGGAGTCATGCACAACCTCTTCGGCGCAAGCTATTTCAGCGGCGGAGACTGGACCGGAAGGTATTTCGTCCTGGGCTCGGCTGTGGGTGTCATGCTCGCATGCCTGCCCTTTGCTTTTCGGCTGCGTGATCGTGCCAAATCACAGGCTCCCACGAGTCGCTGGATCGGAGCGCTGGTGCGGCATCCTGAACAGTTTATGTTCTTTGCACCCGTGTTCTTGCTTACGCTCATGCTTGCGCTGAAAATGCGAGCGGGCATGGTCACAGTCGCTTGGGGTATAGAAGGAGTTCTGATTGTCCTGCTCGCCCTTGCCGTGAACGAACGAAGCTACCGCCTGACCGGGATGGTCCTGCTATTGGTTTGTGTCGGCAAGATAATGTTGAGGGACGCATGGGGACTAGCACCACGCGATCGCTACATCACCTTTATTATTCTCGGAGCCGCGCTCTTACTGGTGTCGTTTTTGTATAGCAAGTATCGCGATGCCATACGGCAGCTTCTATGAAGCGCCTGCCGATTTTCGTTGTCGTTCTTGCAGTCGGCGTCACCGCGCTTTACTTCAGCCAACGCCGGCATGACTCCACTCCCGTTTCGGCCAACGCGGTCGTCGAAGTCGCAGCCGACGCTCAGCGCGACTTGAGCCGAGTGCCGATGCGGTTGACGCGTCTTTCTGATGACGAAGAAATCGCGATCGGCAACCAACTGGCCGACCAATATTCAGCCGGCACCACCCATTTGAGTCCCGAGGAACTAGGGCTTGAGAGTTACGTCCGCCGCGTGGGCAACAACGTCGCGTTGCAGGCTCATCGACGACTGCCATATTCATTTCATCTTCTGCCGAATCGTGCCATGATCAATGCTTTCTCCCTTCCGGGCGGACCTGTCTATGTCGGCGAGGGCTTGGTCGACTTGATGACGAGCGAGGACGAATTAGCAGCCGTTCTCGCCCATGAGGTTGAGCACATCGACCACTATCGCTGTGTCGAACGTGTACAGATCGAGGCGCGCCTGCGCAATCTGAGACTCGATGTTGTAGGGGCCCTCGTGCAAATTCCGCTGACCGTGTGGGAAGCAGGCTATAACAAGGATGAGGAACTGGAAGCAGACCGCGAAGGCATGCGGCTTGCGGTCTTCAGCGGCTACTCACCATATGGCGCAGTCACCTTATTCGAGAAATTCGCCAGGCTGCACGACGAATACATCATTCACGCCCAGAGTCCGGAACAAGAACTTTCCGAGTTGGCAATTCAAAGTCTCGAAGGGTACTTCCGTTCCCACCCTCAGCCGTCCGAGCGTCTCGCCCAGGCCAATCGATTGATAGCACAAGAAGGCTGGCAAGATCGCAAGACGCAAAAACCATTTCGCGTCGCATATGAAGTCCACAACGGCAAGTACGTAAAGTGAAGGAACCGCTCAGATTGATTCAACTTAGGTTCGCGTGGGTGAGCATCGAGGGCGTTGAAGGCAACGGCGCGATGGGCCGCCGCTTTTGTAGCATCCGCAAAATGCAGTAACCGGCTGCGGCAGCGGCAAGGTGCTTGAGGGTGTGACCACTAACCATGTGCCCGGCCGCGAAGATTGGTTTGTCGAGGGCCTCCAAAACCTTCGCCAACGCATAGAAACCGACCACAATGGCCAAATCGGATCCTCGCGTGTATCGCTGTGGCAGGAACAGCGCTAGCAACAGCACCAGCGCCGAATACGCCTGCACCGCAGCGTAAAGACGCAAATCGCCGGAGCCTCGCATCTCACTCGCGTACCACTGCAACACGCTACCCATCCCAACAAGAACGAGAATGGGTAGCAGCCAGAGGCCGACTCGGAGACTGATGCGCTCCGCGATTATCGCCGCCACCATCGACATGAACGCGATAGTCATCGGCAGCCTGTCCCACACCAGTCGTGAATTGTTGGGAGACAGGTGATAGTAGGAGGAACCAAACGCCGTCAGCAGCAGACCAACAAACACGCAGACGTAGGGCCATCGTTCGCCCTGCTCAAGAAAACTCCCATTGACTTGATTTGAATCAGGCCTCAGCAAGAATGTCAGGCCCCATATTCCAATTACGGCGAAGGGCAAATTGGAAGCGACATCACCAAAGTTCGGTATGCCAAGTAGATTCCGCCGATCCGCAAACAGGTGATACGCCCTCAGGTTGCGGAATCCGGGGCAGCAAGAGGAAGATCAGGGCCACGGCAGCTGTAAGAGTAAGCAGCAGGGTCGTACTCGTTCTTTGAGACATCGATTTGACCGCCTCCCAGCAATGCGGAACCGAGTATTCTATCTGGCTCTGAACGAGTTGAGCGGGACGGTTTTCATTACAGGAATCTGATCACCAATCCTTGGCTTGGTTGTTAGTGCCCAATGGCGTTGTGCAGGGTTCCTTTAACAAGCCTTCGCGGTATTAAAGGATATGGCCCGAGCAGGGTTCGAGTCTGTTCGACTCCCGTGCGGTCCTCGCCTCGGACACCATGAGAAATCTAAACCGGCGCTTTGGAGATTAGCGAGTTCACTAATCCGCCATCCCTAATACTTGGTACGAACGTACACGCCGTACCGTCCGGGGCATGGATGGCCACGAGGGTTTTTGTGCGGGTTGAGGGAGCCGTCCATGGCCTTTCTGTTAAATGTCTTCCGGCAGACGGTACATCGGTAGATGTAAGTCGGCCCCTGCCGCGTGGTTCTCGCCGCTCGACGCATGCTTGGTATGCGCGGCGTTGCTGTAGACGGAGCAATCCCGAGAGGCCCCGTCGAAGTCAGTTCAACCGCGTAGCGCGGCATGAAGACTTGCGACGTGACAGTTGCATCCTGCATCCGGTCCACCCGGTAAGAACGATGCTCGCCCGAATCGCTGCGGATGGCGTGCAGCACCAGGTATCCGTCGGCCGTCTGGCGCAGAGAATACGGTTCTATCCGACGTACGCTGCCGTCATAGCTTAGGTCAACGCACAAATGGTTGGCTGCAGCGAAGCGGATAATTTCGATAGTCGAACGGGAGCGAAGGGGAACACCGATCGGCAGCACTCGAGTGCGGACAGGGGTTTCGCTGGCGTCGTGCTGGATGAGCGCGCGCTGCGGGACTTCCGTGCCACGCAGGATCCACGTGAAGATTTCCGGGAGTGTGTCCCAGAAGTCACGCAGAGGAGGAAGAACGGGAAGTTGGTGCGCTAGCATATCCGACCACATCGTCTCAAGAGACTGGCGATGAGATACCAAGGACTCGAACGTAGGCACAGGAATTGCCTTGTAGGCACACTTCTGCTGGAGCACATCGCGAAGGACTGACGCCGTTGGACGACTGTCGGTGTGCCGATAGAGGTTCACCACGTCGTAAAGATCGCGGGGCCGCGTCCGTTCTCCGAGTGCTCGTAACTTTTCCCCGAAGGCTTCCTCGTAGGCGTAGCAATTGGCCCAAATCCCTCCTTCGGGACGGTCGCTGTAGGGATGAAATACCTCGCGACGGACAGAGGGAAGTACCACCCTCTCATCCGCCGTCAGATCGAGCTTGATTTTCGGCCAGCCGCCCGAAGTCGGGGAGACTGGCCCGCGATAAGCGATCTTCCCCTGGCAGTTGAGACGGCCGCGCGGGTTCTCGTAAATATCGAATTCGATCTGACCGGCGGGAATGTTCAGTCCCGATTGTTCTGTTACCCAACCGATGACTTCTTCGAATACCGGACGCAGGAATTCCTCGTCAATGTGACCTTCATCCCGGAGCGTGAAATCCAGATCCTCCGAAAACCGATATGTCTCGAAATAACACTTTTTGAGGCAGGTGCCTCCCTTAAAGACCCAGCTCTCCGAAAGGTCTTCGTGCGCGTTAATGCCGGCGAGCATCCAGCCCAGGACGTAGTCCTTCTCGACAACGTTGGGCAACAGCGAAAGCGACGACGCGGTTTCGAGAATTTCACGTTTGTCGATCATGAGGCTGATTCATTCCAAGCCGCTGGTACCCAGAGTCGCCAAGCGGTGACGAGTTTCCGGGAGGGAAGTGCCGGATCGAGTCTGGCATAACCCTGCGTCAGACGGGAGCGACACTGAGCCGCAAGTTTCTTGTCGCGAAGGCGAGTGTCTGCAAGAAATCCGAGGCGCTTAAAGATGGCGCCGTTGTCGAACTGCGCTGCATAGCGGATCAACAGATCGCGATCGGCGGTCTTGCCGGCGAGATATGTGCTCAAACAATCAGCTACGTGATCGATGCCGCCTCCAACATTCGGCGCGGCGATCATGTCGACCAGCGTGCGCGCGGAATCAGATATCGCGACTTTGACAGACCCGCGCCACAGCGTTTTCAATCCGAAGAGGCGTTTGGCTTTTATGTTGTGCAGCAGGAAGGTCGCGCCCTGCGCGGTTACGCGCTTCTCAATGAAGCGGCGCGTAGTAAAGACGAACGTTTCATTGAAGAGCTGCTCGGTGAGTTCCCAATGGTGAGCGGCCGTCCACCCGCCGATGTAGCATTGGCCGAAAAGCGTCGGGACGAGCACCCAGGGATCTCCAATTACCTGTTCGCTGCCGGACAGATCCAAAGGCACGGAGACATAGAGCCCGTGTCCTACCCTTCGGAGCCAGCCCTGCTCTCTCCACCGAGACAGAAGTTTGGCGGCGGCGCGCCGATCAATCCCGAGGGTCTGAGACGTAACATCAACCGACACCACTTCCTTAGTGGCGCGAAGTACCGCGGCGAGCCGCGCACGGGAGGCGGGCAACGAGTCTGTCTCGGGCCTCATGACTATATGATAGCACGTATAGTTCGCAGTTTATGCGAACTACATGCTACATAATATAGCTGACGCCTTCCTTAGGCATCTCCCTGGCAATGTGATTGTTTCAATGATGCCTTGCACTACGCTGTGGAAGGGTCTGGGCCGGTACGTCGGGAGGCGCCAGCCCCTGTTGTGGCTGGGCCGCCCATGGTGTCTCAGGTGCCGCTTGCCGTTCGCTGGCAAACCAACTACCCAAGAAGAAGCCCAATGCAAGAGCGGCACTGGCAACGACAGGCAACCAAACCGCCCAGACCTGCTTTTCCAGCCTAACGAGGAAATCGTCCATCTGCTGCGCCCTAGTGGTCATGCTCCGCAGGAGCGAGTCATTGGCGCTTCTGACCTTCTCGATTACTCCGATGTCAGGGTGAGCTACTTCTCGCAGCACGTTCACAAGTTGCTCTTGAATGGAATTCATTTCAGAACAGGACTGGTCAAGCGCTCTGGCCGTGTCTGGCAGACCGGACTGCTGGAAGCACTGTCGCAGGCTCTCGCCCAGAAGCTTCGCTATGCGTGGCGGGTCCAACCCTGTTTCCAATTCCTTCGGCAAGTGGGTAAGACGTGATTCAAGTAGCGATGTGTATTCTTCCATTCGCTTCTCGACCGCATTGGCCTGAGACGCGGAAGCTTCCAAGATCTTCCGCAATGACTTCCGCTCTGCGGCGATCTCCGCGGGCGTTTCTCGGGTGAGCAACGCGAGGATGCCCATCGCTTCCAGTATCCGGAGCATCTCGTCGTTTGGGCTGAGGGTGCGAGTGTGTGCGATGACCCTGTAGTATTCCGCCTGCCGTCCAGCGGGCACCAGTCCTGCCAGTTCATCGAACAGGGTTTGGTTCTCGGACTCAGCGCCCGCCAGATTTAGGAGTTCCTGATCGGCGCTCATGGGAGGAACATCTCCTTTGCCCGGTCGAACTCGGAGAAGAGCCGCCGCCGGTAACTTTCCGCACGCATCACGATGGAAGCACGCTTCAGTTCGTTGATTGCATTTTGCCTTGTGGCAACCTGGCCAAGGCGGATACCGTGTTGACGGGCTGGGTTCTCCGGTTCTGCCAAACGAAATTCCATCCGGATCACGATTGGAGATAGTGCTGCGCGGAAACGAATGGCTTGCTCCGCAGATTCCCAGTAGCTGAAGTCTGCCTGCGGGCTTGTCGCATTCTGGACAATCAGATATTGCGTCCGATCCTGCAGTCGGTTCGCCCAAGCGAGGACACTCTCAACACTTGCCGGATCTGACGTGACAACACCCACAGCGGTGGATGATCCCACGCGCAAATCCGAACCAAACCGCTGTGATCCTGATCACTGAGAGCCGAAGCACATCGCGGCTACGATATAGGCATCAGGAAGGATTCGATACGTCAGCAAGAATCGCTGCTTAGTGAAGCACTGGGCTGGCTGGGGCTCCTGGTGACTGCATACGAAATCCCTCGCCGCGCTTCCCCACGAACTGCTGGACGCCTGTCGAGCATAGGTGCGGCGGAGTGCGAAGGGACAGTGCCGGCTTTCGGCTCACCGGGGACCTAGACGTGCTAAGGCGAGCAGCCTTATGCGAGCAAAGAGATTAAAGAGATTAGGGAGGCAGCAATGATTACGAAACAGCAAGCTTTGGATTACCACAGCAGTCCCCGGCCGGGGAAGATTGAAATCGCTCCGACCAAACCCTGCCGGACGCAGCGCGATCTCAGTCTCGCCTATACGCCGGGCGTGGCCGAGCCGTGCCTGGCAATCGAGAAAAATCCGCATGACGCCTTTAACTACACGGGACGCGGCAATCTGGTCGCGGTGGTGACGAACGGAACCGCAGTGCTAGGGCTAGGGGATATCGGGGCACTGGCGGGCAAGCCGGTCATGGAAGGGAAAGCCGTGCTGTTCAAGCGGTTCGCCGATGTGAATGTCTTCGACATTGAAATCAACACCCACGATCCGGATGAGATCATCAAAGTTTGCCAACTGCTCGAACTCACCTTTGGCGGCATCAATCTGGAGGACATCAAGGCACCCGAGTGTTTTTACATCGAGGAAACTCTGCGCAAGACGATGAAGATTCCGGTTTTCCACGACGACCAGCATGGCACTGCGATCATCACGGGAGCTGCGCTGCTGAATGCGCTGGAGGTTGCGGGCAAGGATATAGCAAAGGTCCGCGTGGTTTTCAACGGCGCCGGCGCCGCGGGCGTTGCCACCGCAGAACATTATGTGCGGCTGGGTGTGAAACACGAGAACATTATTTTCTGCGACACCAAGGGCGTGGGGTTCAAGGGGCGCACCGAGGGCATGAACAAGTACAAGGAACGCTTCGCCCAGCAAACCGACCGGCGCACTCTGGCGGATGCGATGCGAGATGCCGACGTCTTTGTAGGATTGTCGGTGAAAGGCGCGGTCACCCAGGACATGGTGCGATCGATGGCGCCGGATCCAATCGTGTTTGCCATGGCGAATCCCGATCCCGAGATCACTTACGAGGAAGCGAAAGCCTGCCGCAGCGATATCATCATGGCCACTGGGCGCTCCGACTATCCCAATCAAGTCAACAACGTGCTTGGCTTCCCCTTCATTTTCCGCGGAGCGCTGGATGTGCGCGCCACTGCCATCAATGAAGAGATGAAGCTGGCGGCCACGCGGGCGCTGGCTGCGCTGGCCAAAGAAGACGTTCCGGATTCAGTCTGCCGCGCCTATGGCGTGGAAAGGCTGAGCTTTGGCCGTGAGTACCTGATTCCGACTCTGTTCGATCCGCGCGTGCTGGTGTGGGAGGCATCGGCCGTGGCCGAGGCCGCGATGCGCACGGGTGTGGCGCAGGAACCCGTAGACCTGGCCGCTTACCGCGAACAACTGGAGCGCAGGCTGGGCAAGGCTCACGAGATCTCGCGCAGCATGATTCACAAGGCGCAGGCGCATCCCAAGCAGGTTGTATTTCCCGAGGGAGAGAACGAGAAGATCCTTCGCGCCTGCCACTCCCTGGTCGAGGAAAAGATCGCCAAGCCCATTCTGCTGGGCGACTCCGCCGCGATTCATGCCCGGGCAGAGGAACTGGGCTTGAACCTCGAAGGCATCAGGATTGTCGATCCAACCGCGTCCACACTGCGAGAGGTCTACATTCAGGAGTTGTTCCGCTTGCGGCAGCGTCGAGGCGTAACCCTGAGCGAGGCACGCTTACTCATCAACGACCGCAACGTCTTCGGCTCAATGATGGTGCACATGGGAGATGCGGATGCGCTGGTCTCCGGGGTCAGCCAAACTTTTCCCGATACCATTCGTCCCGCGTTGCAAATCGTGCGCATGCGCGAAGGCCTGCACCGCGTCTCCGGTTGCTACGCCATGATCACGCGCAAGGGGGATGTCTACTTCCTGGCGGATACGAGCGTGAACATCGAACCTACCGCGGAAGACCTGGTGGAGATCGCGTTGTGCACGGCGCAAATGGCGCGGCGTTTCGACATCGTGCCGCGGGTTGCCATGCTGTCATTCTCCAGCTTTGGCAACGTTGACCATCCCATCTGCACCAAGGTTCGTAAAGCTGTGGAGTTGCTGCACTACGCGGATCCGACCCTGATCGTCGATGGAGAAATTACCGCCGAGGACGCGCTGTCTCCGGATGTGATCGAACAATCGTATCCCTTCAGTACGCTGAAGAGTGGCGCGAACGTTCTCATCTTCCCCGACCTCGCTTCAGCCAACACGGCGTACAAGCTGCTGGCGAAGATCGGAGGAGCGGAGGCCATTGGTCCGATCCTGATGGGAATGAGCCGTCCGGTGCACGTGTTGCTGCGGAATGCCCAGGTAGAAGACATCGTGGCCGTAGCCGCGATCGCGGTCGTCGATGCTCAGGAAAACGAAGCCGATATTCAGCTGCGCCAAGCAGAGCGCCGGGCGGAGCCGGCAACAATATAAGTTAGAAATCCGGCGAGGAAGGTACTCATGTCGACCGTATGGAACTCGCGGTATGCTCTGCGTACTTTCCGGATTAAGAGCTCTACGATCCGGGAGCTTCTGAAGATCACGGACCAGCCAGGAATGATTTCGTTTGGCGGAGGCCTTCCCGCTCCCGAGGTGTTCCCGGTGCAACGGTTTGAGGAAGCCTGCCACACCGTGCTGGAGCAGCGCGGTGCGCAAGCCCTGCAGTATGGCGCCACCGAAGGCTACGAACCGTTGCGCGAGATGATTGCGCAGAACCTGGCGCGCTACGGCATTCTGGCTAAGGCCGAGAATGTACTCATCACCTCCGGCTCGCAGCAAGCCCTCGATCTGATTGGCAAACTGCTGATCAACTCCGGGGATCGGGTGCTGGTGGAGGCTCCCACGTACCTCGGCGCACTGCAATCGTTCAATGTCTATGGAGCGCAGTTCGTGTCTGTCCCGATTGATCACGAGGGGCTCTGCACGGAACAACTGGAAACTTCGCTGCGCTTGCGCCCGAAGTTCATGTACATTCTGCCCAACTTTCAGAACCCGGCCGGAGTGACGCTCTCTGAGGCGCGGCGCCATCAACTTATCTTTCTGGCTGATCGGTATGGCATCCCCATTATTGAAGACGATCCTTATGGTCAGTTGCGCTACGAAGGCGAGCACCTGCCCTCCCTGGTAGTGCTGGATCGTGACAACCTGCGTCGCGACAACGGGTTTACCCTGGGGAATGTGATTTACCTGAGCACCTTCTCCAAGACTCTGGCTCCGGGAATCCGCCTGGCCTGGATCGTCGCTCCTCCCGATGTGGTGGGCAAACTGGCGACGCTCAAGCAGGCTGCGGATTTGCATACCGCAACCTTCAATCAGATGGTGGCTTACGAAGTCGCAAAAGATGGCTTCCTCGATCAGCACGTCAAGCGCATCCGCCAGGCATATCGCGAGCGGCGCGATGTGATGCTGGATGCGCTGCAGGAATTTTTCCCCGAGGAGGTTACTTGGACTCATCCCAAAGGCGGCCTGTTCCTCGGGGTTACAATGCCCGAAGGCAGCGACTGTCGATTGCTGTTTCGGACGGCTTTGGCTGAGAATGTCGCCTTCGTTCCGGGCGACTGCTTTTACGGGAACGACCTCGCTGAAGGCTGCCGCCACATGAGATTGAACTTTTCTCATTCCGCGCCCGAGCAGATACGTGAGGGTATTCGTCGCCTCTCTGTTGCGGTCAAGATGCACCTGCGAACTTCACGTGGACTTCTGGAAGTCGCGGGCGGAAAAAGTTAGAAGAGTTTATTTTTCTACCGACGCCCCATCCACTGGGCGCGGTTGTAGAGCTGAACCCGGCTTCCCAGCGGCGTAAATCTCCCGGGTTTAGAAGTGCAAAATTTGGTAGTGGGTCAGTTTGAAATTCAGATGACTGGAATTTCTTTGAATCGCGTTCCACCGCAATCGGGGCACGGCTCTCCAGTTGCGCTGAGGCCACCAGCACAACCGCATGGAACTACCACCATCGCTGGAATTCGCGCTTTCGCTGTTGCTTGAATCAGGCCGACCCGCCCTAAATCGGCTTCTGTATTCCAACCGATGTCGCTCAGTAAAGCTTTGAGGAGATGCGGACCATACGCTTTGTTGGGATGCCAATGAATCGCAGCACGCTTATTTCCTTGGGGTGTTTTCTTGATATAAGCGTGGATGGCTCCAGCACTAGCGGGATCTAGCTTGTACCCGTCGCGTTTCAAAGCGGATTCTAATTCATCAGCAGTTGTAGCTTTTAGCTGATCCCAGACGTGCTTAGAGAAGGCCATTGTAGCTCGAAATATCGCAATAGAGCCCCGGGAGGAACAGGAGGAATTTGCTCTTCCTTTAAGATGCTACAGTCGGGTCCGAGCGGTAATGGCTCACGATTCATTATGAAGGAAGTTACATATATACGGACGGCTTCCTTCGCGTGTTTAACCGCGTCGTCTACACTCACACCGTCCACATGAAGGCCGCTAAAAGCAGGGCAGTATGCATGGAAGGATTTACCATCAGGTTCCACGACAATCGAAACCTTCATGCGAATCTGCTTTGTCTCTTTTTTTGGACTTTTGGCTACCATCGGCATGGGTAGGATGCTCCTCACAGAAAAAAGTTGCTAGTTACTTAGGGGTCTTGGGAGAGAGCGCCTTGAAACACGAAAGTGTATACACCTTCGTGTCGCCCTGCAACAATTATCTGCTTTTTCACGCGGTTTTGGCTAGCGAGGGTGCATGAAGTTGCACTAGCTCTTCGATTGTCCAAACATGATCGGCAAGGCCGGATTCCATTGCGGGAGTCACGCGCAACGTCTGGCAGGATTTAGAGCCTTTGCGCGTGCTTGTCCGCCCTTTTTTCCACCGATCTTTTCCGAGGGCGGAGCGGCGAATCGATAACTGCGAAACTGCGGCCGCTGACCAGATAATTCACATCCGTGATACCTAACACCTGTTGTAACTGCTCGGCCGGAACCTTCATCGGTCCGGGCGATGCAGCTGTTCCCGGCGCTGGTTGGGGAAAGGCCGTCGACATCGCCGTGTGGAATGAAACCTTACCTTCTATCTTCTGCATGATCTGGTGAATATGGCCGTTCAACACTGTGACGGAGCCGAATCGTTTCACATACGCAAGGCCTGCTCGCTGTCGTCTGTTCCCCAGCCCCAGTCCGCATAAATGGTCCACAGCGGAATGTGTGCGAACAGCACGATCGGTGTGCTGGCAGAGCGGCCATGAAGATCGTCTTCAAGCCACTCGAGTTGTTGGGGACCGAGCGATCCCATTCCTCCTGCTTTCAGGTTGGCGACATTTACCAAGCCAACAAAGTGCACGCCTTTGTGATCGAAGCTGTACCACCGCGTGCCCTTTGTACCTTTGCCATATCGCTGGAGAAATTGTTCGCCGTTGTCGGAGAGCATATCGTGCTCGCCGGGCACAAAATAGATTTGTTTTACGGTCGCTTCCTTTAACACCTGGTCGAGTGTGTCGAATTCGCTCGGTTTCGACAGTTGACTCAAATCACCGGTGTGGACGATGAAGTCCGGCTTCTGCGTCATTGCGTTGATCTTGTTGATCGGGGTTTGCAGAGTCGCGATGACGTCAGGATTGGCCGGCTTGTTGAAGCCAATATGACTGTCGCTGATCTGTACAAAGGTAAAGTCCGCGCCTTTGGCGGCATCATTCCCATTGGTCTTGGCGAATGCGCGCGGCACGGGAATGCCGCCGCTCATCGTACAGACTAGGCCGGTGCCGGCCCATGCCATACACTTCAGAAATCCGCGACGATCCACTCCGTCGTTGTTAAGGTCTTGTAACTTCTGGTCGATGAGATCTTGTTTCGTGTCGGACATTTCTCCCTTCGTGGTTTGTGACTTCAGAGTGGATAACTGGCCAGAGTTTGTTTTATTCCCGGAAAAATCGAAGAGTAAGACAGGGAAATTTTGGGTGGTGGGTCAGTTTGAATTTTCTCACGCTCGCACCGCGTCGTGATTCGTGGCATCATGGAGCCATGCCGAAACGTTCTCGGGAGAAGCGCGACTTTATGCAGGTTGCTCGCGAAGTCGTAGAACAAGCCATTGGCGAGCAAATGGATGGCACCTCGATCCGATTTTTAAATCGCTCGCCCCCGGTGTTGGCTCAGTGGCGCGAACTCCGGGACGAACGGGTGAGCCCTCGACGTCAGAAAACGGTTACCTGCGCTGCGGTGCGAATGGCGCGGGACACTTCGTCAAGATGGTCCACAATGGCATCGAATACGGCATGATGGCCGCCCTGGCCGAAGGACTGAATATTATCAACAACGCAAATGTTGGCAAGGAGAAGGGCGAGGACGACGCCGAGACCACGCCGCTGCGCCATCCTGAGCTTTATCAATACGACATGAATATGCCTGAGGTCGCGGAAGTATGGCGACGGGGCAGCGTAATCGGCTCGTGGCTTCTGGACCTGACCGCGGCCGCTTTACGCGATAATCCCGATCTTTCAAACTTCGCGGGACGAGTGTCGGATTCCGGAGAAGGACGGTGGACGGTGCAAGCGGCGGCTGATGAAGGCATTCCGTCGCCGGTAATAAGCGCGGCGCTCTTCTCTCGTTTCGCTTCGCGTGGAAGAGAAGAATATGCCGCCAAGCTACTTTCGGCAATGCGCTACGAATTTGGCGGCCACAAAGAAAAAGCCGCCGAAAAGCCGGAGGCAGCCTGATGCCGAATTTCCAGTCTGACGCGTTTGTATTCTTTGGAGCCACTGGCGATCTCGCTCACAAGCAGATTTTCCCGTCTCTGCAAGGCCTGATCCGTGATCAAGGACTGAATCTGCCGATTATCGGCGTGGCCAAGGCAGGCTGGAATCTTGATCAACTCAAAGCCCGGGCCAAGGACAGCCTGGAGAAAAACGGCGGCCTCGATCAAGACGCTTTCGCCAAGTTGATGAATCTTTTGCGCTATGTTGACGGCGATTACAACGACCCGAACACGTTCATAGAACTGCGCAAGCAATTAGGACCGGCAAAACAGCCGCTGCACTACATGGCGATTCCGCCGAGTTTATTCGGCACTGTCGCCGAGGGCCTCGCCAAATCAGGTTGCGCTGACAATGCGAGTGTTGTGGTGGAGAAGCCGTTTGGGCATGATCTGGCTTCGGCCCAGGAACTCGATCGCATTCTCCACCGCTATTTCCCCGAGGAACGAATTTTCCGAATTGATCATTTCCTGGGGAAAGAGCCGGTGCAGAACATTCTCTACACCCGCTTTGCTAACCCAATGTTCGAACCGATCTGGAATCGTAACTACGTTCGCAGTATTCAGATCACTATGGCGGAAAAATTCGGAGTCGAGGATCGTGGCAAGTTCTATGACGAAACCGGTGCGATTCGTGATGTGGTGCAAAATCACCTGCTGCAGATCCTCACTATCCTTACGATGGATCCGCCGACCGGCGAGGCGCATGAGGCGTTCCGTGATCAAAAAGCGGCGCTGCTGAAGGCGGTTCGGCCGATCGTTCCGGGTGATGTGGTGCGCGGCCAATACAAAGGTTACCGATCAGTGCCGGGTGTGAATACTGCTTCCACGGCTGAAACATTCGTGGCCCTCAAACTCTTCATTGAAACCTGGCGCTGGGCAGGCGTTCCTGTCTACGTTCGCGCAGGCAAGATGATGCCTGTAACCGCGACGGAGATTTTCGTTGAATTCATGCGACCGCCGATCGAGACCTTTGGCGAAATCATCCCCACCTCCTCGGCGCACTTGCGTATGCGCGTCAGTCCTGACATTGCCATCGGCATGGGAGTGCGAGTCAAGACTCCGGGCGAGCGCATGACGGGCAGCGATGTAGAACTCAGTCTCACCGAACAGGCCGCGGACGATATGCCTCCCTACGAACGGCTGCTGGGCGATGCCATGCGGGGACAGAGTGAGCTCTTCGCCCGGCAGGACCTGGTGGAAGCGCAATGGCGTGCCGTCGAATCGATTCTCGGCAACGTAACGCCGTTCTATCACTATGATCCTGGAACCTGGGGGCCCGATGAGGCTCAACAACTCATCGCGAAGGATGGACCGTGGATCAATCCAAAGCCGCCAGAATCATCCTGGAAAGACAATGCGTAACATCTGCGATTAAAGTTCGCCCGGGAAAGTCGACTGTTTGATCCCCATTACTTTTTCTCATGCCAGCTATTTCACCGGCGCGTGAGAACAATGAGTTCCACAGTATCGGGCGAAAAAGAATTCGACAAATTCAAGACGCCGTCCTTTCCGGATCCCGCTTCGATCAGGTCGACGTTTTGAACCAGGTCGAGGTTTTGAGTCTTGCTGATCTGGTAGCGCTTCATGCCGAATGGCGCAGCGGCCCACGGCAAATTCTTAATTGCGAGATTGTAGCCAGAGTTATTGCGATAAACAATGTCGGTGCGTGGCGGTAGGAATTTGACCTTCGACATATCAGGCATGGGCGGTGATGTCTTTTGCAACTCCGGTGGCATCGGCATAAGGTCTGGTTTGTAATTTGCTGGAATTGCATAGTTGCTGATCAGAATCTGAACTGTGTTGCCATCCGCGGAGCGGCCCGCGAGCGCAGCGAAGCCGAAAGTATCGGTGCCCTCGACAGGTAAACGCTGCGGCGTTTCCAGCATTTCGCCCATTGCTTTGAACGTGTAGGCGGTTTTGAAATATTTGCCGTCAAGGCCAAAGAGCCCCATCCACGCCGCATCTCCACGATAGAAGTGTGCGTGATCGATGGAAGTGTCCTGAAGATAGCTGAGAACGGCGCCGATGTAGGCGGCGTTATGTGCGCCTTGAAGTTCAGCTTTTTCGGCTTCTGTAAAATCAGCGCTCAGATTCCATTCAGAGAGGATGCTTTCTGCGCGCGGGAAGCCATGGGTGTTCAGAATGCCGCGGATTTCCCGGGCGAGGCGAACTGCGTCGTAAGGATCGGCGGAGCCGTTGGCGTAGGTGTGCCAGGAATAAAAATCGAGCGGCACCTTATGCGAGGCGCAGTAATCGATAAATCCTTCGCGGTAGCCGCCGTCGTCGGACGGAAATGCTTTACCGTCGCCTCCAACCTTTAGCGTGGGATCCACAGACTTCAGAGCGCGGGCGGTTTTCTCGTACAGAGAATAAAACTGCTGTGGAGTGCCGGACCAGAATAAGCCATCCGGCTCATTCCAGAATTCCCAGTAGCGAACGTTGTCGTGATAGCCATTTGCCCAGCCCTGGTTGTAATGCATGGCGATGTGTTTCACCACGCTGGCAAACTTGTCGAAATCCTCGGGCGGATTGACGTTTGCGCCCCAACTCCTTCCGATTCGGTAGTAGACCCCCGCTCCGCTGGCGCGAATGGCGGCGATCATCTTATCGGTGGGAAGGAAATTGTAGCTCTCCGGTTTCTCGGGATCCGCATTCCAGTTCGGAAAGATGATGCTGGCGTTCCCCGCCTCGACTACTCCGGCGCGCTGCGCTTTGTCAGGAATGAGCCAGGCGAGTTCTCCGTTATCGAGAACAAACTTCGAATCGATCTCCGAAGGGCCCATGGCATCGTGGGTTCGTACCTGATTAATGTGGAGTTCCTTATATTGTTCGACAAGATTTGGAAGTCCCGCCATTACCGGATTCGGCGGACCATTCAGTCCCTGAAACGAGCGAATCTCGCCGATTGCTTTTCCGGCGTCCACTTGTAAGGATCGAAATCCCGCGTGAGTTGTGTCCTGGGGAAATCCAGCGATCGCGAGCATTAAGACGCAGAATAAATAATGCGAAATTATCTTCATCCGAAAGACTCCCACGTTTAGCGAGCCGATTCTATCTCGCCATAACGACTTTTTCCTGTGTCCAAAACTTTGTGATTTCTTCGAGCGAACGACCTTTGGTTTCGGGGATCAGCCAGCCCACCAGAATGATGGTTAACAATGCGCCGGCGCTGAAACACCAGAACGTGCCGGCCGATCCCAGATGTTTCTGCATGATGGGAAACAGTTGATTCCCCAGGTAGCCCACGAGCCATAGCGCGGTAGTGGCGATGGACATACCGCGCCCTCGAACCTTGGTGGGATAAATTTCCGAGATGATGACCCAACAGGCCACGCCATTGCCGAAGGCATGCCCGGCGACAAAACTCATGACACAAATCAAGACCGCCAGGCCGCTGCCGTGGATGTGATAGAACCAGCCGACCAACGCAAAAGAAATAAACTGAACAGCGGTGCCGGCGAGAATTAAAGTTTTGCGTCCGGCTCGATCGACCAGCCAGAGAGCGAACAGCGTAAACAAAAGATTGATCAGGCTCACCAGCACCGACTGGAAGAATGCGTCGTTGGTCGCGGTTCCGGCGGAGCGAAAAATCTCCGGCAGAAAAGAAAATAACGGTGTGATACCGCTGACCTGTTGCAAGCCGGCCAGCATGATGCCAAGCAGCAGAGGACGCCGGAACGTGGTGAACAGTTCCGAGATGTGGCCCTCTTCAGTGGCCAACGTATCCTCGATCTCGGCGGCCTCGCGTTTGGCAGCTTCGACGCCGTTGATTTTCGCAAGTACAGCGATGGCTTGATCGCGGTGGCCGACTTTCATGAGCCAGCGCGGACTTTCGACCGCGGGCAGAATCATCAATCCGAAAAGAATCGCGGGCAAAACTCCCGCGAAAAACATCCAGCGCCAGCCGGTGGTGACGTTCCATGCTTCGTCGCCCACGCGCTGAATCAGCATGTTGACGAACACTGCGGCAAGAATTCCGACCACGATCCCGAGCTGATAAAGCGTGACGCAGCGGCCGCGAACTCGAGTGGGCGCGATCTCGGCAATATAGTTCGGAGAAATCACTGAGGCCGCGCCGATACCGACCCCACCAATCAGCCGCCAAAAAACAAACTGATGGAGACTCGAGGCAAACATTATTCCGACCGAAGACAGAGCGAAACAAATGGCGCACAGCGCGAGGCCTTTTTTCTTGCCGAGATAATCGGCAACGGTTCCGGCGGCGGCACAACCGGCAATGCATCCGACCAAAGCACATCCTGCCGCCCATCCGATGCCCGCCGCGTCTAAATGAAAGAACTGGCTTAAGTATCCAATTGCGCCGCTGATCACAATATTGTCGTAACCAAACAGCAAACCACCCAGCGTTGAGACTGTCGCTGCAATCACGAGTGGGCCGCGTGAGTGCGCCGGAGCAGAAAGAGTTGTCAGGCTATTTGCCCTCATGAGTGGCTGCCAGGTATGAGCCCTGTGGTTGCGACGATTCGATCACAGCCTTTGCGGCAAGCATGAAGCCGAGCGTGTGCGCCATGCCGGCATGCCAGGGTGCGGAACACGTCATCTGCGGAGTGTGATCGGGAATGAGAACGCCATCGAATCCGTTGCGCTGCAGAATCGAGAGAATGCGGATCATGTCGACGTCACCTTCGTCGATAAACGTCTCGCGGTAGTGCGGCACTTTGCCCACGACGTTGCGGAGATGAATGTATGCGATCCTGCCTTGCTTGCTGTATTGATCGACCGCCTCGTAAATATTGCCTTCCGTCATTTCGGCAAGAGTGCCAACACAAAGCTCCAGGGCGTTAGAGCGGCTGGGAGCGAGGTCAATCAATCTTTGATACATGTGGGGCTGGTAGACGAGGCGCGGCTGCTGCCGGATGGTCGGCATGGGAGGATCGTCAGGATGAGCCGCGAGCTTGACACCTGATTCTTCGGCCACGGGAATAACTTCTTCCAGAAAGTTTTGCAGGCGCCGCCAGAGTTCTTCATGCGAGATCGAAGGCAGATCACCGGCAGGCGCGTCACGGTCATAGATCATGTTCCAGATCACGCCGTTTGGAATGGGCACCTCTTCGGCGGGACCATCCATACCCAGCGTGATGGCGTGGCCGCGTCCCAGCGGCGCCGTCACGCGACCGCATACGCCCGCCAAACTGAAGTTGTAGCCGAGCACGGAAATCCCGGCTTCGCCCATGCGGCGAATAATGGTTTTTACTTTCTCGATCTGCTGTGAACGCAATGGACCATCGAGCAAAATATCATGCCAGTGCGCGGGATCGAGATTCTCAATCGCTGCCAGAACCAGCCCAGCATCTTCAATTTCGCCGCGAAGAGTCGTCAGTTCTTGTACCGTCCAGAGATGATTGGGATCTCCAGCAACTCCCCAGGCTTCGTATTTTAAGCCAGTGGGTTGGTTGTTACGCGGGTTCGAAGGGCTCTGATTGAAGTAATCGACGAGATGAACCACCACGTG
>JBAVQD010000210.1:0-19661 GCA_049693675.1 Candidatus Sulfotelmatobacter sp. | reverse complement strand
CCGCGCTGTTGATGGCGGCAATCTTGCTGGTGGGGATCGTTGCCTATACGCAGTTGCCGGTTTCCGCGCTGCCGGAAGTAGATTATCCAACCATCCAGGTGCTCACGTTTTATCCCGGCGCCAGCCCGTACGTAATGGCAACCACCGTGACTGCGCCGCTGGAGCGACAGTTCGGAGAATTGCAAGGGCTCAGCCAGATGACCTCCACCAGCTCGGGAGGCACGTCAGTCATCGTGCTGCAGTTTAATTTGAGTCTGAATATTGACGTAGCCGAAGAAGAAGTGCAATCGGCGATCAATGCTTCGCAAAGTTACCTGCCCTCGAACCTGCCGACGCCGCCGGTCTACAGCAAAACGAATCCCGCCGATGCGCCAGTGCTCACACTGGCTATTACGTCCGATTCCATTCCGTTATCGCAAGTGGAGGATCTGGTCGATACCCGGCTTTCGCCGAAGATCTCGCAGCTGAATGGGGTTGGGCTGGTAAGCATCAGCGGTGGCCAGAAGCCGGCGGTGCGCATTCGCGCCAATCCGGTCGCGCTTTCTTCTTACGGCATCAATCTGGAAGACCTGCGAACCGCACTGGTACAGGCCAGTGTGAATGCGGCCAAGGGCAACTTCGATGGGCCGCGGCAGGATTACCAAATCGATTCGAACGACCAGCTGATCAGCAGTGCCGATTACCGCAATGTGGTGGTGGCTTACCGCAATGGGGCGCCTGTGATGCTCACCGACGTCGCGGAAGTGATCGATGGTGTCGAGAATAATTATCAGTCGGCATGGATGAACTTGACCCCAGCGGTCATCTTAAACATCCAGCGGCAGCCCGGCGCCAATACGATCAGCGTTGTCAAGAGCATCAAGAAATTATTGCCGCAGCTCGAAGCCAACCTTCCCGCATCGGTGCAAGTGACTCCTCTCACGGATTTGACCACCGCCATCGAGGCCTCGGTATCGGATGTTGAGTTTGAATTGATGCTGACGATCGGGCTGGTGGTGCTGGTGATCTTTCTGTTTTTGCGCAGCCTCTACGCGACCATCATCCCCAGCGTGGCGGTGCCACTCTCTCTGGTGGGCACGTTTGCCGCCATGTATGCGCTGGGTTACAGCCTGGACAATCTATCACTGATGGCCCTGACCATTTCCACCGGATTCGTGGTGGACGATGCCATCGTGATGATCGAAAACATTTCGCGCTTTATCGAAGAAGGCGAAGCGCCGATGGAAGCGGCGCTGAAGGGCGCAGAACAGATTGGCTTCACGATTGTGTCTTTGACGGTGTCGCTGATTGCGGTGCTGATTCCACTGCTATTTATGGGCGACGTGGTGGGCCGGCTTTTTCGCGAGTTCGCCGTAACCCTGGCGGTGACGATTGTCATTTCGGCAGTGGTGTCGCTGACGCTGACTCCGATGATGTCGGCGCGCATCCTGCGGCATGAGCCCAAGGAGCAGCAGGGGCGCATCTACAAAGCCTCCGAGCGAGTTTTCGAGAGCATGATCGGTTTTTACGGCCGGACTTTGAAGTTCGTGCTGGAATATCAGACGTTCACTTTATTTGTGGCGTTGGGGACGCTGGTTCTCACTGTGTTTCTTTACATCGTGATTCCCAAGGGATTTTTCCCGGTGCAGGATACGGGCGTGATTCAAGGTATTTCGCAGGCTCCGGAGACTATTTCTTTTGCCGCCATGGCGGAGAAGCAACAGGAACTGGCGAAAGTGATTCTCGCAGACCCAGCGGTGGAAAGCCTTTCCTCGTTCATCGGGGCGGATGGAACGAACACGACGCTCAACAGCGGCCGCATGTCGATCAATCTGAAGCCGCTTGCGGATCGCAACATCAGCGCCGCCAACCTGGTGCGCAGACTGCAATCCAGCCTGCAAAAGGTAAACGGAATCACGCTCTACATGCAGCCGGTACAAAACATCACGGTCGACGACCGGGTGAGCCGCACTCAGTATCAATACACGCTGGAGGATCCTGATGCAAACGAACTGAACGATTGGAGCAACCGGTTCGTAGCAAAACTGCAGAGTTTGCCGCAGCTCGAGGACGTTGCCACCGACCAGCAGACCGGAGGACTGGCGGTATCGCTGATCATCGATCGCGCCACCGCTTCGCGGCTGGGGATCGCTCCGGCCACCATCGACAACACTTTGTACGACGCTTTCGGGCAGCGCCAGATTAATACGATGTACACGCAGCTGAACCAGTATCACGTGATTCTCGAAACCGAGCCGCAGTTTCAGCAGAATCCCAAGACGCTGCAGAATCTTTACATTCAGGCCAACGCATCGTCGGGCACGTCGGGGCCGGGAGCTTCTACTTCGTTCTCGGCCTCCGGCTCTGCCTCTGCCGGATCGAACGCAACCACGGCGCCGGTGCTGTACACGCCAACCGCTGCGGCCAGTGTTCTCGCTCCCCCAACCAATGCCCTGGCGAGGTCGAGTTCTTCCGCATCCGGTGTGGGATCTTCCGCCAATAGCGCCACGAGCAGCGCGATGAGCAAGGCGGTACCGCTGGGGACGTTTACGCACTTTCAGCGCACCAGCGAAGCGCTTTCCATTAACCATCAGGGGCAGTTTCCGTCGGTCACCGTGTCGTTCAATCTGGCGCCCAATGCGGCGCTGGGAAGCGCAATTACAGCCATCGATAAAGTGCAGGAAGACATGCACATGCCGGCCAGCCTGCAGGCCTCCTTCCAGGGCACGGCGGCATCATTCAAGAACTCGCTCTCCAATGAGGCGTTGTTGATTCTGGCGGCGCTCGTAACCGTCTATATCGTTCTCGGCGTTTTGTACGAAAGCTTCATTCATCCCGTGACCATTCTTTCCACCCTGCCTTCTGCGGGAGTAGGAGCGCTGTTGGCACTGATGCTTTTTGGCCAGGATCTGAGCGTGGTGGCTATCATCGGCATCATCCTGCTGATTGGAATTGTGAAGAAGAACGGAATCATGATGGTGGATTTCGCATTGGAGGGAGAGCGCGAGCACGGCAAGAACGCGACGGATGCGATCTACGACGCCAGCCTGCTGCGCTTCCGTCCCATCATGATGACCACCATGGCGGCACTGCTGGGCGGGCTTCCACTGGCTTTGGGAAGCGGCATCGGCTCTGAGATTCGACGTCCCCTGGGAATTGCGATGGTCGGTGGATTGTTGTTGAGCCAGGCGCTCACGCTGTACACCACGCCGGTGATTTACATCTTCTTCGACAATCTGGGAAGAAGATTCTCCCGCGCCGGCGAGAAGTCTAACGGCACGGCACAGCCGGCAGAGCAGTCATGAATCCTTCTGAACTATTTATCCGGCGGCCGGTGGCAACAACATTGTTGACCATTGCGATTGCTATCGCCGGAGCGATTTCGTTCACTGTGCTTCCGGTTTCACCGCTGCCGCAGGTCGACTTTCCCACCATATCGGTCTCCGCTTCGCTGCCGGGAGCGAGCGCCCAGATCATGGCGTCTTCCGTGGCCACGCCGCTGGAGCGGCAGTTTGGGCACATCGCGGGAGTTTCAGAGATGACATCCGCGAGTTCGCTAGGCAGCACGGGGATTACCATTCAGTTCGATCTCAGCCGCAACATCGATGGCGCGGCACGCGACGTTGAGGCCGCCATCAGTGCGGCTCGCACTTACCTGCCCGCGAACTTGCCCGCTAATCCTACCTATCGCAAAGTGAATCCCGCGGATGCTCCGATCATGATTCTGGGATTGACCTCCAAGAAATATGACACGGGCAAATTGTATGACGAAGCTTCGACGATCATGGAGCAGAAGCTTTCGCAGATCGACGGCGTGGGGCAAGTGGTGGTGGGCGGGGCCTCGCTGCCCTCGGTGCGCGTGGATGTCAACCCTACGCAACTCAATGGTTACGGGCTGAGTCTTTCGAGTATTCAATCGGTGCTCAGTACGCAGAACGCCGACCTTGCCAAGGGTCAAGTGACCTATGGTTCGACGACCGCTGACCTCGTCGCCAATGACCAGATCTCGACGGCCGACGACTACAAGCCGATCATCATCGGGTACCACAACGGCACAGCGGTGCGGCTTTCAGACGTAGCGAGCGTTACCGATTCGGTGCAAAACGTACGTTCCGCGGGATACCTGAATGGAATCCGATCCGTCACGGTGATCATTTTCCGGCAGCCGGGCGCGAATATTATTCAGACCGTCGACAACATTCGCAGCCAGTTGCCGTTTCTGCAGGCTTCGATTCCGCAGGGGATCGACACCACCATTGTTCTCGACCGCACCACCACGATCCGCGCCTCCGTGAGCGATGTGGAGCGGACTTTGATGATTTCGGTGGGGCTGGTGATTCTGGTGGTCTTTCTTTTTCTGCGCAACGGGCGCGCCACTTTGATTCCGAGTGTCGCCGTTCCGGTGTCTCTGATCGGAACGTTCGCGGTGATGTATCTGCTGGGCTACAGCCTGGACAATCTCTCGCTGATGGCACTAACGATTGCAACCGGATTCGTGGTGGACGATGCGATCGTGGTTATGGAAAACATCTCGCGCCATCTGGAGCAGGGGATGGAACCCTTTGCGGCCGCATTGCTGGGAGCGAAGGAGATTGGATTCACGGTTTTTTCCATCAGCGTTTCGTTGATCGCGGTGTTCATTCCGATTCTGATGATGGGCGGAATCGTGGGCCGGCTTTTCCGGGAGTTTGCGATTACGCTCTCGACCGCAATCGTCGTGTCGATGGTGATATCACTCACCACGACGCCGACGATGTGCGCTCACTTGCTGAAGCAAGAGAATCCCAAGGAACGCGGCCGACTCTACCGGGCGAGTGAAAAGTTCTTCTCCTGGATGCTGGAAACTTATCGCCGAAGCCTGGTGTGGGCGCTCGATAACTGGGTTTTGATGCTGCTGATTTTAGCATTCACGATTGCGTTGAATGGTGTGCTCATCTACAGAATTCCAAAAGGCTTTTTCCCGCAGCAGGATACGGGCGCAATCGTTGGAGCGGTGCAGGGTCCGCAGGATTCGTCATTTCCGGCGATGGATAATTCCATTCGGCAGTTGGTCGGTGTGATCAAGAGCGATCCGGCGGTCGCCAATGTGAATGCCTACACCGGCGGCAACGGATCTACCAATACAGGCTTCATCTATATCGCGCTCAAACCGCTCAATGAGCGCAAAGTCAGCGCCGCCCAGATTATCAACCGGCTGCGTCCGAAATTGAACCGCCTGCCGGTAGCGTCGGCGTTCCTGCAAGCTGCGCAGGATCTTCGCATTGGAGGCCGGTCGAGTGCCGCGCTTTATCAATACACCATTCAGTCCGACAACGTTCAGGATCTCTCGCACTGGGGCCCCATTCTTTTAGCTGAGATGAAAAAACTTCCTGGATTTCAGGACGTCAACACCGATCAGCAGAATGGCGGACTGGAGGAATTGCTCACCTATGACCGGACAAGCGCAGCCAGATTGGGGCTGACGGCGCAGGCCCTGGATTCTTCGCTCTACTCCGCCTTTGGCCAATCGGAAGTTTCGATTATCTATACGCAACTGAACCAATACTATGTGGTGCTCGAAGTGGCTCCCGAATACTGGCAAACTCCGGCAGGCCTGAAGGATATTTATCTGCGCAGCACGGGCAGCACGGGTGCGTCCGTTAGCACTGCATCAGGTATCAGCAACACCTCCAGCGGGGGGAATGCGCCGGGCACCGGCAATGTGCCGCTTACTACAGTCTCAAGCGCGCAAGCCAGCACCACGCCGCTGGCGGTAAACCACACCGGATTGTTCCCTTCCGTAACGGTATCGTTCAACCTGGCGCCGGGAGTTTCGTTGAGCGATGCTACGCAGCGCGTCACGGAAATGCAGCAGAAACTAGGCACGCCATCGACGGTTCGCGGCTTCTTCGCGGGGACAGCGCAGGCTTACCAGCAATCGCTGAACAGCGAACTGGCGCTGGTAACGGTGGCTCTGTTGGCCGTGTACATCGTTCTGGGCGTGCTTTATGAGAGTCTGGTTCATCCGTTCACCATTATCTCGACTCTGCCTTCAGCCAGTCTGGGTGCGGTGCTGGCACTGATGCTCTTCAAGATCGATCTCAATGTAATTTCCATCATCGGAATCGTTTTGCTGATCGGCATCGTGAAGAAAAACGCAATCATGATGATCGACTTCGCTCTGGTCGCCGAACGGCAGGAGGGCAAGAGCCCGGCGGACTCGATTTTTGAAGCGTGCATGCTGCGCTTTCGTCCGATTCTGATGACCACAATGGCAGCGTTGTTCGGCGCCGTGCCGCTCGCCTTCGGCACGGGTACAGGTTCGGAACTCCGCAGGCCTTTGGGAATCACCATTGTCGGAGGATTAATCGTGAGCCAGATGCTGACGCTTTATACGACTCCGGTGGTTTACTTATTCCTCGATCGCCTGCGTTTGCGATTTCAGAAAAAGCCGCACAACGCTTTTTCCACTCCAGCGCCGGAGGCCAGCTAGTGCGAGAGTAATCAGCGACTAAGTAAATGCTTTACCTGGGGACGATTGGCAAGGAAAATGTTATGACAATCTTCGGACAACAACTCGGCGGCGGCATGATTCGGCTTTGTGCAAGCGCGCTCTCGCTTTTGATGTTATCGGGCTGCGTGGTGGGGCCGAAATATCATCCCCCCGCGCCACAAGCGCCCGCGCCCGCCTACAAGGAATCTCCAACCCAATTTCAGGACAATGGGCCTTGGACCGTGGCGCAGCCTTCTGACGCAAAGCTGCGCGGCAAGTGGTGGGAGATTTTCAACGATGCGGAACTGAACGCGCTCGAAGAGCAGCTGAATATCAACAACCAGAACATCAAACAGTACTTCGAGAATTTTATGGAAGCGCGCGCCGTAGTGCGGGAGGCACGATCGCAGTTTTTCCCGACCCTGACGGCTACACCATCATTTAACCGCTCGCGCACTTCGGGGAACTTGAGCACCAAACCGGTCAATACATCCAGCGCGGGCGCTGTCCCGCAACTGCAAAGCACTGTCTATTCGGCGCCGCTCGAAGCATCCTGGGCGCCGGACCTATGGGGCAAGGTCCGCAATACGGTGCGGCAGGCGCAATACTCTGCACAGGTGAGCGCGGCGGATCTGGAGAACGAGCGCCTCACCGAGCAGGCGGCGTTGGCTGAATATTTTTTCGAAATTCGCGGTCAGGATGAACTGCAGCGGCTCTATAACGATACGGTGGCCGCCGATCAGAAAGAGCTTGATCTGACCCGTGCGCTTTATGAAAGCGGCATCACCAACCAGATTTCCGTTGTTCAAGCCGAGACCACGCTGCAAAGCGCGCAGGCTGGAGCTACCAACGTGGCCATTGCACGGGCGCAGTACGAACATGCGATCGCCATGCTGGTGGGCAAGGCGGCCACCGGGTTTTCGATTCCTGTGAAGCCGATGACGACGGCTCCGCCGCCAATTCCGGTTGGTGTGCCGTCAGAATTAGTGGAGCGGCGTCCCGACGTGGCGGCCGCGGAACGGACGATGGCGGCGGCGAATGCGGAGATCGGCATTGCACGGGCCGCCTATTTTCCAAACTTGAGTTTGACTGCCGAAGGCGGCTTTCAGAGTTCAGCCGTCAGTGATTGGTTTACCGGGCCCAGCCGATTCTGGTCCGTCGGAACCTCGCTTTCGGAAACCGTGTTCGATGCCGGTTTGCGCCGCGCAACCGTTCAGCAGTACGTTGCCGCTTACAATGCGGATCTGGCGGCTTACCGTCAAACCGTGCTCACGGCCTTTCAGCAGGTGGAAGATGGGCTAGCCGAGGTTCGCATACTCTCCAAGGAAATTCAGCAGGAACAGCAGGCGGTAAGCTTTGCGCAAACCAACCTTAAGCTTGAAGAAGGACGCTACGAAACCGGCATCGACCCTTACGTCGACGTGTTAATTGCCCAGACCACCTTGCTGGCGGATCTGCAAACTCTGAATACTCTGCAGGTGGAAGAGATGACCGATGCCGTGGCGCTGGTGCAGGCTCTGGGTGGAGGGTGGGACAATTCGCAGTTGCCGAATCCAGCGCAAGTGGCTGAAAAGCCGGCAGCCACGGAAACAGCCATCGAGAAATAGGGGACGAACAGCTTCACAGCCGGTTGGTCATGAGAGCGGTAAAAGCGTTCTATCTAATCGGACGGTAGTCCCACATCGTCGCTCTGTGCGAACTTGCGAAAGCTCGGCGAATAAGATCCTCGATATCGCTTCCAACCAGTTTGTACGACATCAATTTTCGACCACTTATTAAAGATCAGCGACCAACCTTGCGCATAAGGATGAGTGCGCTTTTCCAGCAGAACCAGGTCGAGCTGGTTAAATATCGTGAAGATGAACTCGATCAGCTCGGAAGAAAACCGTATGGCGGATTCGATCTGATCCGGCCTGTGTCCGGTTTTCCAGTCTGCCTTGGCGCTGAACATTGCGTCGAAGAATCCTGGGATATCTTTGTCGGTGCGCGCTTTTGCCAGAAGGTCTTCATAGCGGGCGGTGTGCGCGGCGGCAAAGCGGTCCATTTCGGGCGTCGGCGCCCACCATATCTTCCAGAGATTCAAGAAGTAGTTATCGCGTTCTTTGAATGTCTGGCACTCACAACTTTCGGGACGCGACAGAGCGGGCTCGAAAACGGAGAAAGCTACATGATGGCCCAGCCTGCGATAACTTTCGAACTGTGATTCGCTGAACCATTGGTTCAATGTGCTGTCATGGGGAAATTCAGAATCCTCTTTTTTATAATTGAGGACATCGGCAGGTTCGTCGCCGGTGAGCGATGATTTTATGTAAACCACGAACCCGTGAGTCCCGGGATCCTCGGGATAAGTGATGGTTCCGACCACACAGTGCGACGAGCTGCAGTCGGAGTCTCTGGCGTGTTCGAGAGGACGAAGGTCGAGGGCAATCTCTGCGCCAAAATCGATGCGGCATTTTCGTACGGCCATGCCGATACCTTGAAACGTGAGTTGAGAGTCGGCTTCGCTGTCGCAGATCACGATGTAGCGGCAACGGCGGCGAACCAGTTCGTACAATCCCATGTTATCGAAGTGGCCGCCATCGCTAAGGTATACATAGCTGCTGGTATCGTTGGTCCGGCCCAGTAACTCATTGACGAGCCAGAGTAATGAAAGGCGAGGCGACGGCCAGGGATAGATGATAGGTTGCTTTTGCGGCGTGCCTTTCGCCTGCTGCCCATCGGGAACATCCAGTTTCGTTCCATCCTCATTCAGACGACGCGGATTCAGCAGCCACCAGCCCAGACGTACGCCGAAGACCGTCATCAGAAAGGCGGTAGCGGGATTGGAGTGATAGCCCATGTTGGGACTGACGGCTGCTCCCGAAATCGCCACAGCCGTGTCGAGATGAACCCCCGGATTTGGATAGGCATAAGTGACAGTCTGGACAAAACCGTTGAAGCGCAGAGTGGTGTCACCGCGTGCTTCCGTCCATGGAACGTCATAACCGGAATAAAGTGGAGTAAATGCGAAAGAAGCCGCTTTGCGTTCCTGCCAAGCCAGATCTTCTCCGAAGGTCAAGTTGAGTGCGGTGCAGAAAATTGGAAATGGGCCGTTATAACCTTTGCTGGGCAGGAGAGCGCTGACTGGAGTGTCAGTGTCTTTTTCGTCGAAGCCGGTGAATCGATTGGGATGGCGCGGGATATTGGACGCCCCCAGATAACAGCGAGCCAGGCGGTTTCGATAAAAGGCATGCAAAGAGAATTCGTTGATATCGACTCTCCAGGCGAAGAGCCAACAGATCCCGAGCGGTATGAGGTAGCAAGCGAGACGGATGAGTAGGCCGCCGGTTGCGGCCCGGTGAAACAACACCTCGGCCAGCGCTGAGACCAGAATCAAGAGACCAGCAATGAATACGTAGGGGCCAACCGTCGCTGCGAGTTCGAGTGCGCTGAAGCGAGGTTGTTCGTCGCTTTCCTCGCCGGTCGATTTAGAGCTTCTCCCGGCAAGCAAACCGCCCGCCGAAGCGGCCGCCCAAGTTACGAATGCAGGTATGCCAGCCCACAACTTTCCCCAGAGCCATAGAACGATGTGATGCCCGAATAGAGAGAAGCTCAAAGAGACTATCCACAGCAACCCGACCAGCCCGATGCAGCCCGCCAAGCGCGTGAGCCACTCCCGGCGGCTGTCATCAAACATTCGCCCCAGCATTCCTATTACTAAGAGAAGTGCAACCAGTGGCCCTCCCAGCATTAAAGGTGGACCAACAACCAGGACAGTCCTCCACCAATAAGCTCCGGACACAGGCTGTAGCTTAGAGACCAGAACGATACTGGCACCGATCCAACCGGCCGCAGCCGCGGCGGAGACAACACAGAGGGAACACACGCCAAGGGTAACCAAGACAAAGCTACGGTGATCGGCGTGTTTGGACTGCTTCCAAAACTCACTGACGCTTGCGTATTGGGCTGTCTGCTGATGGGTTTTCAAATAGCAAAGGGGCGCGCCGCCAGCTATGGCAACGGTAAGTGCCAATGCCAGGAAAAGACATCCGCTGACTAACCAAGTAATGACGCTATTCAGCTCTAAACTCCCGTTCATGATGAACGGCAGTAACAGGGTTAATAACAGGGCTGATGCAATAAAAGGCAATACTATCCATCGGTTTACCTGTTCTTGAGCGAAGCCGCTCGCTTCAACTGCAGTCGCCTGATTAAAACACAGTAGATTTGCTCCAATAAGAACAGTTGCTTGTAACATCAGATAGACAATAGCGACCACGCAAACAAACACCACTGAGCTGCGATGAGGAACAATCGAGCTCGACGCAAGAAAACGCAGAAACAGCGCGACGAAGATAAGCCCCGAGAACAGAATTGCCTGATTCAGAATGGTATTGCGCAGCCAAGTGGCGATCGCGACCCAGGTATCGCCGCTGAGAAGGCCATTTTCAGGCGTGAGATAGTTACTGTAGCGCCGCAGCCAGCGGATCGGTTCGGGATGGTCGCCGGGATTGTCAGGCTCGGGAAGTGGGATAAGCCGCTTTTCAACCTGATCAAATCCCAGCCGCAGACTCCACGCAGCAAACCACTGATGAATGTAGCCACCTCCAGATACGGTAGAGAGATAGTCGCAGCAGCGCAGCAGGTTGAGTTCAGCGAGTCCTTGCAGAATACCGAGGTTAAAGGTTGCGCTACGGATTCCGCCGCCCGAGAAGCACAGACCCATCAATCCTAGATCGGCAGCGCGCTTGTAAACATCCGCAGTCGGGGTCGGGTCAGTAGATGGAGTTGGCTTGAAGACATTTGCGCGGCGTTGTTCAACTTGATCAAGCTCACGCTGCAAGAGCCACTTACTCGGCGTGTAACCAGTCAGCGAAGCAAGCCGGGCTTGTACGTCAGCTCGAGACTGTAGCTTAAGAGCGAGCGAGCCTGCATCCGGAGGCCTTGGATCAAAAGTCTTGAGAGCAATGTCAAGCAGCGGACGTTTTGTCTCATTGCCAATCTGCCTGAATGTCTCCTCGGCTAATTCACTTACATAATCCGTCATGCTGAGATCACCAGCGGAGGAAGTATACTACGCATTCCGGAGGTCAGGCAGGTAAGTGAACAAGTAAGATGGGTATCTGCGCGAGGTTGGCGCTCCTGCTACTCGGATAGGTTACACCGATCGCGATTTACCAGGCCCGGAATCTTTCCATCTGCACGCGATCGCGGCGGTTTCGGTCGAGCGAAGACTGTATAGCCGATTCCAGCCTTTCCTGGTCGTCATCGTAGAGCCGGACGAATTTAAATGGCTGAAGATGCCACGAGACTGGGCTCAACATTTCGGCCGCGCCAAGGATCGAGCCGCTGCTGGTGAGAAACATCAGCTTTACTACCGACCCTTGATCCAGAGGCTTCGACAAGCAGAGCAGACCACCGCTGAGGGAGATGACCTGTAATTTCGCGGGGACGCGACGACCGTCGCGGGAGCGGAGAACCGCGGGAGTGGATTCCGCAAAGGAAGTCCGCGGGGCACGCCGGGAAGGCCTGGGCTGGGGTAGATATGGCATGGGGAATTTGATAACGCTTGACTACGAAAACACATCTACGGATCTACGAAGCTGCGACTTCGGCCCGGCTCTGATGAGCATTTAGTGTCAGCAGCCGGTCAGTCCGGCGCATCATTCTCCAGTCATATTCGTAAGCAGTTCCGCAGAGCGGGCATATCTGGTAGTGGCGGCCATCGGCATCGACGCGCGGCCAGCTAAACTTGTGCGAGCAACTTCGGCCAAGAATCCACTTCAAGAAATTCATCACTTCACCCCTTCATTACGGCTTCTCCATGTATCAAGCCAATGGTTGAAGAATAATTTGGGTCGAATATCCAGCAGATGCTGCAGCGTAGATAAGAGCAGCTTCGGTGGTTGGGATTTGGAGAGAAAGGTATCCACTGCCTCTAACTTGGCCTGGGGCAACGGTCCGTAAGCGGATAGCATCATGATGGGGACGTGAGACTTGATACTCTTCATCTTTGCGGCGACCACATCACCGTTCATGCCGGGCATTTGATAGTCGAGGACGACGGCGTCCACCGCATGCGAGGCGAACAGTTTCAGGCCATCGTCTCCGCTGGTTGCCTGCATGACTTTATAGCCGACATTTTCCAATAGACATTTGCGGCCGACGAGCCCGTTCCAATGATCATCGATGCAGAGAATTGTCGCTTTCCGCCGAGCCATGCCGATTCTCGCAACTTCTAGATTGGCCAGGTTGGTGCTTTAGGGAGGCGAGCTTTCCTCCAGTGCTGGACGAAATCGCCTGACAAGGTAGCGGCAAACTGATTTGACTACGGAAGGAACGCACTTTCAAATTACGAACGTCCACTCGGAGGGCAGGTACCATGGCCGGAATGAGCGCCGAGAGACATCGCCAAACTGCAAGACCAGGGCGTAGAGATTCCGTTTGTTATGTTGAGCCGTTCTTTCAGCAACCCGCACAATTCGGCTCTCGCTCATCTTTCGCGCTTTGAAAATTTCCGATTTCGTGAAAAGATTCCAACTTCGTCCAAATGAGGATCTTGGCTCTTACAACCAACTGGCGGGAAGTTCGTTTCCGCGGCGAGCGCGAGCTCCGGCCCTGCTCTGAGCGACTTGCGGTGCATACTTTACTGGCTGCGAGCGCCTTCACGGTTTTCTTCTTCTCGCAGAATGCGCGGGCACAGCAAACTGAGCCGGGGAAGCCAGTGGTGGTGCAACCGGGTGCGCCGGGCGCGCCAAGCAAAACGCTGCCGCCATCGACGCGCGGAACTTTGCCTGCACTTTCGGCGGCCGACGTCGACTTCATGCAGGGGATGATCGTGCATCATGCGCAGGCGGTTGAAATGACAGCAATGATTCCATCGCATACGCGGAACGAAGCCTTGCATTCACTGGGCGCACGCATCAGCAGCTCGCAGTCGGACGAAATCAAGTTCATGAAGCGATGGCTGGCGGCCCGGGGCGAACCGATTTCGACGGGGATGGCGAAAATGCCGGGCATGGATATGTCGCACGAAACTTCTCAGGAAACATCTCACGAGTCATCCCCCGAAACTTCTCACGAAACATCCAAAGCTACATCCCAGGAAGGAATGGCGCTGATGCCGGGAATGCTTACTCCGCGGCAGATGGAAGCGCTACGGAAGGCGAAGGGCGCGGAGTTTGATCACTTATTTTTGGTGGGGATGATTCAGCATCACAATGGCGCGTTGACCATGGTAAAAGATCTATTCGATACCGCAGGGGCAGGACAAGACGCCGAGCTGTTCAACTTTGCGACCGATGCGGACAATACGCAACGAGCCGAGATCCGAATCATGGAGAACATGCTGAAGAAAGAGACAGTAGAGGAGAAATGATGAACCGATTGCGCAGTCTTGCCCTGGGTGTGGTGTGGGTCGCTCTTATTTTTTGTTTCGCGGTAAATCGAACGCAGGCACAGGCGGCGCCCGCCACTCCGCCCCAAGAACAGGCGCAGAAGCCGGCGACTCCTCCGGCCGACAAGGACGCTGGAGACGACGGGGATAATCCATTCTCTCCGCAGCCCGCCCCAACGCTGCCGCCGGGCATGACGGGATCGGATGCGAACGATCCGCGCGCAAAATTGACCCCGGGGATGTATGACGCGGGTGAGACTTCGATGGGCCTGGAACACCTTCTGCTGCTCAAGAAGCCGGACGCGTTTCAACTGGGAGCCACGAATCCTGACGATCCAAAGGTGGAGACGATCGTGGGACGGCTGGGCATGGGCAACAACAAGAAGATCCCAAAATCGGCGCACTTGCTGATTGCGCAACTTGCTTTCGCCAACTCAGACCTCGCCTTCGAGGGCACGCACCTGTTCCAGGGAAATTTTTATGGCGTGAGCATTTACGACATCGCGCAACCGGCGCACACGCAGCTGCTGACAACGATGGTCTGTCCGGGTGGACAGGGCGATGTGTCGGTTTACAAGAATCTGTTGTTTATGTCGGTGGAGATGCCGAATGGACGCCTGGATTGCGGGGTTCAGGGATTTCCGCCGGAACCTGCTGCCGCGGACGAGGATAAAGACAAAGATACCGCCAGCAATCAAGACAAAGGTAATGATAACGACGACAAGGACAAGGATAAGGATAAAGACGAGAAAGACAAGGAAAAAAAGCACCACATACCGGTAGCGCAAAAAGACCGCTTCCGCGGCGTAAGGATCTTCGACATTTCTGACATCAAGAATCCACAGCAGGTTGCAGCCGTGCAGACGTGCCGCGGATCTCATACGCATACCCTGGTACTCGATCCGAACGATAAGGACAATGTTTACATCTACGTCTCTGGGACCTCGTTCGTGCGCCAGCCGGAAGAGCTGGCCGGGTGCTCCGGGGAAAAGCCGGATAAAGACCCGAATACAGCGTTGTTTCGCATCGATGTGATCAAGGTTCCGGTGGCTGCGCCGCAGGAGGCGAAGATCGTATCGAGTCCGCGAGTATTTATCGATCCCAGGACAGGCGCGATCAACGGCCTTAATAACGGCGGTACGCATGGTAAAAAGGGCGCAGAGAAACCATCGGACACCGACCAGTGCCACGACATCACCGCTTACTCGGCGATCGGGCTGGCGGCTGGGGCGTGCTCGGGAAACGGTATTTTGCTTGACATCAAGGATCCGGTACATCCGAAGCGTGTGGATGCTGTGAACGATCCGAACTACTCTTACTGGCATTCGGCTTCGTTCTCGAACGATGGCAGTAAAGTCGTGTTCACCGACGAGTGGGGCGGCGGCCTGGGAGCGCGCTGCCGTGCGAACGATCCGAAGCAGTGGGGTGCGGATGCCATCTTTCATTTGAAAGACGATAAGTTGCACTTCGCCAGCTACTACAAGCTGCCGGCCGCGCAGGGCGACACCGAGAACTGCGTGGCGCACAACGGTTCTCTGATTCCGGTTCCTGGCCGGGATATCGAAGTGCAGGCGTGGTACCAAGGCGGAGTCTCGGTGATGGACTTCACCGATCCCGCGAAGCCCTTTGAGATTGCTTATTTCGACCGTGGGCCAATTGATCCAAAAACATTGATCCTCGGCGGCGATTGGTCGGCGTATTGGTACAACGGCTACATTTATGGTTCGGAGATTGCGCGCGGATTGGATGTGTTTCAACTGACGCCAACGAAGTTTCTTACACAAAATGAGATCGACGCGGCCAAGACGGTTCAGTTGGCTGACCTGAATGTACAGAACCAGCAAAGGATCGAGTGGCCCGCAAAGCTGGTTGTGGCGAAGGCGTATGTAGACCAGTTATCGCGGTCGCAGGCTCTGCCCGCACGCCGAATCGCAGCTCTGCAAAAGGCGATTCAAAGCGCCGAGAAGTCAAACATGCGCAAAAATAAGTTAGCGAAATTGCAGGGGATGGCGCCTTCGCTCGAAAAGAGCGCAGAAACCGCGAAGACTCCGGCCGATGCAATGCGGATGCATGCACTGGCAGAGGTTCTGAAGAATCCGTCGGCGTGAAGCGGGGGTCGGGAATTTGTGTCGCAAACTCTTCGGACTGGCGAGATTATTAGGGGGCGAGCATGAATTGCGCGCCCCCCGAAAGTACCGGACTGGACGGCACGACCGAAGTCGCGCCCTTCCCAAAACCATACCCAATCAGAGTTTTTTCAGCAGCCGGCTCGTGGCCGCGCTCATGGCGAGGTATCCTTTCGCCGCCGCCGCTGCTCACTTTCCTTTATTATTTCGGTCAAATCCGCAACCGGCCGTATCTCAACCGGTCCCAGTCCATACTTAAAGCCTGGAAGCTGCGAGACAAGCTGAACGGCGTGATTGAGGTCTCGGGCCTCAAGGACATGAATGCCGCCGACCTGTTCCTTGGTTTCCGCATAAGGGCCGTCGGTGGTTGCGACTTTGCCGTTTTTCCAGTAAAAGGTCATCGCGGTCTCCGGAGGCTGAAGAGGCAGTTCGGCGACGAGATGTCCGTTGGCGCGCAGATGGTCGTTGTACTCAAAGAGTTCGTCGAATGTTCGGTGTCGTTCGTCCTCGGTCATCGCTTCGAATCTTCCTGGCTCGATGTATCCCAAACAGATGTATTTCATTGTTCTCTTCCTTTTTTCCTGTGACTCCTTGTGTTCTAACTCAGGGGCGCAGCTCATCGTTCTGTTATCAGATAGTCGTTAGAGAGACCGAGAATCGACAGCTGATCCATTCTTTTCCGCGATATGCCTTTGACATGCCCAAACACCCATGTCGTTCGAGGGCGAACAGCAGCAGCCTGCAAGGATCGTAGCGGAGTTGAAGAGCCAAGCGAGAAACGATTTCCAGTGGGCGAAGACGAACCAAACGAGTGCTATGGGGAAGACAATTTCAACGAGATTCCAGGCTCGCGAAGGGGAAAACTTGTTTGCCGGGATGAATTTGCCCCAACTTGGATTCGCGCCGGTACGGACTGTCGCGGGGGAAAATGTGAGTCATGTTTTTATTAGGAAAAGGTCGGGGGCGGTGGTTAGGGGTCCTTCAGCGCCGATACGGCCGTCGCTTCAGGATGACAACAAGAACGAACAGCGGGTTCCTCCTCCGAGCTGGCACCCGGTTCGGAATGACAATAAGTGGGAATAATTTGGGTTTTAATGGATCGAGGGTGCTTAGCGGCGTTCCGTTTTGGGAATAAGGAATCAGGCGGTGGAAAATGCGAGGGGGTCGACTGATGTGATGGGCAGGAGTTGCCGATCTTTCCTTAGGTGAGAGGTAAGGAGCGTCTTATGAGTATTTCCATTTCCAGTTCGCTCTCGACCGCGTCGTTAGCTGCAACGAACTCTTCGTCGACTTCGGCGGCGGCTCGCAATCCACAACCAACCATCAATAACTCGGGCGACACGGTGAAGCTCTCGGAGTCGCAACAGGTGTATCAACTCTACAATCAGGGGCAAGCGGTTTCGCAGATCGCGAATGCGCTGAGCTTGCCGGTTGAGACTGTGAACAATTATTTGGGGATTTCGGCGACGGCGGGATAGAGACACTGTGCGCTCAGATAGCCGTGCTTTTGGCATGGCGCTGACGTTATAGGCCACGATGCAAATGCGTCGTGGCTTTTTCTGTTTTGCTACGTGAACCAGCAGGGGGAACCTGCGGTAGCACTTTGCTCCGCGGGATGAGGATTCCATCATTCGTTAAGGGAATTGGGCGGGAGATTTTTTTCTTAAAAACATTATGAGTGGACATCAGGGATTTGCAGGGGAGCGGCGAAGGTGTTGGCGGCAGACGGTGCATACTCCGGCGTTTGCCAGTTTTGATGGCGTGACCGGCGGCATGATCCTCGACCTGAGCGAAGCAGGGTTGTCGATGCAGACTGGAAGTGCGCACAATGGGCAGCGGCTTGACAAAGAGCGGCAGGTGCGACTGACGGTGGATTTGCCGGCTGATGCTTCGGAGCCCGGTCCTCCGATGGCGCAAGCTAACCTGGGGGCAAACTTTGAAACACACTTTGAAACACTATTTGAAACCACGGGATATATTGCATGGGCTGATGCGCTGGGGAGGGCGGGAGTGCGGTTCTCGGATTTGCCGGAGGAGGCGCGGCGGCGATTGAACGATTGGTTGGCGCTGAATGCGAGCGCGCCCAGCCATATGGCTCCGAAGGTGGCGTTGGGAAGAATGGCTTGGCCGGCGGGAGTGAAGTCGGCGGGGAGCGCGGCCGGCGATCCGATGGCAGTAAGTCTGGAAGCGGAAAACCTGACGGCGGGCCGCAACGGAATGGCTGCCTCGGCGACGGTGCAATACGAATTCAGCTCGCTGGGGACAGATTTGACTGCGGCCTTGCGGCTGATTGGAGAAAGAGCGCGATCGTTGACGCGGGGATCGAGTGCGGCGATTGCGCTGCTGCATAAGGGCGCGGTGATCTGCCGGGCGAGTGTGGGCGAGAGAGCGCCGGCGCTGGGAACGCGGCTGGATGTGAACTCCGGACTTTCGGGAGAATGCTTTCGAGTGGGAAGAGCATTGCGATGCGACGATACGGAAATGGATCCGAGAGTGGATTTGGAGAGTTGCCGGCGGCTGGGTGTGCGATCGATTCTTGCGGCGCCGGTTCGCTATGAGCGCGACACGGTGGGACTGCTGATGGTGTTTGCGACGGACGCGTTTAATTTTGACGAGGGCGATGTAGCGGTGGTGGAAAGTTTGGCGCACACGGTGATTGTGAGTATGAGGCGAGCTCAACCTGCCGAGAGAGGGTAGACGGGAGAGAAGGGTCGTGCCCTAAAACCGTTTAACCACAAAGGACACGAAGGTTCACGAAGACAACAATTAAGATATGGAAGATTAGCGACCGATAATTTCGATAGGCATAACAGAAAAAGGCCACGTTCAACCGATGAGCGTGGCCTTTTAAAGTTATTTACGCTGCTGCTTGTTGTTGATACGCGGGAACGAATACCTGGGCGACAAAAGTCTCGAACGATGTAGGAGTTGTGTTGCGGGCGGTGCGCGGTTCGAGAGCGCGCATGTATCCGGAGTTAAGAGATGCGGACATCTCGAGCAGCAGGCGGGCGAATGGTTCAGACATCCCCATTTGAACCAAGGCGGCACGAAGCTGATCGTCGGGGGGCTGAACATAGGCGAGTTTGGGCTTGCCAATGGCTTTGCCGATGATGGTTGCGACTTCGTTGTAATCGATGTCGCGCTGCCCGTGGAGTTCCTGGGTTTGTTTGCCGCGGAATTCGAGCTGCAAGAGAGCATCGGCGGCAAACGCGCCGATATCGCGAGAGGCGATCATGGGAAGTTTGAGGTCGGGACGAATCGGTCCCATGGTTGAGCCCATCATGCGAATGGCGCCGGCTTGGCCCAGAGTATTTTCCATAAAGTATCCGGCGCGCAGGTGGAGAATATTGGCGGAGTCGATCTGATTCAGCTTCTGCTCGAGATTATGAAGTCCCACGACCGGGCCGGTGCCGGAAGGCTTGTCGGCTCCGATGCTGCTGAGGGAAACGATATTTTTAACTCGGGTGCTGCGGACCGCGGTTGCGATGGCGTCGCTAACCCGGTTCTCATAGCCGAGAGGGTCGTTGCTGGCGGGATTGGGCGGAATCATGACATAGGCGGCATCCGCATCTTGAAACGCTTTGGTGAGTGCGGCTGCGTCGGTGACATCGGCGACGAAAACTTCAGCACCCAGGGTTGCGAGAGGTTGCAGGTGAGTTGCGTTTCTGCCGATGGCGCGAACTTTCTGGCCGCGTTCGAGAAGAGTCTT